>CAYUZB010000093.1:8164-14930 GCA_964449565.1 uncultured Granulosicoccaceae bacterium | reverse complement strand
CAGCGGGGGCAATTCGGGTTCATTCCGTTGAACCTCCTTGTTCAATAGACGAAGAGAACAATACCAGAATATTTTCAACAACACCCAAGTCAGCCATTTAGCACTTGGCGAACCAATCTAATAACTGTATTTTACACCAGTATATGAATTTACAGTTATCAACACCAGATTCTCTCGCCTACGCCGAGCTGCACTGCGTATCCAACTTCAGCTTCCTGCGCGGCGCGTCTCGCCCCGAAGAGCTGGTGGATACCGCAGTCCGGCTTGGTTATTCCGCATTGGCCATTACCGATGAGTGCTCTCTGGCCGGCGTGGTACGCGCCTATGGACGCATGAAGGAGCTGGTCGCAGAGGCTGCACAGTGTTCTGAAGCTCGGCAAGATCATCAAGAAGAACTCAGCGTCGCGCCCGGCGCCACCCACGAACGCGTCATGACACTGGGCAATTTTCAGCTGATCATCGGCAGCGAGTTTGCGCTTGATGACGGTTTTCGTCTTGTGGCCTTGGTACGTGATGCCGCTTCTTATTCACGGCTTTGTCAACTGATAAGCACTGCCAGACGTGCGGCTAACAAAGGTAGCTATGAAGTCAGTACAGAGACTATCGAACGTGCTGGACTTGAAGGTTGCTGCTTGCTGTTGGTGCCTCCTTACCTGCCGGCCAATCGTGGTGAGCTTGAACACTGGTTCACCTGGTTCAAGACACTCGGCCCTTATACCTTTCTCGCACTCGAACTACACTACGATGCCTATGACCAGAAGCACAGTCACTGGGTCATTGATACTGCTGACAGACATGAACTGGCGGTCGTCGCTGCAGGCGATGTCCATATGCATGAGCGCAAGCGTCGCGCACTTCAGGATGTGCTGTGCTGTATTCGGCATAACTGCACGCTCGATGACGCAGGCCGCTTACTGTTTCCCAATGGCGAACGTTACCTGCGTGATATACGCGCACTCTGCTCTATCTATCCTGTACAGACCTTGCAAAACGCAGCCGACGTTGCTGCCTTATGTCGCTTTGATCTGAGTGAACTTGACTACCAATATCCGCAGGAAGTTGTACCCGCCGATCTGACATCCACCGAATATTTGCGACAACTCACCTTTGCAGGATTACATTGGCGCTGGCCAGAGGGCGTCAGTGATGATGTAGTGACTCAGATCGAACACGAACTCACGCTGATCAAGGACCTGCAGTACGAGTCGTACTTTCTGACCGTCTACGACATCGTCAGCTTTGCTCGCGGCGAAGGCATACTATGCCAGGGGCGTGGCTCGGCAGCCAACTCAGCCGTCTGCTATTGCCTCGGCATCACCGAAGTGGATCCCTCATGTACCCGCTTGTTATTCGAACGCTTTATTTCGAAAGAACGCGATGAACCACCTGATATCGATGTCGATTTTGAACACGAACGCCGTGAAGAAGTCATTCAGTACATCTACGCAAAATATGGTCGTCATCGAGCAGCCATTGCTGCGACTGTCATTACCTATAGAAAGCGCAGCGCAATACGAGATCTTGGCAAGGTCATTGGTCTGAGCGAAGACCAGATAGCCGCCTTGTCAAAATCACTGGCCTGGTGGGATGGCAGCAATATGGTCAATGAACATCTGGAATCCATGGGTTTTGACCCATCGAGCCAGATGATCAAGCGCTTTACCTGGCTTTTGCAGCAACTCCTGGGGTTTCCACGTCATCTGTCACAGCATGTCGGTGGCTTTGTCATCTCGAACAAGGATTTGTCGACACTGGTCCCTGTCGAGAATGCAGCGATGCCTGATCGCACGATCATTCAATGGGACAAGGATGATCTTGAGGAACTGGGTTTGTTGAAAGTGGATGTACTGGCGCTGGGCATGCTGACAGCGATCGCCAAGTGCTTTGACTTGATTGATGACTATCGCGGCGTCAGACACAGTATGTCGAGCATACCGGCCAATGACATACCAACCTACGACATGATCTGCCGTGCCGATACGATAGGTGTTTTCCAGATTGAATCGCGTGCACAGATGTCCATGCTGCCAAGGTTAAGACCCCGTAACTACTACGACTTGGTTATCGAAGTATCCATTGTGCGTCCGGGACCGATTCAAGGTGGCATGGTCAACCCTTACCTTAAACGCCGACAAGGGATAGAAGCTGTCACCTACCCCAACAAGGATCTTGAAAAAGTACTTGAACGCACACTGGGTATACCTGTGTTTCAGGAGCAAGTCATGGAGATTGCCATGGTCGCAGCAGGTTTTACGGCCGGTCAGGCAGATGCCCTGCGCCGTTCCATGGCTGCCTGGCGACGCGGTGGTCAGGTATCGAAGTTTCACGATATGGTCGTCGGCGGCATGTTGAAAAAAGGCTATGACGCGGAGTTTGCCGAAGCGATCTTCAAACAGATCGAGGGCTTTGGCGAATACGGTTTTCCGGAATCACATGCCGCAAGTTTTGCGCTGCTGGTTTACGTCTCCTGTTGGCTCAAATGCCATGAACCGGCAGCCTTTTTATGCGCGATGCTGAACAGTCAGCCGCTCGGCTTCTATGACCCATCCGATCTGACACAGGACGCTCGGCGACACGGTATAACCGTCATGTCGGTTGATGTCAATGAAAGCGATTGGGATCACAAGCTGGTTGATGTGTCTGCATCAGATGGATCCTTGCAGGAAGATGATGCGGTTGATACCAGCCGTACGATCAAGACACATACATTGGCACAGCCTGCGGTACGCATCGGCCTTCGCTTGGTGGCAAAGCTGTCAGTCGATGGAGCCAATCGACTGTTGAGTGCACGCAAACAAGGACCATTTGTTGATGCCGCTGATCTTGTCCGCCGTAGCGGTATCAATCAACGCGATCAACAAGCCCTGGCCATTGCTGGAGCACTGGCTACTATCAGCGGTAACCGACATCAGGCACAGTGGGATCTTCTCGGTGTCGAGCAATTGCCGGAGCTGTTGAGTGACGCCTCAGCCAATGAGCCGCAGCTGGCACTACCCGTACCTACGCCGGGCGAGAATGTGGTGTCCGATTACATGAGTCTGGGTCTGACACTGGAAGCACATCCTTTGTCACTGTTACGTGATGAGTTAAAGCGCCGCCGAATCATGAGCTCTGCCGAATGGGCAGCAGTACCTGACCGCGGTTTCGCCCGCATTGCTGGTCTCATCAAAGTTCGTCAACGCCCCGGCAGCGCGAAAGGTGTTGTGTTTCTGACACTCGAGGACGAAGGTGGGCCGATGAACGTGATTGTCTGGGAACAAACGGTCGAGCAGTTCAGAAAAGAAGTGCTGGGCGCCAAAATGGTCGCTGTCTATGGCAAAACACAAAAGGAACAAGGCGTTGTGCACTTGATCGCGCGCAAGATCGAGGACCTGTCCTGGATGCTTGGGCAACTCAGCACGCGATCTCGTAATTTCCATTAGCCAGAGCCAGAGCCAGAGCCAGTAACAATGTGACAGTTGCAACCCTCCAAGCAATAGATTTTTCCGCAAAAATTTACCTGGGCTAATCCCGAAAATGTCGTTTAAAGCTGCATGGAGTTCGTTTCAAGGAAAATTGGAATAAAGCAGGCACCAGCATTGTAAAACAAGGTGAAGCCTGCTGTACCTTGCCTGAAAATTGCCGATTCACCAGTTACAGTCTATCTAACTCTTTACAGTTTGCTGACTCCTTTACAGTTTGCTCGGCCTGGCCGAGATGTAACCGGATCAAACGCCATGGTAAACACACTAGCCCAACTCTTCGGTATCGGAAGGCAATGGTTATTTCGACCCCGTAAAAGCCTAACTCAAACAGCACCAACTGAGTATTTTGTAGTATCCGACTACAAGATTTCGACCGACCGAATTTCCAGTATTCAGATTAACAAAGGCTTTGTAGCATTTGACCGTGCTCAGGAACCCACCCTAAGGGTCACTTTGAAAAACGATGCCACTGATTTCCAACCTGATATAAGACACGAGATCGTGTTCGCCGGTGATCAGGCAGACATGGCTCTGGACGCGCTCGTTAGTTGTGGCTATCTTGACGACTTCGAAGCCCGTGTCAAAAAACGTCTGTTTCTGAACGCACGCTTTGACTATCAGGATGACTTGTCAGATCTTTATCAGGCCACCGGTACTTACGCAAAGTCGACAACTGCTATACACTGAACCAGTATATTTCTGGTCAGGTGAACGCAATAACTTGAACGCAGCCTGTATCTCAGGGTCACACACACCGTCAACAATTTCGGCAGTAGCCACCGCGCGCAATTGCCCCGCTGTTAGCTTGCTAGTTCAATCTTGCTATCCATAGTTCAATCTTGCTATCCATTTGTTTGTCTATTTTATCCATTTGTTTCTCTATTTATAGACATCGGCTAGAATCGGTGCATGAAAACAATCGGATTGATCGGTGGAATGAGCTGGGAAAGTACGGTGACGTACTACCAACTCTTGAACCGAATGGCGCGAGAGCGCTTGGGTGGCTTGCATTCTGCCGAAATCCTTATGTGGTCTTTCGACTTTGCCACGATTGAAGCCTTGCAGGCTGCTGGTGATTGGGCAGGCGCTACATCCCGAATGACCGACGTGGCTCAACGTCTCGAACGCGGTGGCGCTGAGTGTTTGCTCATTTGCACGAATACCATGCACAAGATGGCTGACGAAGTCAGTGCGGCGGTAGACATCCCGCTATTGCATATCGCAGACGTTACCGCTTCAGCGATCAAAAAAAACGGTGCCAACAAACCCCTGTTGCTTGCAACGCGTTACACCATGGAGCAGGATTTCTACACACAACGTCTGCGCCACCAAGGAGTTGATGTCGTGATTCCGGAGGATAAAGACAGAACAATCGTGCATGACATTATCTATCAAGAGCTTTGTAAGGGGATAGTCCAGAAAACCTCAAAACAAAAATATATCGACATTGTCAATAGCATGACAACAGATAGAACCGACAGCCTGATTTTCGGATGTACCGAAGTCGGCTTGCTAATCTCAAGCGATGATTTCTCAATACCCTGCTTTGATACCACTGCCTTGCATGCACAAGCAGCAATCGACTTTGCGATCGCTTAGATCAAGACAGCCGCGGATCTAACCATGTCAATTCAAGCCTTGATCTTTGATGTATTTGGTACGTGTGTCGACTGGCGCAATGGTGTTGCGCAAGTGACAAAAAGCGAATTCAAGCGTCGTGGCATTTCAACAAACCCAACTGAATTCGCCACCTACTGGAGGTCACGATACCAACCCGCAATGACCAGCATTCGAACAGGACAGCGCGGTTATATCGCTCTTGATCAATTGCACTACGAAAACCTGCTTGTGACGCTAGAGCATTTTGGTCTCGAGCAGCAGTTTAGCGAGACCGAATCGCTTCGTTTTGCCCGTGCCTGGGAGCAGTTGCCACCGTGGCCAGATGTAGTTGAAGGGCTAAGCGAATTAAGAAGGTATGTATTGATCGCTCCTTGCTCAAATGGCTCGATCGCATTGATGTCTCACCTGGCGCGCTTTGCCAAACTTCCTTGGGATGCCATTCTCGGCGCTGATATCGCGCAAAATTACAAACCGGAGCCTGCTGTTTATCAGGCGAGTGTATCTGCGCTCCGGCTCGAACCTGAAAATGTCATGATGGTGGCTGCACACAATGATGATCTGCATGCGGCCAGGGAATCAGGATTGAAGACAGCTTTCGTTACACGACCGACGGAACATGGCTCACAGCAAACGACCGACCTCACCGCCGATAGCGACTGGGATATTCTCGCCGTGAATTTCAATGACCTTGTCGAAAAACTGAAATACCGTCTGTAAGCACTTGCCGAGCGTCTGCTACCGCTTGTTCCCGTCCGCTAACGCCCGTTCATTTATGATCATTAAGCGAAGGATGCGAAGCCGGGCCAGGCATGAGCCGCTTGCGTGATGATATCCAGTTCATCATCATCAAGTTCAAGTGACCCAGCGATTGCATTGGCCTTTGCCTGATCCGCATCACGAGTGCCCACAAGAACATGGCTGACGCCCTTTTGTTTCAATGTCCAGGCAAGTACCAGTTGTTCAGTGGTCACACCACGATCACGAGAGAGAGCCTTGATCGGTGCCAGTACCGCTTGAACGGCATTAAGGACCTCGGGCGCAAAGCGTGGATTGCCGATACGTAGATCGCCTTCTTTAAATTCCCGCTTGGCATCCATCCTGCCAGTCAACAGGCCTTGTGCGATGGGCGAATAGCATAGAAATGACAACCCTCGTTCAGCACAGATCGGTAGATTCTGCTCGTCCTGTTCACGATCAAGAAAGCTGTAACGTTCCTGATCAGAAGCAATTTGACCGAGCTTGCAAGCGTCTTCGAGACTGGCGGAATCTGAATTACAAAATCCCCACGCGCGAATCTTGCCACTCGCTTTGCATTGTTCAAGTGTTGCTACAACTTCCGCCAGCGGAGTCATCTTGTCAGGCCAGTGGGTCTGATACAAGTCGATGTAGTCGGTGCCAAGGCGTTCGAGACTCGCCTCAAGCTCCTGCACGATCGACCGCGCTGCAAGTGTTCGATAAACGCGTTTACCGTCACCTTCATAATGAAGAATTTCCGATTCGATGTCCCAACGAAGGCCACACTTGCTTGCAATGATAATCTCGTCGCGCGGACGACCGGCGATCGCCTTGCCAACCAACAGTTCCGACAAACCAAAACCGTAAACGGCGGCTGTGTCGATAAAATTCACCCCGACATCGAGTGCCGCTCTAATGGATGCAATCGAATCGTCGGCATCAGTACC
>CAYUZB010000093.1:6066-8064 GCA_964449565.1 uncultured Granulosicoccaceae bacterium | reverse complement strand
GATTTTCTATCCTTGACTTTCGATGGCGGTAACATGCCGAGGTGACGCATGACACGCAATATGCCTTGAAGTCCGGCACGAATGGCAAGATCATCAAAACGTAGCGCTTCACCCGCTTCGTACAAGAGGACTGGCAAATCACCGGCTGCCTCACGCAAGGTGCCAGTACGAGTCGGCGAATCAAGAATGATTGGCGGTGAAAATGCCTCAGCTATATCCAGCAATGCCGGATGCAGATCCAGATCAACTCGAATCTGAGGTAAATTCGCACGACCTTCCGCCGCAGTATGCAGATCGATACCATGCGTACATTTTCCGATTATCTCACTCACCAGTGTATCCGCCAGCCTCGCCGCCATGGAACCTCGCTCCGAACCTGGAAAAGAACGATTAAGGTCGCGCCGATCGGGTAGATAGCGTGATTGCGATACAAATCCGTACACATTGACGACAGGTACGGCGATCAAGGTACCGGACAGTCGTTGCAATGCCTTGGTTGCCAACAAACGTCGAATGATTTCTATGCCATTGATTTCATCGCCATGAATGGCGGCCGTGACAAACATGACTGGGCCCGCTTGCCTTCCATTGATGACATGCACCGGCATCGCGACTGAGGTGTGCGTGTACAACGGCGGCAATGGCAGATCGACATACAGTCGCTCACCCGGATTTATCGTGACATCACCAATCGTGATGGGTGAATTTTTCAACCCTTGCCGCCTTTCGTTTTGGTGTTGCCCGGCCGCGCATTTTTCTCGAGTTGCGAAATGATGATGCCGGCTACGTCCTTGCCGCTGGCAGTTTCAATCCCTTCAAGGCCAGGTGAGGAGTTGACCTCCATGACCAGCGGACCACGCTCGGAACGTAACAGATCAACCCCGGCAACCGTCAGACCCAATACCTTGGCCGAACTTACCGCAGTCGCCCGTTCTTCAGGTGAAATCTTGACAAGGCTTGCCGATCCACCACGATGTAAGTTGGAACGAAACTCCCCTTCTGCTGCTTGTCGTTTCATGGCGGCTACCACTTTGCCTCCAACCACCAGACAGCGAATGTCCGAACCGCCAGCTTCTTCGATGAACTCCTGAACAAGGATATTTGCTTGCAAGCCCATGAAGGCCTCTATAACCGACTCAGCCGCTTTATTGGTTTCGGCCAGAACCACACCGATACCTTGTGTTCCTTCGAGCAACTTGATGACCAATGGCGTGCCACCAACCATCTTGATCAGATCTTTGGTATCACCGGGTTTGTTTGCGAAACCAGTGACCGGCAGTCCGATTCCCTTACGGCTTAGAAGCTGCAAAGATCGAAGTTTGTCACGCGAGCGTGCTAATGCAACCGACTCGATCAACGTGTAGACACCCATCATTTCAAACTGCCGAAGCACAGCAGTACCATAGGCGGTTACCGAAGCACCAATACGCGGGATAACCGCGTCAAAGTCTGTCAGGGAATTACCTTCGAGATGCACACTGGGTTTGCGGGAGACAATATTCATGTAACAACGAAGGACGTCGATGACATGAACTTCATGGCCACGTTCCTCAGCGGCTTGAATCAATCGACGCGTTGAATACAGACGCCGATTACGCGACAGAATGGCAATCTTCATGAGACCGACTCGGTGGAATCCGCATACAGGGCACGTACGTCAAGCCTGCCTGCAAGATACGACTTGCCAGGGTTGACATGAATATCGGGCACCAGTGCCGTTCGTCCAAGCAACATGCGGAACAGCATATTATGCCGCTCGGTCAATGTAAGCTCGATGGTTCTGATCAAAGCACCTATCTGCACACGAGTTTCTACAAATATACGCTCTTCGGTGTGACCACCGGAGTCGGTAACGCGACGAGTGTCAATGACTCGCGCTTTACAACGTCTTATGACTTTTTGGTTTCGCTGCAAGGGCTGGACGGAAAAGCTGACCCATTCACCGCCCGGACCTGTATCTTTTTGTACATCGAAAGCATGCAACGCAGAGGTACGCGC
>CAYUZB010000093.1:0-5966 GCA_964449565.1 uncultured Granulosicoccaceae bacterium | reverse complement strand
CGCCCGGACCTGTATCTTTTTGTACATCGAAAGCATGCAACGCAGAGGTACGCGCCCCCGTATCCACTTTGGCTTTGACTGCTGGTAGGCCCAAATCAGGAAAACTGACCCATTCACGCCATCCAAGTAGCTGCATTTTATCGTCACCGGGAGCCACTGAAACACTTGTTTCTCGCATTCTGGGCTTCGCCTCGCTGCGCCTCGTATCCAAAACCCCATTCTCTCATGCAAGGCATGAGCCTGCATTATCACGCGTCGTTAACTTGGCGCTCTATGTTCGCCAGTGTCAGACTTTGATCGGGCAAACGCGACCGGCAACGCAAACAAAGAGACAAACAGGACGATCATCATACCCATGCCCTCGCGCGCGCTTTCGGTTTCCCAAAAAACTTCAGTTTTCCAGAAATTTGCATCCTCAGGCCAATAAACCCATACCCCGATAGCAAAGCCTGCAAGTAACAAGAGTAGCAGCGTTTTTCCCATCGGCTGCTGCAAAGCATTCGGCCACCAGTTTGCGAACAACAGCGTAAACGCAGCAAGCCCATAGATGAATGCCCACCAGAGGCCATCCGGGTCGTTGTATTGCACCAGTCCAAAGACAATCATCAGAACGGATAACGCAAATCGTAGTATCTTCATTGGGAGATCAACAGCTTAGGCGAGCATTTGGCATGAATATATCATCGCGATAGCGTCTTCTAATCCTTCTTTTTGCGAATTTCGATGATCTCCAACGATGGACGGTTATTCCCTGGTCAGGCTAATTCCGTCTTTCAGGGTGCCGTAACAGCATGAAAATTATTTGCGACGGGCTGGCAAGCCATTTGAGCTATTGCACCAATATTCATTCTGGCGACAGCTGGCAAGAGGTATTTCCACAACTTGAAAACGAGCTGCCAAAAGTTCGGCGAGAACTGGCATTCCTGGAAGGACGAGCCAATGATGAGCCTATGGGCATGGGCCTGCGGCTATCACATACCAGTCTCGAGGCGCTACAGGACCCAAACACCTTTAGTCAATTCAAGGACTGGCTGGCGCGAGAGAATCAGTATGTATTCACCATAAACGGGTTTTCGCACGGTCCTTTTCATGGCGAACAAATCAAAGAGAATGTTTATAAACCAGATTGGACCGAACAGGCGCGCCTCGACTATACCTGCAAGCTCTCACGCTTGATGGCGGCGCTGTCACCGCCTGATAACTATGGATCAATCAGTACCGTTGCTGGCACCTACAAAGACTGGGTAATGCCAGGCACTGTCAAACTGATGGCTGACATGCTTGTTCAGGCAGTCGCACACAATGTGCAACTCGAAAAAGAAACCGGCGTTCGAATCGCGTTAGCGCTGGAACCTGAACCGGGTTGTTTTCTGGAAACAATCGTTGAATGCGTAGCCTTTTTCAAACAGCATCTGTATACAAATTCAGCAGTCAATCGTCTTGCATCACTGACTGGTATGACAAAAAGCGAAGCGGATACCGCCTTGCACGAAATGCTTGGTGTCTGTTACGACGTATGCCATTCAGCCGTCGAGTTCGAAAATCCGGCGCACGCGATTACGCGACTGCAAACAGCTGGCATCCCTATTATAAAAATGCAACTTAGCTCGGCCTTGCGAATTCCAAAAGTCACCGAGATCAACTTGCGGCAACTGGCCCAATTCGACGAACCTGTATATTTGCACCAAGTCGTCGAAAAGCGGGGAAAACAATTTTCTCGCCATAACGATTTGCGTCATGCGATCAAGGCAGCGCGATATCATATCGAACAGCGGGCAAAACTTGACCCAACGCTGTATGTGCCCATTGATAACGGCAATCTCGCATTGGCGCTGAGCGACTTCCAACCAGCCATTGAACGCGATGCGGAGTGGCGAGTACATTTTCATGTACCCGTTTTCCTTGAAAAGATGACTCACTTTTCGACAACGCAATCGATGCTTGAACAAATTCTGACATTGCAAAAACGCCACGGAATCTCGCCTCACCTGGAAGTGGAAACCTACACATGGGATGTGCTGCCCGAAGCCTATCGCAATGTACCAGTCAGTCATGCCATTGCCCGTGAGCTGCATTGGGTGCGAGCACGCCTCTAGGCCAACTGGCTTACTTCTAAATGGCCAAACGAGCCTAACTGGTCTAACTCTGGCCTACTTGGCTGAGGATATCGCCTGGCGCAAGGCTCAGCGCCGAATCGCTTGCGCTCATTTCAAAGTAGCGATTGCGGTGGCGCAAGCCATCCCTGTGGTGTAGACAGTAAATCAGCTCCGTGCGACACGGACAATCTACCAGCACCCCAACAACAGCCAAGTGAACCAGTAAGCTGCTACCCTTGAGAGTCAGTAGAACGCCGACCGATACTTATGGACAATCCGTTGTTAGCGATCGCAGCGCTTGCGGCTCTGTGCGGTGCCTGCCAATGGCTGGCCTGGTACTTTAATCTTCCTTCGATACTGCTTTTGTTGGGTGCTGGCGTCATAGCCGGCCCGATCCTCGGGTGGGTAGATGCCGATGCCTGGTTAGGTGATGCATTATTTCCTTTTGTGTCCTTCGCTGTTGCGATCATCCTGTTTGAAGGTGGTCTGACTCTCAAATTCAAAGATATCAGCGGCCACGGCGCGGTAGTCACCCGATTGATTACCGTTGGTGTGCTGATCACATGGGCATTACTCACGATCACCGTGCATTTTGTATTTGACTTGCCATGGTCTCTGTCGCTGATCTTTGGCTCGATCGCGGTGGTCAGTGGACCGACGGTCGTCAAGCCCTTACTCCGCGCCGTGCGTCCATCGAACAAGGTTGGTCATATTCTTCATTGGGAAGGCATTCTTATTGATCCGATCGGTGTTTTCCTTGCGCTACTCGTGTTCGACTTCGTGGTATTGGACTTACCCGGCAACGGCTGGCAATACATCGCATTCATATTGATAAAACTGATTGTGATAGGCACCGTGATTGGTATCGCGGCAGGCTATGCGACGGCTGTGGTACTTCGCCGCTATTGGGTTCCAGACTATCTGGTTAATGTATTGACATTGATCGTTGTGCTTTGTGCGTTTGCGATTTCCGAATCACTGCAACATGAATCTGGACTTCTGGCAGTCACGATCATGGGGGTATGGCTAGCCAATACCAAGGGCTTGCATGTCGATGAGATCTTGCACTTCAAAGAGGACTTGAGTGTCTTGCTCATTTCGGTGCTGTTTATCCTACTCGCGTCTCGACTGGATCTTGCGCTGATTCCGCAATACGGGTTTCAGATAATCATGTTGTTGTTCATCGCTCAATTCCTTATCAGGCCATTGAATGCCTTTATTTGTACTGCACGATCCGGTTTGAGCTTTCAAGAGCGATTTTTCATTGGCTGGATCTCTCCTAGAGGGATAGTAGCCGCAGCAGTCTCCTCCTTGTTCGTCCTGCGTCTACTAGAAGTTGGCGTTCCTCAGGCCGAGCTACTCGTGCCGCTTACGTTCAGTTTGATTATCGGCACTGTCGTTTTTCAAAGTCTGACGTCCAAAGCAGTTGCAGACAAGTTAGGCATCAGCAACCCGGTGCCCAATGGCGTGCTGTTTGTTGGCGCAAACGAAATATCACTGCCACTGGCAAAACTACTGAGAGATCAGTCAATCATGGTGCTGCTGTCGGACACTTCCTGGAGTAGTGTGCGGGCTGCAAGGCAGTCGGGGTTTGAGGCCTATCACGGCAATCCAACCTCTGGCCATGCATCTGAAAATCTCGACCTGCAAGGCATTGGCAACCTGATCGCGGTTTCATCTAATCGAGATACCAACGCACTGACTGGCATGCACTTCCGCCGCGAGCTCGGTGCCAATTCGGTATTCACGCTTGAAGGCGCTTCAGATGACGAAGCTTATGAGCGATTCGATACAGCCAACCGCAATCGAGCGAACCCTTTATTCGACAGAGCGCTGTCGCATAGCAGACTGCGCAAACGCATTCGTAACGGGGAATTTATAACGATTGAAATACCCGACAGTGGCAAAAAAACAGATGACACAAAAACTGCGGATGCGCGGGAGACAGTACCCGGAGCTGGCTCAGAACCGGGACCGGAACCGGAAAAGTCGAGTACCAAGAACTACGCAAAATACGGTGTAGCAGAAAATGATTTGCCGCTGTTTGCGATTAGTGATGACCGCAAGCTGCACATTTTTGGTGCGGGAGATGCGATAACGTTAAAAGCCGGCTGGAAATTGATTGTACTCAGACCAGTGGAGTAAGCCAGACTTATGCATTTTTTTATACGTGCTGCGTAAACGTCGAATTGCCAGTTTTGTTCTCATACGAGAACAAAACTGGACTTTCAGACTTCAAATCTATTAGCCTTTGGCGCGTTCGATACTTTCAAGGATTTGACGCTTGGCATCTGACGCATCCGCCCAACCTTCAACCTCTACCCACTTGCCCTTCTCCACTTCTTTGTAGCGAGTGAAAAAGTGAGCAATCTGCGCCTTGAGCAATTCGGGTAGCTCATCAATATCTTCGATGTGATCGTACAGGGTTGTCAGTTTTTTCTTTGGCAATGCGATCAGCTTTGAGTCCGGGCCTGCTTCATCTTTCATATTGAGCACACCGACCGGACGACAAGCTATAACGCTGCCATGCACCAATGGATAAGGTGTATGGACAAGTACATCAATCGGATCACCGTCTTCAGACAGGGTGTGCGGAATATAACCGTAATTGCATGGATAAAACATGGGCGCCGCCATAAAACGGTCAACCATCAGAGTGCCGCTGTCTTTGTCAATTTCGTACTTGACAGGGTCGGCGTTTGCTGGGATCTCAATGATAACATTGACCAGATCGGGCACATTCTCGCCCGGGTTCAACTTATCGAAACTCATGTGTAATTCTCGGATTTAAAGGGAATTTGGTGTTTGCAGATACTGGGTAACGCAAAACAATCTGCAAATTATAGACCCAAATGGACTACGACCAGCCGAAGGCTGAAGCAATCCAAACTCAGGAAAGACCGGCGCTCAGTTCTTCAACTTGGTCTTCGGTAAGCAGTTTGGCCAGAGCACCCTGCTTGAACCCACTGCCACGAGAATTGATGATTTCCGGCAAAGCTACGCCATTGTCTTTCATTCGTTTACAGGCTGCAGCGACAGACCGACCGCCTCTGGCTGTCAGGGTGCCCTTCAAAATGCGCACTGGCTCACCAACCTCAACGGTTTCATCCTGACTGGTGGCGACGACAACTTCATCGATATTGGCTGACCAGCGGATACCATCGCCATTGCAGGCAATAATTTCATCACCGGCCTCGATTGCCAGATAATCACGCGCCAAGGCACGACTTTCACAAGTTACCGGGTTGGCTATAGCAAGACCACGGACCATGCCGTGCTCAACAGTATCTACCTTTTGGGCAGTATTCAGGTACAACAGGTAAGTACTCACAAAGGATGTACCTTAAAGCGATTTAGGTAGTTAGTCTAAAGGAAAGAGCGCGTAAGGTCCAATCATCAAGCACATCACCGCTGCAAACGTTGCGGTTGTTCACTTAGTCGACGATAGTAATCAGCGGCTGCGTCGGAAACAGGCCCCTGTTTCACCAAAGCCTCTGAATCTACGGTATCACTGCGGTTGCTATCCGCAATCATCAATTCCAACTGTTCGACTTGCCGGCGCAAGCGCTGGAATTCTGCATCGACGCGAGCGGCATTGGTGCTGCCACCACCTGCCCGAATAGCATCGGCACTTTGTTGCAGATCTTCAATATCTTGCCGGTCAACACCAATCGCTTCCAGGTTCGGCACCAGCGCATCGATCGCATCCGCTGTTTCAACACGCGCCCCATCACGCGTAAAGCCTCGTTGTGTCCCACCTGTCCGTGGTGCGTTGTTCTGGCCGCCTGGTCCTTGCTGTCCTTGCTGTCCTTGCTGTCCTTGCTGTCCTTGCTGTCCTTGCTGTCCTTGCTGTCCTTGCTGACCTTGCTG
>CAYUZB010000092.1:3191-15067 GCA_964449565.1 uncultured Granulosicoccaceae bacterium | reverse complement strand
GCGCAGTCTACAGACAATTACATTATGATGACGTTGAACCCCTGAATCGGCAGCAGCTTCACCGCAGACTGACTTCCGACTTAACAGAGAGATTCCTGTATGTCTGATAGCGATTTCGACCCAGGCCCCTTCATTCGCTCTGCCAAACGGACACTGCGGGAAAACAAAGACACGGCCAAACAGTTCCAGATCGTCGCGGACACGATACGCGCAGCGGTTGATGATGTGGTCGACAAGCAAGCAAACACGGGAGCTGTAGTCCCCGAACTATCGTTCGAAGCCATTAAAGGCAACAAAGTCTCCACAAAAGATATTGCATCGATACGCCAATGTGGCTGTGTCATCATTCGTAGTGTCTTCCCACAGGCAATGGCGGAAGATTGGAATCAGGAGCTGGGAAACTACCTTGACAACAATAATTATCTAAAGCACGCCAAGGAAAAAGCCGGACTTGACACCTACTTCGGCGACCTGGCTGATGCAAAGCCACAAATCTACGGCGTCTATTGGTCTCGCCCACAAGTCATGGCCCGTCAGGCTGAATCCATGGCTACCACCAAACGATTCCTGAATCGCTTGTGGGATATCTCGGCACCCGCCGGGCCGGAATTTGATCCTGACTCTGACTATAGCTATGCCGATCGTACGCGGCGACGGGCTCCGGGTGACACTACACTTGGCTTGTCACCACACATGGATGCAGGATCCTACGAGCGCTGGGTAGATCCTGCCTTTCAACGCATCTATGCATCGATTTTCACAGGGCAATTTGATCAATACGATCCCTGGCAAGCCGCTTTTCGAACACAGACACGTGAGTACGCCTCTCCAGCGGTAAGTTCGATGTTCAGAACGTTTCAAGGTTGGACCGCATTGACCGAACAAGGCCCTGGCGACGGCACACTTCAGCTGCTGCCCATTGCCAACGCTATTGGTTATGTTCTGCTACGTGCATTGCAAGATGACGTCCCCGATGACGAACTCTGCCTGGCAAAGCCCGGTCGAGCACTCGGTGTAGATCAGCAATGGCATCCTGATCTGGTACCGGCAATAGTCCCAATTCAAACGGTCGCACCTGGTGATACCGTCTGGTGGCATCCCGACGTAGTCCATGCAGTGGGCAACGAGCATCATGGCAAAGACTATGCAAACGTCATCTACATTGGAGCCAGTCCGGCTTGCAGTAAAAACCGCGCTTATGCGCTGCGTCAGGCGAGCAGTTTCCTGAGTGGTAAAAGTGCGCCGGACTTTGCCGCAGAAGACTACGAAACGAATTTTATCGATCGAGCCACTATCGATGACTTGAGCGAAATCGGGAAACGGCAGATGGCCCTGAGTTAGTTCGTGATCGGGAATCGATACACGGTGCACATCTAATACTTATCTGATACGGGATCAACACCACCACGGTGTCTCTCAAGATTCCTGCGGTGCTTTTTTTGATCGCACCTTGCGTTCACGCCAGACGACAAGCAAACCACCACCGACGATCAACAAGACGCCGGGAAACAAAGAGTCTATTGGCGCTTCGCCAAAAAAGAGCCAGCCAAGCAAGAAAGAAAACGGAATACCAAAGTATTCAAATGGCGACAATGAACTGGGGTCTGACATTCGGTAGGCTGATATCAACAAAAAAACTGCCATGCCACCCACTGTACCCATGGCCATGAACCATAACCAGTCTGTCAATTGAGTCATTGGTGTCCATTGACCCACGGTGACTAATACAAGGAATGCGGAAATTAAAGCGCCAGTCGTGGCATAAATACTTATCAGGGCCGTGGAAACCCCATCATCGAAGAAACGCGATGAGAGACTGGCCAAGGCATAGAAAAATGCAGCGGCGATTGGAAACAATGCAACCGCTGTGAAGGTATCGCTTCCGGGGCGCATGACTAGAACCACCCCGATAAACCCCAGTACAACAGCCGACGTACGCCACCACCCTACTCGATGCCCCAACAAGGGAATCGACAAGATCGTGACAAACAACGGACCGGAGAAAGCCAAAGTAGCCGCTGTCGCAAGCTCAAGATGAGTCAATGCGTAATAGAAGGCCATCTGTGCACAGATCAACAGCACGCCTCGCCCCAACCCGAGTTTCCAGCGTTTCATTTTCAAGGAATAGCCTGCGCTACGCCATTCAGCCATTAGCAACAAAACGATAAAATGAGGAAAGAGACCAAAGAAATTTCGGAACACCGCAATCTGTTCGATCGAAAAGCGAGTCCCCATGTGCTTGATTAATGCGGCCTGCACATCAAACAAAAAAATCGCCACAACAATCGTGATGACCGCTCGATAAAATGAGCCGCCAGTCGTCAATGATGTAACCAAGGTCACCGTTGCCAGCTATCGACAAATCGACTGACCAACATGCTGACAATCAACTGCTCACTGTTTTTTTCATCGCTATAAAGTTGGTCGGTCAGGCTCAATGCAGCAGCGCCATGTACACCTGACCATAAGGTTCGGGCACCCAGTTTTATCGCTGAATCGCTGGCATTTGGATCAAGCGCCCGCAACTCGGTCTCAATAAGCTCGAACAGGGAACGTATACGTACACCGAGTTCTACAGGTTGGGCGGTATCTGTGGGAGGCATGGGTTGAAACATCAATTGAAACTGGTTGGCATTGTCTGCTGCAAATTGAAGATAGGCCAGCCCCATGGCGCGTATTGAACGCTCCGGACCACGCGCCTTCTTTTGCGCCTTCAGACACTGCTCATACAAACTATCCAGACTCACGACATTCACACGCAGGTAGATGGCCTGCAGATTGTCGAAAATTGAATACAACATACCAGGTGTATACCCGACTGCCTCAGCAATCTGCCGGGCGGTGACCGAAGCTGGCCCCTGCTCTCTGACAAGCTCGAGCGTCGCGTCGACGATCAGATGCGTCAATTCTTCCCGGCTGTGCTCGCTTCGTCGACCCATGATGCGTTTGCTTCATTACATATTATTAAACATTGTTCAATTATACAGATTTTAAATTAAACAGCGTTCAATATAACGGCCGTGGCTATCCAGTCTTCACAGATGCGTGGCCATTAATTGAACATCGTTTAATAACTAAAGGACTCAAGACAATGTTTAAACAACTCAAGTCATTGATTAAAAACAATAAAAAGCTGATATCAGGGCGCTTTTGGATCCTCTCAAGCGTGCTTCTACTGACAGCATTTCTCGGCGCAAAACAGGCCAATGCGGCAGGCCTACTGGTCCCCAAAGGTGGCGGGCCCAACCTGACCCTTGCCGAACACCATGTCAGCGTGACCCTCGAAAACGGCTATTCGATCACCGAAATAGATCAGATCTTCAAGAATCCTCACGCTCAGGACCGCGATGCCTTGTACAGCTTTCCCGTACCGAAGGACGCGGCCGTCGGTGAATTCACCTACTGGATCGATGGCAATCCGGTGCATGCAGAAGTATTGAAAAAACAAGATGCACGCAATTTGCACGAGCGTGAAAAAAGTCAGGGTCGTGAAACAGCTCTGGTCGAGCAGGACGACTATCGAACATTTGATATTGAAGTATCACCGGTCCTTGCCGGGCAGGATGTTCGAATACGGCTTGTCTATTTGCAAAAGCAATCGGTTGACCACTCCATGGGACGCTATGTCTACCCACTTGAAGAAGGTGGCGTTGATGAGCAACGTGATGCGTTCTGGACACGTAACGAACTGGTGAGTGAAGCGTTCAGCTTTCGCATGAAATTACGTTCCGCCTACCCAGTGGATGCCGTACGCGTCACTAATGGTCAGGCAACGATTTCGCAGATTGATACGGGTGAATGGGATGTCTTGATCGAATCGAAACAAGGTTCGGGTACATCACAGGGATCAGGACTGGATGATCAGGCTATCGAAGCTATTGAAGCACAACAATCCCTGGCAGGGTCAGTAACAGCAC
The DNA here is from genome assembly GCA_964449565.1 of uncultured Granulosicoccaceae bacterium. Classification (GTDB taxonomy): domain Bacteria; phylum Pseudomonadota; class Gammaproteobacteria; order Granulosicoccales; family Granulosicoccaceae; genus Granulosicoccus. Next base: position 11,150 of record CAYUZB010000092.1, on the reverse strand, counting down.
AGCCGTCTTCGACCGCAGCCTATACGTTGGACAAGGACATCGTTGTCTATTGGCGACTGGCAGAAAACCTGCCCGGCGCTGTAGATCTCGTGACCTACCGTGATCAGAACAGTTCAAGCGGCACCTTCATGCTCACCTTGACACCCGGTGTGGATCTCAATCCGATTACTGAGGGTCGGGACTGGATATTCGTTCTGGATACATCCGGTTCAATGCAGGGAAAGTTTGCAAGCTTGATTGAAGGTGTGCGGCGATCATTGAGCGCCATGAATACAGCTGATCGGTTCAAGATCATCTTGTTCAGCAATCAGGCCCATGACTTTACCCGCGGCTACCTGCCAGCTGATCAAAACAATATCGAAGCAGTACTGCAAAGACTCGACACACTGCAGGCTGGTGGCAGCACAAATTTGTTTGATGGACTGAAGGCTGCGGCCAAATCACTTGATCAGGATCGCACCACCGCAGTCTTGCTTGTCACCGATGGGGTTGCCAATGTCGGGCCGTCAGACTTGACCAAGTTTCTGAAACTGATGGAACCCGTTGATGTTCGCCTGTTTACCGCCATCATGGGGAATAGCGCAAACGAGCCATTGCTTGAGGGTTTGACCAATCACATGGAAGGCTTTGCGATGAATGTATCGAACGATGACGATATTGTCGGTTTGATGATGCAGATGATCAGCAAGGTGTCACATGAGGCGATGCACAACCTCAAGGTATCGATCAAAGGTGTTCGCACCAGAGACATCACACCCGAAAAATTCAACCGAGTCTATCGCGGTGAGCAGCTAGTGATGTTTGGTAAATACTCTGGCGATGGTACCGCACGTCTGACAATCAATACTGAAATCTCTGGTGAGAAAAAACAGTTTGAAAGCGACGTCGTCTTTCCTAAGGTAAATACCGACATCCCGGAGCTCGAACGTTTGTGGGCCTATGCGACGATCAAGGCAATGCAGGCGCAACAAGATATCGTTGGCGAAACCCGCGACACACGACAAGGGATCACCGATGTTGCCCTGGAACATGGCCTGGTCACTGATTACACTTCATTGATCGTGGTTCGGGACGAGATCTTTGCCCAGGAACAAATCGAACGTAAGAATGCCGAACGTGTGGATCGTGAACAACAAGCGAGACAACAACGGGCAAACTCACCCGTCAAGTCAAATCAACAGGACAGCAATCGACCTGCATTTCCATCAGTCCGTCATAGCACGTCCAATGGCGGCGGATCCTTGGGCGGATTCCTGCTAGCGGCATTGCTGTTACTTGCCGGCATAAGAATGGGTCTTGAATGGTTCGGTAGAAAGGAATAACTGCAGTTATCAAGTGCGATACAGTGGCTCATCTTTACTGATGAGCCACTTTTTCATTACCGCGTCAGGAAGCCTTATTCAGAATCCTGCTGCATAACGTAAACCACCAAGTAAATGTCGACGGAAATCTGCCTCAGCGTAACTGGCATCCGTATGACCACCACCGGTATACCAGGAACGTCCTCCATCAAATTCATGGAACCATGCGCTCGGATGATCGTCACCCATGGCGCCGCCTGAGTAGGAGCTTTCATCGAGGCGTAGCAACACATTCACCTGTGCACGAGGGTTACTACGGTAGTCATACCACTCGTCGACCCGTGTCCAGCTTGCACCCAAGTGTGCCGTTGAGAGATGAGATCCGTTCTCTACGATCTGGGTCGCTGATTGCACCTCAGGGTGACTGGCGAAATAGGCACCGACAAGCGCACCATACCAGGGCCATTCAAATTCGGTAAAACTCGCCGCATGGATACCCGCATAGCCACCGCCCGCGCGGATATAACGTTCAAATGCTGCTTGTTCATCTACGTTCAACACATCGCCCGACGTCATAACCCAGACAACGGCATCATAGTTGGCAAGGACCTCATCAGTAAACATTCCCGCAGAGTCATCAGCGCGATCAGTTTGCATATTCACTGATGCTGCCAGCTCTTCAAGCACGACCAGAGCCACCGACGTTGAATCGTGGCGGAAGTCGCGCGTCTCACTGAACAGCAACACGCGTGAAGACTCACTAGAAAAAGTACCTGCGATTAATTCATCCAGATTGCTGACGCCATCCCCATCGCTGTCCCAACGATTGGTATCAAACTGCTCGGCGGTAATTTGAAAAGACTCAGCGGTATTTGTGCCCGTCCTGAACAGCATCTCGAACGTTGCGATAGTAATCTCGCCATTCTGATCAAAGAACGTTACCAACAACAGGTTCTCGGTATCGGTTGGAAAATCATCTGATACCGACCAGAATTCATCACCGACCCAGGCTGCTGTTATCTCCTTCTCGCCCCACGTAACGCGTACTTGCAAAGCATCGGAAACCAATGCAGGCACTTGTATATCAAAATCAACGCGTGTTGAGTTTTCTATCAGTGGGTCGGGAACGACGGGCTCCGGAACGGGATCCGGGAGCGTTGGGTCCGGGGTTATTGGATCTGGAATTACCGGGTCTGTAATTACTGGGTCCTCGACTGAGGGCGTGGACACTGGCCCTGAAGATGATTGAGACCCACTGGAGCCCGAACAAGCAGAAATAATCAGCAAGCCGACCACTAATACGAACAAGGCTCTTAGAGAGATCAAGTTATAAACGTTCATCATTTATCCGTAGCAGGTTTCCAAACCGGGCTCGAAAAATGGCTTAGCACGGCCAACCGGATCAGTATACTGAGGAAAAGACTAGATATCCGAGAGCGGTAAACCAATGATCCAGGTACTAATACCGCCACATCGCAAAGCCCGCGATCTCGTCAACCACCGTGTGATGAATTTCTCAATTTTATATTTTTGTAAACTTACCGGTAAACGGATTGACATACAGCTCACCGTGCGACTCAACACCTTCATCGATGACGCAATGACTCTTGGGTCGCGCAACACACAGAAGAATATAACCCGCCTGGGACTGACGCTTGTTCAGTGCTGACGCTCCCGGTTGACGCACACTGCCTTCAATCAACCTCGCAGCGCATGTTATGCAGCCACCATAGTCACAACCTATTGGTAATTGCACACCTGCCTTCAGGGCCGCTTTATAGATAGGCTCATCGGCTCCGACATCAAGTGTCACACCACTCTGGCGAAGTTCAACCTTGAAACGTTTTTCTGTTAGGGATTCATCTGACATAACTGATGTCCGCCTCAGATCGTCTGATCGAGCTTCGGTTTCCAGAAAGGCCTGAACAGCTCAATCTTGGGACAGCGATTCATCACCACACGAAGTCCAGCATCCTCAGCGATTTTAGCCGCCTCTTCGTTATAAACGCCAATCTGAGCCCACAGCACCTTTGCACCAATCTCGACCGCTTCGCTGGCGATACCAGGTAAGGCTTCAGAGGCTCGAAATACCTGAACCATATCTACAGGCTCTTCAATATCGGCGAGTGAGGCAACAACATTCAGGCCACGTATGTCGTTTCCAGCTTCACGCGGGTTGACCGGGATCATGCGATAACCCTGTTCATGCATGACCCGCAGCACGCCATAGCTGAACTTGGTCGGATCAGGACTCGCACCCACCATAGCAATGGTTTTTACACTCGCTAGAATGTCTGCAAGATAATCTGCTGAATACGCTTCTTCATGATTCATGATCAATCCCTCACAGCCAGATGTCGGAGGTGCAATCGCCACCCGGATAGCGGGTTTCGTGACACCGCGAAGGGCCATTCGGTTCATCACCGAAGTTGACTATAAAATCCGGATTGATCTTCATCCCACCTTGCTCAGAATCACAATCCACCATCAACATGACGCCACCCTTGTGGCGAATATCAGGATAGAACTGGTTATCCCAGGTTGAAAACAAGGAAGTGGTGACATACAAACGCTTGCCATCAAGGCTCATCTGAATCATCTGCGGCCCTCCGGCAATTTCAACACCGTTGACAATGGGTGCCCTGTTCAGCATCCCGCCCATCCAGACTTGCCCTGTCATGACAGGATTATGCGGATCACTGATATCGTACTGACGAATGTCACCGTGCAACCAGTTACAGAAATACAGAAAACGATCGTTCATCGAAATCAGAATTACCGTAATCAAACCTGGCAATGGAATCGGCCACTCGGGATGCTTTTCATTTTCCACATCGATGATTTTCTCAACTATCCATTCCTGATCCTTTTTGTACCAGTGAATGATGTTTGACGATAATGCCGCGCCGACGAAACCATGTGTGGATGCGGGGTCATGATGAAAACGCACCTCGAGAGGTACCAGACCATCTTCACCAAGATACACCGTGTTTTCAACGGTCTTTTTCTCAAAATCCCAGAAGTGAATTTCACGCCCATATTTCAAAAGACCCACATCTTCCAGATCAAATCCCGGCATGAACGTGTTAGGTGCCGCCCATTCACTGGAGACCATGACGTTATGTCGCGGCTGATACCAGAAGTCATAATTGAACTTCATACCGCCCAGATCATTCTCCCATCGGCCGACAATCTCAAATTCCTTGTTCAGATGTAGAAAACCACCCGGTGCATTGCCTTTGGCATCACCTAGCATGGAAATGATGATATCCGAGCCAAGACAATGCACCGTATGCGGTGCCGACAGATCGGTTTTCTGTTTGATCTGGTCGCCGGAGATCACCTTGTGAATGGTCGGATTGCGAGGATCTGTACCGCAGTCGACAATATGCAGATTCGAACTGCGAACCCCCGGCACGATCAGGTACTGGCGCTGCATGCTGGCATCATCAAAACACGATGAGCAGGCATTCCAGCCCATATGGTGCAGCTCGTCACCAATGCCCGGCATTTCACACCGACTGATGACCTGTGAATATGTCAGGCTGTCGGGATCAGCATCAACCGTCGCCAGGTAATCCGGTTTTTGAATTCCGGTGCCAACATAAATTGCTATTGTATAAAGCAGTTTCTCACGAGGCGCTTGCATGGCCTCTGCCGGAGAAGCATATCCGGGCCCACAACAACTTGTCGTTGACGTCGACATGAAGCCACCCCTTTATCCGCTAAATATTTACCCGAGTGTACAGTGTCGAAAAATGAATCGCGAAACGAGCGTTAACTACTCAGCTCCGGTATACGGCTCAACTGATTCGAGCTCGAGGCGATAGCCGGATTCTGCAAGATCGCTTTGTACTGTTTCGGCGCGAATTGTTCCTATGGCCCAAATAGGATCATAGATGTTCTTGAATTCAACGACTTCGTCTGAATTCGCATGTACCACCTGATTCGCAGGCGGTGGCGGTGTATGCAAACAAGCACCAACATACGGCACCAGTAGAAATTCGCTCATTCTTGTTTGACCATCGAACTCCAATGGCGTGACGTATGCCGGAATTTTTACGCGTTTCCCATCAAGCTCATCCACGACAGGTGCGTAGTTGAACTCTTCCTGCAACTGGTTCAGGCGTGCGTTTGACTCGTCGCTACCATCAAGCAACTTGTCCACTTCTTCCTGAGTCATCGTTGCAAACGGGTTTTCCGGTTGGACAAAATCATCGGGGATCAGATCTTCCCAATAAAGGGTCGTGATTTCTGATACATCCTTGTCTTTGTCATCAGAAAACGGCCACCAACCAGCCTGTCCACTGACACTTAACAAAAGAATGCAGACCGTGATGGTTGCTATCCAGAGTCGTTTCGAATTCATACCGACACTCCTTGCATAACCTGAAACTTAAATTTTTTGTGACAGACCATCTGCCAGCGATTTGCGATACGCCTGCATAGCGGGAATCATCCCCGCTACAAGCCCGGCCAATGCCACGCCAATCAATATCTTGATTTCAGCGCTTTGTGGCAAACCAAGTTGTACCGCCAGACCGAATCGCTCCTGCAAATAAACTGAACCGGCACCCACTATCAGATAGTGCAAAAACAGCCCTGCAATGATCCCGCCCAATGCCAACAATGCAGATTCTATGCACAGCAGCAAAAATACGTGAACCGGACGCGCACCGACGGATCTGAGCACGGCCATTTCTCGGCGCCGCTCGTTCAAACCTGCCAACAATACTGACATCAAATTTACCAGCCCTGCAATCACCACAATAACAGAAACAATCAATAGCGCTATTTCTGCGACACTTACCAGCCCCCATAGTTCTTGAAGCGCAACCCCGGGCAGAATCGCCAACAAGGGCTCTGAACGATACGTATTTATGGCCCGTTGCTCGCGAAACACGGTTGCTCGTGATTTCAGACCGACCAGCAGCGCGGTGACCGCGGCGGGTTCCAGCTCCATACCGCGTATCACGTCAGCGGGTGTACCCTCGCCTTTCACCGTCGCACCGTTACGCCAATCGATATGCATGGCCTCAATCCCTTCCAGGCTGACATGTATGGCGCGATCTACCGGTGTGCCGGTAGGTTCCAGAATGCCACTGACACTGAACGGCTGTTTATCGTGCTCTACCAGAGCGACACTTCCAGTGCCGTGTGCGACCACGATTTCCTGACCAATTTCATAGCCGAGTTGTCTTGCTACCTCACTACCAATAACCGCATCGAATACATCCTCAAAACGCTTGCCACTGGCGAAACTCAACAGACGCTTATTGGCGTATCGGTAATGTTCGAAGTAATCGTGACTGGTACCCAACACGCGATACCCGGCATGAGAATCACCCAACGATATCGGTATGACCCAATCAATTGCCTTACGTTCTTTGATTTCCTCGACACTCTCCCAGCTGATGTTACTGGTCGCATTACCGATCCGGAAAACCGAATACAGCAATAGTTGTATCGAGCCACTTCGAGCACCAATGATCAGATCCGTCCCTGATACTGTTTGCGTAAAACTGGAGCGAGCATCACGGCGGATTTTTTCAACCGTCAAGATCAACGCCACACTCATGGCTATTGCCAGTAAGGCAAGCAATGCTGTGGACCAGCGGCTACAAAGACTTTTCCAGGCGATGGCTATCATTTTAACTCGCCAGACCAATCGGAATGGTTAGCCGCCGCATTGATTTCATGTAAATCAACACACCGGTCAAACGAATTGGCTAATGTGGAGTCGTGACTGACAAACAACAAGGTTGAACCGGCTGAGTCAATTTCGCTGAACAACAAATCCAGAAACGCCTGCCGTGAATCGCTGTCAAGCGAGGACGTTGGCTCATCGGCTATGACCAGCGGCGGTTGTCCAATCAATGCGCGCGCCACTGCAACGCGCTGCTGTTGTCCGACACTTAGCTGAGACGTGATTCGATGCCGAATTTCATCTGGCGACAAACGCATTGCCTTGAGCAAACGGTCAGTTTCCTGATCAAGTGTTTGACCATCATTACAAGCACGCATTTTACGATCGGACGAAAAGCGGCAGCTTAATTGAATATTATCCGCTACCGATAGAAATGGCAGCAAATTGAATTGCTGGAATACCAACCCTATCCGATCTACTCGAAATTGATCTCGCTTCGTTCGCCGTAGCGAGTCCAACGGCTGATCATCAATGATGATCTCACCTCGCTGCGGCGAAAGTACCGCAGCGATGAGACTGAGCAGAGTCGTTTTTCCAGAACCCGATGGACCCCGAAGAAACACATGTTCACCTCGGGGTATCGAGAAGTCCTCGATCGACAGAACTGGCTTGGCGTTCACGCTCCACGCGAACTCCACGTTCTTCATCTGAACGATTGCTGAGGACTTGTCACTACTCACGTTATCACTCGTGGGCTAGCGGAATTTGCCACCAACCATTTCATTTCACCCCTGCAAGATTAAGAGTGGTGTTTTCAGGGTTGAGTTCCGCCAGCGTCTGCCCCTTTTCGCCGATCACCTGAACGTCCAGATCTTCGAATCCAGACCAGATGGAAAATATCGAGAGGTCGATCGCATTCAGACTGGAAATATCACCGCAACTGTAAGAATAAGTCACCAACACGGTTGAATGAGTTTCCCCTTCGTCACCATGATCAGCGTGGTCATCGTG
>CAYUZB010000092.1:0-3091 GCA_964449565.1 uncultured Granulosicoccaceae bacterium | reverse complement strand
GCTCGTCTCCGTGCTCGTCTCCGTGCTCGTCTCCGTGCTCGTCTCCGTGCTCGTCGTGCTCGTCATGATGCGAATCACCCTCTGCCATGGAGTCTTCAACCAGCACAGAATCGATAGCGCAATCACCACCATCAAATGCAAACAATTGATCGGGATCATTAAGTCGCTGCAACGCGTTATCAACCAAGGCGTGCTGCTCATCCGTGCTTGGGGCGTGCTCGAAGCCGACCAGATTATTCCATGGCGTATCGAGTTCTATAAAAACAGCAGAGTCCGCGACCGCCACGTTCATGGCTGCCGCACCGTGTACATGACTGTCCAGATCGCGTTCTGTTTGTGCAACCGCAGTAAGAGAATAGCCTGCAGCCACAGCTGCAAGCGCTTTGAAATATTTCATGAAATGCTCCTGAAAGTTACAGAGTGACGAATATCATCCTGTTTGAAGTTAAATTGTCGAGACTTCAGGAACGTGAAGGGGGTCCGCGAATGGGCTGTGTATCTACCGATGAATTGGCTATAGCCAGATCCAGCACCTGTGACTGTGCCAAATGAGGTCTTGGCGCTGCAATGTTGTCACAAAATACTGGCAGCAACCCACCCATACCAACATAGGCATGATAGATCGCGCAGTCACTTAAGTGATTTTCAGCATCAGCATCCTCGGGATTAGACAGATCATGATGCTGGTGTTGATGCAGGTGCTGGTGATGATCGTGATTGGCGAGAGCATCTACATCAGCGCCATGCCTTTCAGTCACCAGCAGGTGGCTGACAACATGGACATTCGCCGCCGTCTGGCTGAAGCACATAGCCAGAAGCAAGAAAAAGTGTAGGAAGTAGCGGCGGTTCACACGGAAAGTATAGCGGTAAAACTATTGACGCGGACAGGAATTATTGTTGCGGTTCAGTGTGGTCACAAGCATGTTCGGGGAGCTGACGAGACAGGAATCACGCAATTCAACGCGCCACTCAGAATTCACGGCGATCAGTCACCGCCGGACCAAACCTGTCGTGGTACATAGACGTGTCCATCGGCAAGCTTTCTGGCTGTTCGAATCACTCCGGCCGATAAAGGCCTGAATCCATTATCGTCACTTTCATAGTCTACCGTGACATCGAGCACACCTGATGGATGCTCAACGCTGATTGTCGCAGGAGACACCTTTCTGACTTGGCACAGTCCTTTGGCGATAGAGCCCGGCGTCATGAGACAAGAGGCTATGCATTGAGCACCGGTAACAGACATGGTCGGATGACATTTCCACGGCATGAAATATCGAGCAGCCAAACTGCCGCCATCGCGTGCGGGGGCGAGCAAGCTAAACTTCGGCACAACAGACTGACTGACATCGCCCAGGCCCATTGCGACACCTGCCGCCTTGCGCACCGATTCCAGCTTTGCCATAAGTCCCTCATTACGGTTCAATTCAGCAGCACTCTCGTATCCGCTAACTCCAAAACTTGTCGCATGTGCAATGACCAACGGCATCGCAACATCCATACACGTCACTGATATACCTTCAATCGTATCAACAAGATTACCCGTTGGAAGCAGGCTGCCAGTGGCGCTTCCAACCGTATCCATAAACTGAAGCAGTATTGGACTCGCTGTGTCAGGCACACCGTCGACAGCCGTATCGCCCTCGTAAATAACACCTCCTGGAAACGTATTGAGAGTCGCGACAATCCGAGCATTGGTGTTTACCGCTCTTATCTTGACGGTAGTGATCTCAGAGTCTGGTACCAGCAGTCCCATCTCGATAGCAGCGGGAGCAACCCCCGAAAGAATATTGCCGCAACTGGGTTTGAAATCAACAAGCTTGTCAGTAACCGACACCTGTGCAAAAAGGAAATCAATATCAGCCCAAGGGTCAGATGACTCGGACAACATTGCCACTTTGGTCGTAACTGCGTTACCCCCACCGATACCATCAATGTTCAGCTCATGACCTGCACCCAGTACCGACACAAGCACGTCTGACAACGTCTCCTGATCAGCAGGCAAATCACACCGTTTGAAATACGGGCCACGAGATGTACATCCACGCATGAAGATATACGGGATGCGAGTCTGATTCATAGCAAATGTCGCCGCACGGTGCAGTGAAAATGCTGAAAATCGGGCAGATTTGTTTTATGTAACGACCTCATACAATCACCGCTTGTTTGTTTTTAGCTTGTCAAAATATTCAACACCAAAGCGGCTAAAGGCCTTCAACAACTCTGTTGGACGTGTGGATTGCAGATGGCATAACACTATTCGACTATGCTCAACATCATCTGACAAGGGACGAACAACAAGCGCTTGACCGTCATAAGTCAGGTCACCGGATGGTCGAGTTACCAGTATCGAATAGCCTAAGCCACGCCCAACCAAGCCACGTAACAATTCCAGTGATGAGGTTCGATAAGCAATTCGAGGCTCCATCCCGAGTCGCGTGAACAGACTGGTGAAGTAATGACGACTCGGCGAAATATCGAGTAGCACCATGGGCTCTTCGACAATTTGCTTGAGCGATATTTTTTTCAAGCCCGCCAAGGAATGATTTGCTGGCAACACAACTTGCGGACGAGTTTCAAACAGTGGCGTCTGGTAAAGATCATCGGGCAATTCATGATCATAAACCAGAGCCACTTGCTGATCCCCTTTGCGAAGTCCAGCGATCAATTGATCCTGTGTACCTTCGCTGATCCTCAGTTCGATATCAGGATAACTGACACCCAGTTCCGTAATCAGCCCAGGCAAATAAGTTGGTGCCAACGAGGTAAAACTGCCAAGGCGGAGTTCACCACTGATATCAGTCTGAGACGCATCGGCAGTAAGCTGGAACTCTCGCGCATGCTCCAGTAAATTCCTCGCCTGCTGAATGTGAGGCTGAGCAGTCGCGGTGGGCACCACACCCTGAGCATGCAAACGGATTAGTAACTGCACGCCCAATTGCTCTTCCAGCTTGGCAATTGCTGATGAAACCGAGGGTTGTGACACGCTCAAGGTCTCTGCCGCTGCCACCAGTGAGCCCGTGTCGACACAGGCAATCAGGTACTCAAGCTGGCGCAGGGTGAATCGAAGCATTCTTGTATAGTATTTGAT
>CAYUZB010000091.1:4582-15211 GCA_964449565.1 uncultured Granulosicoccaceae bacterium | reverse complement strand
AATTGATCTGACGCGACAAGGGATAGATAAACTGTCTGAGCTCGGCGGATCGCTAATGACTTTATGGCTGGGTCAGGATGGTTTCGATTACTCCTTTCAGGCCAATTATCAACAGTTGTGGGATCACACACTTGAAGCCTTGGCGGTAATTTGTGATCACAACAAGGACGTAGATATATCCCTGGAGTACAAACCCAACGAACCGCGCTCTTATTCATTGATGCCGGATGTGGGTAGCAATTTACTCGCCTTGTCAGAATTGAACCGTCCTAATACAGGTATTACGCTCGACTTTGCCCATGTCCTGTACGCAGAAGAAATGCCGGCACACGCAGCGGCCATGGTCGGTCGGTTTTCTCGCCTGCTCGGTGTACATTTGAATGATGGTTATGGAAAGCGAGACGATGGCCTGATGATCGGCAGTGTGCACCCCGTACAAACGGTTGAGTTGTTTGTCGAGTTGAAGCGTCTTGGCTACAACAGCACCATTTATTTTGATACGTTCCCGGACTTATCAGGTCTCGACCCGGTGGCAGAGGCAACGGTGAACGTTGAGATGGCAAATAAACTGTCAGCGATTGCCGATACCTTAGCCGACAATGATGAGCTTCTTGCGGCCATTGCCAGGCAAGATGCGCCGTCGAGTCAGACCATTGTCAATCGTGCTTTGTATGGCAACTGAGCGGAACCATTAATCCAACTCGAATATCGATTTATTATCAGGTAAATTGATATGTCATCAGTTAACTCCAAGAGGTAGCGGGAAAATGCTTAAAACACGCAATTGGGACAGATTGGGCAATGGCGGGCTCGCGTTTACTGAGATTGGCTTTGGCACCGCCCCGCTCGGCAATCTGTACAAAGCAATTTCAGATGACGAAGCCCGTGCCACATTGGATATGGCCTGGGAAGGTGGCGTGCGTTACTTTGATACCTCACCGCTTTACGGTCTCGGCTTGTCGGAAACCCGGCTTAATTCCTTTTTACGCGACAAGCCTCGAGACGAGTATGTGCTCTCAACCAAGGTCGGTCGACTCATTCAACCCTGCGCCGAGGAGCACAGATCGGGCGAAGGAAAATGGTTTGACGTCCCCTGCCGCCGCGAACAGTTTGACTATAGCTATGACGGTGTCATGCGCTCTCTGGATCATTCCTTTTCTCGTTTGGGTGTTGATCGTATCGACATTCTCTTTGTCCACGATCTGTGTATTTTTTCACATGGCTCCAAAACGGTTTCCGATATGCGAATCGAGGAGTTCTTCGGTGGCAGAGGCTATGACGCGCTGATTTCCCTGAGAGATCAAGGCGTCATTCGGGCTATCGGTGGTGGCGTCAATGAGTGGGAAGTCTGTCAGACACTTGCCGAGCGCGGCGACTTTGATCTGTTTCTTTTGGCAGGTCGCTACACCTTACTTGAGCAAACGGCACTCGATAGCTTCTTGCCACTGTGCGAAAAGCGTGGCATCGGTATCGTCACAGGTGGGCCCTACAACTCGGGTGTTTTGGCTACCGGTGCGAAGCCAGGCGCTTTTTACAATTACGACCCTGCCCCACAGGATATTCTGGATCGGGTGGCTGCCATCGAGAAAATCTGTGCGGATCACGACGTGCGATTGCTCGATGCGGCGTTTCAATTTCCACTACTTCACCCTGCCCATGTGACCGTAATCCCGGGTGGTCAAAGTGCGAATGAAATGACCAGTAATTTGCAAGCTGCGGGTGCTGAGATACCGGCTGCCTTGTGGTCTGATTTGAAAGCGGCCGGTTTGTTACGCGAAGACGCACCGACATAAAGCCTATGCGCGCGTAGTTTCAAAGTTCTCCGGTGGCGGCTTGTATATTGATGATCTGATCGATGGTCATGCCGATGCTGATAAAGCCGCATGGTGACGGCGGGTACGCAAATAGTTCCGTCCGCACTTTGCCTTTGACCGCTATTTCGGCCATATTGTCATTTTGGAGAGCCTTGTATGACCGAGTGTTTCAAACGGATATTCAGCACCCACAAACCCGTCATCGGAATGGTGCACCTTGGTGCATTGCCGGGTACGCCACTGTTTGACCCGAAGCTCGATCTTGTTGCCGCGGCACGAGTGGAGCTTCTGGCACTACAGGATGCTGGCTTCGATGCCGTGATGTTTGGTAATGAGAATGATCGGCCGTATGAATTTAATGTCGATACCGCGTCGACCGCTGCCATGGCTGCCATCATTGGCCAACTCAAATCAGATATAAAGGTGCCTTTTGGCGTCAATGTGCTGTGGGACCCATTAGCGACAGTCGCGCTCGGCGTTGCAACCGGTGCTCAGTTTGTGCGCGAGATTTTCACTGGGGTTTATGCCTCGGATATGGGGTCATGGACAACAGATGCGGCAAAGGCCATGCGTTATCGTGAAAGATTACAGCGCTCAGACATGGCCATGCTCTATAACGTATCGGCCGAGTTCGCGTACTCGCTGGACCAACGATCACTACCCGACCGCGCGCGCAGCGCAGTTTTTTCGTCAATTCCAGATGCGGTTCTGGTGTCTGGCCAGATTACCGGAGAGGCTGCGGCAATGTCAGAATTAGCGGCGGTCAAAGCAGCCTTGCCAGACACGCCGGTTCTGGCAAACACCGGGGTCAAGCACGATACGGTCGCTGAGATCATGAGCATCGCCGACGGTTGTATCGTCGGCTCTTCGCTGAAAGTCGATGGTCATACCTGGAATGCGATCGATCCCGAACGTGCTCAGAGCTTTATGGCTTTAGCCGCTAAGGCGCGCGCATGAGGGAAACCATAAAGAACAACATGATGGATCTCATGTTGATACCCGGACTTTCAGGGCACGAAGATCGGGTCAGGCGTGCATTGAAACAACGCCTGTCTGATCTTGATATCGAAAGCACTAGCGACCGGCTTGGAAATTTACATACCCATTTTCCGGGCTACGGGCCGCGCGTCATGTTATTCACGCATATGGATCAGCTTGGATTTGTTATACGTAAGATCGAGGCAAATGGCCTGCTTCGATTGGAGCGCGTCGGTGGCGTGCCTGAACGCGCCTTGGCTGCACAGAGTGTCTTGATCTGTGTTGCCGAAGGGCAAGATGTGCCTGGAATAATCGCCAACAAAAGCCATCATGCCACGTCTGCTGCAGAAAAATACGACGTCACACCCTATGCCGAGCTTTATGTTGATACTGGGCACGGCTCAGCAGAGGCGGTCGAAGCTGCCGGCATTCGTATTGGTCAAGCGGTGGTGTATGAACCTCATGCAACGGAACTGGCGGGTAACAAAATATGTGGTACGTCGATCGACGATCGGGCTGGTTGCGCGGTCTTGTTGGCCTTGGCCCGTTCATTAAAAAAACGGACTAGTGGCCCACCGGTTGACTTGGCATTTACCGTATTGGAAGAATTCAATCTACGCGGTGCGCAACCATTGGCACAACAATTACAACCGGATATCGCCATTCAAATTGATCTGATGCTGGCAAGCGATACGCCCGACATGACGGCGCGTGGCGACATGGTCCTGGGCTTTGGGCCCGGCATGAGTTTGTTCAGCTTTCACGGTCGCGGAACATTAAATGGCGTGATCCCTCACCCCGCTATGGTGGCTCTTTTCGAGACAACGGCGAAAGAGCAAAAAATAACTCTCCAGCGCAGTGCTCAGTCGGGTGTTCTCACTGATTTGTCTTATGTGCAGCTAACGGGTAAAGGTGTGGCATCTATCGATGTCGGCTTCCCTATGCGAGCCTCGCATTCAGCACGCGAAGTCTGTGACCTGAATGATCTGGTACAACTCGCTGAATTATTGATCGCTGCCATCGCGAAGATCGATACCAATTTTTCTCTTGACCGTGATGACTACACCTGATGGCCTATACACTCGGTATTGATATCGGTACCTATGAGACCAAGGGTGTGCTTGTTGACGCCGACGGTCAAATTAAAGCACAAGCAGCGCGCGCGCACGAGATGCTTGTACCCGAACCCGGTTGGGCAGAACATCGGCCCGAAGAAGACTGGTGGGGAGACTTTGTCCATGTTTGTCAGACCTTGTTGAAAGAAAGCGGTATCGAACCCGCTGACATTAAGGCGGTTGCCTGCAGCGCCATTGGTCCGTGCATGCTTCCCGTTGATGAGCGTGGGAATCCCTTAATGAATGGTGTGCTTTATGGGGTCGATGGGCGCGCGGAAGTTGAAGTGCGCGCGCTCACGGAACGCATCGGTGAATCTGTCATTGTTGAGCGTTGTGGCAACGCTTTGACATCGCAGTCAGTCGGGCCAAAAATCTTATGGTTGAAAAATCAACGCCCCGAAATCTATGCAAAAACGTCACACATACTGACGTCAACCAGCTTTCTGGTGCAACGGCTCACTGGCGAGGTGGTAATCGATCACTACACGGCTGCCAATTTCGCACCTCTCTATGATGTCGGCAAACAAGATTGGGTCGATGATCTGGCTGATGACATTATTCCGCTCGAGAAACTACCGCGTTTGATGTGGTCAAACGAGATTGTTGGTGAAATAACAGAAGCTGCGGCAAAGGCGACAGGGCTCGTCAAGGGAACGCCTGTTACGACCGGTACCATTGACGCGGCAGCTGAAGCCTTGTCGGTCGGCATGGAACGGCCGGGAGACATGATGATGATGTATGGATCAACCATATTCATTATTTTGCGAACCGATAATCGAGTCGCCGATCCACGTCTTTGGTATGCACCCTGGCTCTTCGAGGGTGAACATGCATCGATGGCCGGGCTGGCCACCTCGGGTACGCTGACTCACTGGTTCCGCGATCAGTTCGCGAAGGATCTGGATCCGCAAGTTGCGTTTGCAGCGTTGGCTGAAGAGGCGGCAACAGCACCACCGGGTGCCAATGGATTGCTGATGTTGCCTTACTTTTCGGGCGAGCGTACACCGATTCATGATGTTCACGCCAAAGGCGTTCTATTCGGTATGAATCTGACTCATACCCGCGGTGATATCTATCGGGCTCTGATCGAAGGCATCGCACATGGCACACGGCACGTAAGCGATACGTTTGCACAAGTCGGGCAATCACCTTCGCGCTTACTGGCCGTCGGGGGCGGAACGCGAAACGCATTGTGGTTACAAGCAACTTCAGACATTACTGGAATAGATCAAATCGTTTGCAGACATACCACTGGCGCCAGTTACGGAGATGCCTTTCTGGCGGCATTAGCTGTCGGAATTGTCAATCGTTCCGACATTAAAAATTGGAACCCACCGTCGAGCATAGTTAAAGCGATGCCCAACCCGGTTTATGATCGAAGTCATAGCCTGTTTCGCAGACTCTATGAACAAACCAAAGATCTTGCCAAAGAGCTAAGTCATGAAGCCTGACTAGCAGACTGCATTGTCCGAACTGTCTGTGGTACTTGATGGAGTCGACACTCATTCGGTAGATGAAGCGTGTCGCATGATCGCAGACGCGAACTCCTTGTTGCTATATGGTTGTGGCCAACATAGAGTGACAGTGACTACTTGACCGCGCCTGCGGCCATTCCCTTGATAATATATTTTTCAAGAAATATCGCCACAATGATCAAAGGTAGAATAGCCGCCGAAGACAACGCTGCCATTGACCACCAGTTTATTCCTTGAGAGCCGGTCTGTGATGCCACCATGACGGGAAGCGTTGTCGCGTTTGTCGCTGTCAAGAGTGCCGCAAAAAAATACTCATTCCAACATAACACCAACGACAAAATAAAGGCGGCGACCATTCCTGGCAATGCTATGGGCAACACGATTTGTATGAACGCGCCCCACACACCCAGGCCATCAACCAACGCGGCCTCTTCCAGTTCAATGGGTATGCCTTGAAATTGATCGCGCATGATCCAGATGACTATCGGCAACACCATCAGTGTGTACAACAATATCAATCCAATGCGGCTATCGAGTAAAGCTAGCGACTTGTACAGCACAAGAAAGGGCAAGGCTAACACAACAGGTGGCAATATCAACTGACTCAAAAAAAAGAAAGAAATGTCCGAGTTCCTCATAAAACCAAATCGGTAGCTGAAACGTGAAAGACCGTAAGCTGCTAATGAACCTAAAACCACAGCCAGCAACGACGATGAAAGTGACACGATTGTTGAGTTCCAGAAGCGCTTGAAAAATTCCTCACGCACGGTAGAGACTTCACCGATGAGTCGAGGTGAAATACCAATTGATTCCCAACCCTTCCAGCGCGGTGTGAAATCCCACCAGGGGACCATATTTCCGCGCATGACATCGGGAGCAAGTTTGAATGATGTGGTGAGAGTCCAGTAAATGGGAAACAGACATATCACCGCCCAGATAACAAGCGCTGTATAAATCGCGACCCTGCTCGCCCACCACTTGGTTTTGACCGGATGCGCGGAGTCATGGTCCTTGAAAATTGCGCTCATGCCGGGCGCTCCATCCAACGGCTGACAAATTTAAGCAGAGCCGTCACGAAAATAATGATCAATATCAAATAGACGATTGCTAACAGCGTGCCGTAACCGACGTTCGAACGATCTCGGTACTCACGAAATATAAAGCTGGTAACACTGTCAGTGGCACCTCCTGGCCCACCGGAGGTGACATTGATGATGATATCCGCCAATTTCAGCTTAAAGATGATACGGATAACGATGGCCGTTACTGACACGGGTAACATCAATGGAAATATCACTTCTTTGAAACTTTGCCAGCCGGTTGCACCATCGACCTTCGATGCTTCGATGACTTCGCTTGGTAGCGCCTGTAAACCAGCGAGTAGCATGATCATCATGAACGGTATGAATGTCCAGGCGTCCATCGCCATGATCATGAATCGTGCTATTTCCGGTGTGCCAAAAAAGCTTGGTTCAACACCAATATCTCGCAACAGTCGCGAGATCGGACCAAAACGTACTTCCAACATCGACTTGCCGATCATCCACGATACCGCAACCGGGCTTAACATCAATGGCAACAGAAATACAACGCGAAAAAATTTCCGTGCACGAATATGGGCGTTTAATAGTAGCGCCAATCCAAATGCAATCACGTATTCGACACTGACTGCCAACACGTAATAGACCATGTTCTTCAAGGCGTTCCAGTAGAACTCGTCGTTCCACATCTCTTTCAGATTTGACCAACCATTCGGTTGAGGTCCACGTGGCGAGGCAAGATTCCAATCCGTGAATGAAATATAAAGTGCGAACAAAAGTGGAAAAACAACCAGACTGATTACAAACAAGGCGGCGGGGAGAACAAACAAGGTGCGCTTGCCTTTCTCTCCGTTGACGATGACCTGAGACGCGCACAGGGCGGTCGCCCAAAGCATATACGCGTAGAGCACGGGTCTCCAGGAATCGAAACCGATGCTTGCTCGCTCGGTCTCATAGGCAAATTGCCATAAGGCAAGTGCAAAGCCCAATAAGGCAGTACCCCACACCAGTGATTTGCCGAGACGTTTTCGTTTGTCGGAGATGTTATCAGCGGTGACGGTGTGCAGAAGATCGCCTTCGATCATAATCGTGAAACGCTAGTCCTTAATCTCGCGCAAAGTATTCAGGATGGTTGGATGCAGTTGCAATGAGCGCGACAGACGTCGCGCCCATTTTTAGAACCAACGATAAGGACTACAGATCCAACGATGCTTTGTAGACCGCTATCTGACTGTCGCGGCCAATTTGATCGGTAATCTTCTCCCAAGCCGCAGCAATGGCATCAGCTGTTTCCTGGGCTGATTTGTACTGGCCTGCGTAACCTTTGGCCAATTCGTCTTCCGCGACGGAATAGTATTGAAAGATACCAGGGATACGCGGTTCAATGGCCGCATTCGGGTGGTTATAGCTGTCAGCATTCGACCCAAGGTAATCCTCGATATACTCGCGATCATAGCCCGCCTCTTCCCACTCTTCGAAGCGGAAATGCGAGTTACGGTATGGCTGAAAACCTGACGGATAAGCCGAGGCCCAGAGTGACAGATCCTTGCCACCAAGATGCGCTGCAGCTGACCATGCGGCCTTCTTCTTTTTCTCGTCGCCCTCGACGGTTGCCATGACGTAGACACCCCAACCTATGTAAGCCATGTTGGGAGCTTCGTTACGCGTGTTTTCCCAAGCGCCGGCCTGTGCGTTGTAGACCTTGTCCGAGGCAGGATTGACCCCAAAACCGACGACGTCACCAACAACCGAGGTATCAGACGTGCGCGCAGAGGAACCGACATCGCCCCACCACATCAACATCGAACCGGTACCTGCCAGGAACTGCTGGAATGCAGTTGTGCCTGGATCGGCATTGATTTGATCAGTGGGGTATGCGCCCGCATCGATCAGATCCATCACATCTTGTATAGCCTGAACCCAGGCTGGATTGTTGACCATCGGTTTCATGGTATCGGGCTCGAACAACCAGGCCGGGCTGTTTGGATGTTTGGCGTAGGCTGACGCACGGTTTTCCAGAAAGTAGAAGCCGAAACCGCCCCAGCCTTTGAGTGGATCAAGATACCCATGAGCAGGCAAGCCCGTCAGTGGATCTTCCTTGCCAACGAGATCTTTTGATACCTCGTTGATCTCCTGCCATGTGGTTGGAACGTCTTTGCCCGTGAGAGAGCCCTCGCCGAAATAATCTTTACGATACGCAAAGGTATGGCAATCACCATCAATCGATACACGGTAAGTCTTACCGTCCCAGGTGCCTACGGGTGCTTTCAGATAATCGACGTAGTCATCCATGTCAATTTGTTCTTTAACCCAATCAGGCATTTCAGATGCCAGACCTTTACCCAGAACGTCACCTTCAAACGGTGCACCCA
This sequence comes from uncultured Granulosicoccaceae bacterium, assembly GCA_964449565.1. Taxonomy (GTDB): domain Bacteria; phylum Pseudomonadota; class Gammaproteobacteria; order Granulosicoccales; family Granulosicoccaceae; genus Granulosicoccus. The sequence goes on along the minus strand of CAYUZB010000091.1, from coordinate 6,417 downwards.
TTTCGATGATGTCGAAGTCAACCGTGCCGGTCGCGATCGATTGTTGCAGACGTGCGTTATAGTCGGCTTGGGCCAGATCGATCCAGTTGATCTTCGCACCTGTATAGGCTTCCCACGGTTTCAAAAAACCGCGAAAAAGAAAATTGTGAAGGTTCTGGTTATTTAGGCCCATGAAGGTAAGCTCAACTCCTTCAAATTCGCCGGCCGCTACATTTTCTTTGGTTGCACCAAGGCACATTTCTCCCACTTTTTGCCAATCACTATCAGTGGGTGACCCTGCCCCGACACCAGGAATCTTCAATATTTCGGCGCGCACATTGCTGTGACCATCACCGAGTGCGAGCTTTGGCATCATCGCGACAGCGCCTGCTGCAGTCATGGTTTTCAGCATCTGTCTGCGGTTCATTTTTTGCGCAGCTCGAATATAATTATATAAATCTACTTTCATACATTTCCTCCAAAGAAAGTACTAGACATGTTATAAAAATTATGATTTTTCAAGAACTATTCAAAATACTCCAACGTTAATTACGTAATCAACCAAACAATCAGATGATTGACTTTGTACACCGCTCTTGAGCATGTTCAAGTAGGGCAAAGTCCCGGTCAAAGACTGAATCAAAATCAACCAACGGTACGCTTGCGTTCGACGACTACGCTTGAATATATCAGAATTTTGTAAAAGCTAAAAATAGCCGCGGCAACAGGAGCAAGGCAATGGGAAACGTCACGATTCGGGATTTGTGCAAGTCTTATGGGGCGGTTGAGGTCATCCAAGGCTTGAATATCGATATCCGCGAGTCCGAGTTTGTAGCCCTTGTCGGCCCGTCAGGGTGTGGAAAATCCACACTGCTCAGGATGATCGCTGGTCTCGAACCGATCAACTCAGGCACCATTGCAATCAGTGACAGAATAGTGAACAGCCTGCCGCCCTCACAGCGCGATATTGCCATGGTCTTTCAAACCTACGCTTTGTACCCGCATAAATCGGTGGCTGAAAACATGGGCTTTTCGCTCAAGGTTGCCGGAAAAAACAAGACGGAAATTAAATCCCGAGTAAAGGAAGCGGCCGAAATTCTAGGATTGACAGAGTATCTGGATCGTAAACCGCGGCATCTGTCTGGTGGGCAACGCCAACGTGTTGCCATGGGCCGAGCAATAGTACGAGACCCAGAGGTATTCTTGTTTGATGAGCCACTGTCGAACCTGGATGCAAAGCTCCGTATTCAAATGCGCACTGAAATCAAGCAACTGCATCAACGACTGAAGACGACAACCGTCTTTGTCACACACGATCAGATTGAAGCCATGACGCTCGCCGATAGAATTGTTGTCATGCAAGGCGGCCATATCGAGCAGGTCGGCACCCCGCTGGAACTCTATGATCAACCGAACAATGAATTTGTAGCCACCTTCATTGGTGCACCATCAATGAATTTGTTATCTGGTGTGTTGGATAAGCGCGAGGTTTCTGTTGGCAACCAACGTTATCAAGGACCGGATGGCAGTGGGAATGTCAGAGTTGGTGTACGGCCAGAACACTTGTTGTTGTCAGAGCAAGGCCTGTCAATGACTGTCAAGGTCGTTGAGCCGACGGGTTCAGAAACGATGGTCTTTTTAGATTTTGAAGGGCAAGACGTGGTTGCCGTTTTTCGCGAAAGGCATCAATTTAATCCCGGACAATCCATTTGTTTGCAGCCAGATCCAGCGCATATTCATCTGTTTGATGCTGATACTGGAAAACGATATCAGGAAACTTGATAAGGCGAGTATCTGAACGCTTCCAGTAACTATGAAGCTGTATCAAAAGCTAAATCAAGAAGCTAAATCAAGAA
>CAYUZB010000091.1:0-4482 GCA_964449565.1 uncultured Granulosicoccaceae bacterium | reverse complement strand
ATGAGTTACGAAGTAATGAGTTACGAAGTTATGAGTCACGAAGTTATGAGTCACGAAGTAACGAGTCACGGGTGCCGGATGGATTACCAGTCGCGAAAAAACGCGATAGCGTGTCAAGGGATAGCCGTCCAATCCAACACAACTTTCCCACCAGTGCCACCGAGCATTTTGGCAAAGCCTGCTTCAAAGTCGAGTGCTGAACATCGATGGGTTATAACTTTCGATACGTCTAGTCCATTTTGCAACATGGCAATCATCTTGTACCAGGTTTCAAATATTTCGCGACCATAGACACCTTTCAAATTTATCGCCTTGAACACAATACGTGACCAGTCGACCGGGCTTTTACCTGGCGGAATACCGAGCATCGCGATTCTACCGCCCATTACCATGGCTTCGATCATCTGATCAAGCGCCGTTTGATTTCCTGACATCTCCAAACCAACATCAAAGCCTTGCTTTAATCCAAGTGAATCCATCACATGATCGAGATCTTCATGTTGTACATTGACAGGAACAACATCGGTCACCTGGGCTGCCAATTCAAGCCGCTCCTGATTAACATCGGTGATAACAACATGTCGCGCGCCCGCATGACGAGCTACAGCGGCGGCCATGATGCCAATGGGCCCTGCGCCTGTTATCAACACATCCTCACTGACCAGGTCAAAACTCAGCGCTGTGTGAACTGCATTACCTAATGGATCCAGTATGGCGCCTATATCATCGCTGATATCATCGGGTAGTGGCACGACGTTAAATGCTTGCAGGCGTAAGTATTGCGCAAAGGCACCAGGTTCGTTGACACCAATGCCACGGGTGTCCGGGTCCAGATGAAATTTTCCTGCGCGTGATTGTCGAGATTCTTTCCCGACGAGATGTCCTTCACCACTGACGCGCTGCCCCAGTGCCAATCCTTTAACTGCGCTGCCCAGTTCCACGATCTCTCCGGCAAATTCGTGTCCCGTAATTAATGGCACGGGGACTGTCTTTGCGGCCCATTCATCCCAGTTCCAAATATGGATATCGGTACCGCAGATGCCTGTTTTCTTGATACGAATCAGTACGTCTTCTTCACCAATGACCGGTACTGGCGCATCCTGTAGCCAAAGTCCCTCTTCAGGCTGTGCTTTGACAAGGGCCTTCATTGACTGAGAGGTCCTGTGGCTCATTTCAATACTCCCAGCTCTTGACCCACTTCCTTGAAAGCCACAAGCGCGCGATCAAGTTCTGCCTTGGTCAGAGCAGCGTTCATTTGAGTCCTGACGCGGGCCTCGCCTTTTGGTACCACCGGAAAGAAAAATCCGGATACGTATACGTCTTTTTCGTATAACTGACTGGCAAAGTGTTGAGCGAGTTTTGCATCGCCCAACATGATCGGGATGATCGGATGTTCACCAGGGCGCAACGTAAAGCCGAGTTTCGTCAGCCCGTCACGCCAGTACACAGTGTTCTCGAATAGGCGGTTACGAAGATCATCACCCTCCTCCACTAATCGTAGCGCTTCGATGGAAGCTGCCACAACGCTTGGTGGTAATGAGTTGGAAAACAAATACGGCCTGGCGCGTTGACGCAGCAAATCGATAATCGCTTGCGCCCCAGCGATATAACCACCGATTGCCCCGCCCAATGCTTTGCCCAGGGTGCCGGTTACAACATCTACTTTCGTGTTTACATTGAAATGAGCTGGCGTGCCTCTACCGCTCGGGCCCATAAAACCAGTCGCGTGACAGTCGTCGACCATAAGCAATGCGCCGAACTTTTCAGCAAGTTCCGTTATTGCAGGCAAATTTGCCAGGTAACCATCCATGGAAAATACACCATCGGTCGCGATCATGATGAATCGCGCTCCCTCTGCTTTGGCCTTGGTTAGTTGACGCTCCAAATCTTCCATATCAGAATTCGCGTACCGGTAGCGCTTGGCTTTGCACAAACGAATGCCGTCGATGATCGATGCATGATTGAGAGCGTCAGAGATAATGGCGTCTTCCGGGCCCAGGAGTGGCTCAAACAGTCCACCGTTGGCATCGAAACAAGCGGCAAAAAGTATCGCGTCATCCTTTTCCAGGAACCTTGCTAGACGTCGCTCGAGAGTCTCGTGAAGTTCATGTGTGCCACAAATGAAACGCACACTCGCCATTCCATAGCCGTTTTCATCCATCGCTGTTTTTGCTGCGTTCACCAGCGCAGGATTGTTAGCTAGTCCCAGATAATTGTTCGCGCACAGGTTGATGACGCTGTCTTTTTTTGAAGCACCATTTGCGACGGAGATGACACCCGCCTGGGCTGACACAAGCGGTCTTTCTTGTTTCCACATCCCGGCGTTTTTGATGTCCTCCAGCACGTCATTCAGATGAGTTTGGTACTCCTCATTCACGGCCTTCCCCTGATTGTCTATATGTATGCTTTATAGCACCAAAATTCCTTTATGTGGGAATTATTCCAATATATTGGATAAAAGGTGGCAGTCATGAAAAGCAAGACGAAGCGAAGATTGAGTGCGATTCGTGTCCGTACAAACTAATATCAGCCCCATCTGTGCGAGCATGACGACGACGCGGTCGCTGATTTACCCGTATAGACTCTGATTTTAGCAACGCACTCAGAGACTCTTTCCGCCATCATTTTTTGCCCATTTTTCCCAAAAATGCTCATCACCAAATTTTCAACGACGAAAGTCAGCCTGTATGGCAAGCAAAAGCCGAATTTTTCTAACTTTGCTGCTTTTTGGTGCCAATTGATCGTCTTCTCGTATGAGTTTTGCCATTCGCAACAGGACATGATTGTTTTCGGTTGATAGCTACTCGACCGTCAGATTCTCGGTTTTAGTTTTGTCGGAATGAACTATCATTAGCTGTCAGGTTCGTAGACTTTTGATCTTCATCGCTAGTTCGGCATTTGAACAAGCAATCCTCACAATTTACCACTCGGAATAAAATCTCCGTTGACGGATATAGATAACGCCTGGGGCGCACGCCTGGCGAAATACAGGCGACCGGACAATCGGCGTGCGTTGATTGAAATTGCTCTCACGGTCGTGCCTTTCGTGCTCGTGTGGGCCTCAATTTGGGCTCTGATGCGGGCCGGTTATGTCACGACCTTTATCGCCGGTCTGCTAGCGTTGTTACCAGCGGCTGGCTTCATGCTCAGGTTGTTCATCATCCAGCACGATTGCGGCCACGGCTCTATGTTCACCTCTAGAAGAGCTAATGACTGGCTAGGACGTGTACTCGGTATTTTCACCTTTACTCCCTACGAGTTCTGGCGCTTGCAACATGCCAATCATCACGCGACATCTGGCAATCTTGACCGACGCGGTATCGGTGATATCGAAACGCTGACTGTTAATGAGTACCTGCAACGCGGCAAATTTTATCGTCTGCTCTATCGTATATACCGTAATCCGCTGGTGCTGTTCGGAATAGGGCCCAGCTATTTGTTTATCTTGCGCCACAGACTCCCATTCGGATCCATGAAAGTAAACCGTAAACTGTGGGTCAGCACCCTGACCACCAATGTGGGCATTGTTGCGGTGTGCGCGGCAATAATCTATGCGACAAGCTGGCAGATGTTCTTGTTAATACAAGTCCCGATAGTTATCCTGGCGGCAACCTTCGGTATGTGGCTGTTCTATGTACAGCACCAGTTCGACGAGACTCATTGGGATCGCAATGATGAATGGCAACGCGAAACCTCCGCGTTACATGGTAGTTCCTATTATGACCTGCCCAAGCCGTTGATGTGGATTAGCGGCAATATCGGCATACATCACGTGCATCACCTTTGCAGCCGGATCCCGTTTCACAAATTGCCACAAGTAATGAATGATCATCCGGAACTCAAAGAAGTCGGCAGACTGACGCTTTGGGAGAGTTTTAAAAATGTTAAATTGACTCTATGGGATGAAGAGCGTCGGGAATTGGTCACCTTCCGCGAAATTCAGCAGCGATTGCAAGCTACTGGTGCTACTTAGCTTTTTAGCGTCTAACGAAGCTGGCTATCTTTACTGCCACGACGATTAAATCCCGAACTCTCGGTTTCTTGTTCATCCAAGATCGATTGGCAGTTAACACATAAGCGAACCCCCGGGATGGCATCACGCCTTGCCTGCGGAATTTTTCCCTCACACTCCTCGCATAGCTCAAGACTTTCACCGCTTGGTAAACGACTACGGGATATTTTAACGGCATCGTCAATGCTGGCATCAATCTGATCTTGCACAGCGCCGTCTCGGGACCATCCTCCGGCCATTTAGTATTCCTTGGGTTGCGGGCCTCTGGGCCACTCTAACCTAACTGGGCTACTTGGGTGTTGTTGAAAATATTCTGGTATAGTTTTTTCGTCTATTGAACAAGGAGGTTCAACGGAATGAACCCGAATTGCCCCCGCTGCGCTGCATCCGGCGTCATCAAACATGGCCGTTATCATCGCGCTGAGGACGCCCAGAGCATCCAGCGATATCGCTGCAAGGCCTGTGGAAAG
>CAYUZB010000090.1:13573-15448 GCA_964449565.1 uncultured Granulosicoccaceae bacterium | reverse complement strand
AGAATACGTTCTTGAAGGTTTTCATAGAATAACCACTCGGCCACTGCAAAGGTCGACACGAACAACAGCCAGAACGTCAAACCGATTCTTACCGACGAACTTTTCAAAATTTTGAAACGTTCGAATAGCCACTGCGTGAAGTTGATCGTCAGTCCGGGACTGTCAGCAGGTTGGATAGTCGACACGGATGCCACAGGCACTGTCAAGCCACGCCCAACATTGTCGGCGTTGTCGGCATAGCCTGAAACATCAGGTGGCGTCATTTCATAGTCGTCAACGTGGTGGATGCATGCTGTAACCGAGGTTTCTCACCGTATGCAGCAAGGGCTCGGGAAAAGGCTTGTCAATCTTACCTCGCAAACGGCTGATATGGGTTTCAACGACACTGGTTTTTGGGTCAAAATGAAAATCCCAGACTTGCTCAAGCAGCATGGTACGACTGACCACACGACCTTCGTTGCGCATCAAGACTTCCAGGAGTGTAAATTCTCGCGGCTGCAAATCTATATCCTTGCCATCTCGCGTTGCAGTGCGTGCAAGCAAGTCTAGTTTCAAATCAGACACTTGAAGGTGCGTGCTTTCAACCGATGTGGCTGGCCGTCTGGCAAGTGCATTGACACGTGCCATGAGTTCGGAAAAAGCAAACGGTTTGGTCAGATAATCATCGGCGCCCGCTTCAAGCCCCGCAACACGATCATCCACACCCGAGACAGCGGTGAGAAAAATGACGGGGGTTTTGTTACCCGATGCGCGTAAGGATTTGACCATCGCCAAGCCATCCATGCCCGGTAACATGCGATCAACAACCAGTACATCATATTCAGTCTGCAAACACTGAATCATGGCATCTTTACCGTCTTCGAGGACATCCACGACATGGCCCGCTTCCTTGAAGCCGCGCGCCGCATAGTCAGCAGTATGAGCATCATCCTCGACCAGTAAAATATGCATTAGTTCTCCCTCCGTACAGCGCGATTCCGGGGACGTGAGAGTTGCTGTACTGTTCATGGTCGGACCATCGAGGTACACACTAGTTCTCCAGTAACAGCGTCAATGCCGGTGACTTGTGGCGAGACAGCCTGTTCCGCCGTGCACACCGCCATTGGTAATGTGGTAACTGTTTCTGCGACACCAAGGCATAAATGCACTGGCATTTTACTGACGCGCAGTGCGTCATGCGTATCGAGGATACCGGCAACGCTATGGCAAATCACTCGTGCAGGCGTCACCAGCGCGTTGAACTCATGGGTCGAAAGGCAGGCTATTACTGGTTTGTTCATCGCTTGACTCCTTATAAATAGCGCTTTAAAGACGCGCTGCGATAAATGTACTATCGGAAATCAGCCTTGCCGTGATGTCGCTTGGACTATACAGATTGGTATTAGCACGGCACTTCACACCTCTCGTGACAACATTCCAGCGCGAGGTTACCGCCGGTTCTGTTCGCGAGGTTTCCGTTGTTCTGTTAATGTGTCGTCCGTCACAAAAAAGCAACAGAACCATGGCAAGAAAACGGACGCAATTGCGAATATCTCTCACAGTACTGGCGACAGGGCTGGGTTTCTCGCCCGCCTACGCAACACCACCCACCCCTCCCACAGCAGTCAGCGGGGAAGTCTCTGGCACCAGTGTGGAGCTCAGTTGGGCCGCTTCGACTGACGACAATGGCGTCGCCGGCTACAACATCTATAGAAACGATATTTATTTAACAACTGTCAGCACAAACTCTTGGACAGGAGAGTTATCGGACCAATCTGACACGCGTTTCTACATTACAGCGTTTGACTCCCCCGATGATGGTTCTGTCCGTGAGTATTCAACGCGTTCGGAAACGCTGACACTGTCGACGGCAACAACCGAACCAGAACTCACGCC
>CAYUZB010000090.1:0-13473 GCA_964449565.1 uncultured Granulosicoccaceae bacterium | reverse complement strand
CCTGAACTCACGCCTGAACTCACGCCTGAACTCACGCCTGAACTCACGCCTGAACCTGCCACTGATGTATTACCTGAAAATCCGTCGGCTCCGCTCGATCTTGCAGCTGCACGTGTGTCACCCAACGAAATTCGACTCAGCTGGACTGCGTCATTGGATGACGAGGGCATTGCCGGTTACAACGTGTATCGCGATGATCGTTACATCAAGACGGTATTCGAGTCACCGACATTTGATATTGGCTTGAACGAAGCACAAGCGTACTCCTACTATATCGTGGCGTTTGACGAGCCCCGAAATTTTAGTCAACGATCAGTAACCGTACTAAGCGATGCCGAACCCAGTGATCCGATTGTTCCTGATCCAGATCTGGAACCTACATTTGATCCCGAGCTTGAACCAATACCCGAGCCAGAACCAATACCTGATACCGACTTGCCTCTACCGACTACCGAGGACACCACCCCACCCGAGACCATTACAAGCCTGGCGGTTGGTACCGTTACTGCGTCGAGTGTCACCTTGAGTTGGGAAGAACCGAACGATGACACAGGCATTGAAGGCTACAACTTGTATAGAAACGGTGAATACCTGACAACAGTCAGAGCAATTGACTATGTAGATAGCGATTTGCCGACAGACGTTGACGATGTCGACTATGCAATCGCCTCGTTTGATGCTGCGCTGAATTTTTCACCCACCTCGAACCCACTCACGGTGAGACTCGGGGGTGAACTCATCAGCGCATTACCCGCACCAACCGGTATGTCCGCTCGACTGATATCCAATGACTGGGTTGAGTTCAATTGGGACCCGGTACCGGGAGCAGTTGCCTACAACATCTATCGCGACAGTGTTTTCCTGTATAGCGTTGATCCCATAAAGCCCGGCAACGAAGATCGGAAGTACTGGACCACCAACAGTTATATCGATTGCAATTTTACGCGCTTTCTCTTGTGTTTCGACCAAGGGCCGGAGCCAGGGGAATTCTATGAGTACGTCGTTCGCGCCGTTGATGCCGACGGGCTTGAATCGGAGTCTTCTGCAAAGCTCGCCGTACAACTTGCTGAGAACGAAAGCTCTGATATACAAAGTCTCATCGACAGCGAATTCGAACTAGTCTTCGCTGATGAATTTGATGGGGATAGCCTCGATGCAACGAAGTGGGTTACGCGTCTGCCCTGGGGACCAGATGTCACCATCAATGGTGAGCTTCAATACTTCGTCGACACACAAAATGATTCGGCATTGGAATTTGATCCATTCGTTTTCACTGGCGACACGCTCGCCATCACGCCATCTGTAACACCTGACGAAAGCCTTGCAGATGCAAATGACAAAGCCTTTCTTTCCGGTGCTATCACATCACGCCAAGCATTCAATTTCACCTATGGGTATGTTGAAGCCCGAGTTAAGCTTGCCAAAGGTACCGGCAAGTTATCGAGCTTCTTTTTGTTTCACCAATGGGCAGCATTAAATGCACCGGAAATCGATATCGTTGAATTTCTCGGAGAATTTCCGGATGTCACCTATCAGACCTATCACTATCGTGATGAACGTGATGGCATGACGACGCGCTCCAGCCCCACGATGTTTGAAAAGAACGAAGGCGTTCCCTATGACGAAGACTTTCACGTATTTAGCGTGTTGTGGGACCCGGAACTGGTCGTCTGGTACATCGATGATGTAGAAATTCTGCGACTGAGCGGCCCGGAAGTATCACGTCAAGCCATGTATATCACTATGTATCTGGTCATGGGTAGTGTATGGACACCACGTCCGGATCCTGCTGATGAGGACTTTTTCGTACCGTTCGAGATTGACTGGGTACGTGTCTGGCAGCGTCCGGAGTTCATCCGCTGATCAACTTGGTTCCCAGCCAGTAAACTAAACTGCGGCAAACAAGCCTGTCATGCTTTTTGCCGTTTCAGCGCGGAGTTCCTGATTCTTATCCGCGCAGAAACGGCAACAGCGGCAGATAATGGTCAACCAGCATGATGCCGAACAACCACATCAGGTAGTTGATTGAAAAGACGAAGGTACGCATCGGCTGGCGCTCGGCCGTCTCGTCAAAGAGCTTCCATGCGTGATAAAGAAATCCAATCCCCAATACGACTGCACCGACAAGATATAACAAGCCGCTCATCTGAATCAGATAGGGGAATATCGAGATGATGAATAACAGAATCGTGTACAGCATGATCTGTACACGCGTAAAGGCAATACCATGGGTAACGGGTAGCATCGGTATATCAACCTTGGCGTAGTCATCACGCCGATGAATCGCCAATGCCCAGAAGTGCGGCGGCGTCCAGATAAACACGATCAGGAACAACAACAAGGCACCAGCGGTAACTTCATTGGTGACAGCGGCCCAACCCAGTACCGGTGGCATTGCCCCGGCGGCACCTCCGATGACAATGTTCTGCGGCGTCGCACGCTTGAGATACACGGTATAAATTACCGCGTAACCGATCAATGAAAAGAACGTCAGCACCGCGGTCAGCGCGTTGACCAAGGCAAGCAGAATCAGCATTGCCAGCCCACCCAATGTGAACGCGAATACCAGACACTGTCGAGTACTCAGCGCACCCTGTGGTAGGGGCCGGTTCGCCGTGCGTTTCATGACCGCATCGCTTTTTTGATCAATGACATGATTGATTGCCGCAGCAGAGCTGGCCGCCATGCCAATTCCAATCAGACCAAACACACTTTCTTGTAACGGCAGCCAGGCAGGCACTGCCAGTGCCATACCAACAAGCGCGGTAAACACGAGCAACAGCACAACCTTGGGTTTGGTAATTTCCAGATAATCACGCCAGTGCTGTATAGAGTGATGCATGGCACCACTGATCGAATTGGCCGCTGTGTCAGGTTTCATCAACGGAGCTCCATCAGCCAATACGCGACACTTTCAACAGATGCTTGACGTCCTTGAGCATCGACTTCGGAGACAGCTCCGGCGAAAAACGCATCATCAGATTGCCAAACGGATCGATCAGATAGATGGCGTCGTTCATCACAGGCATATCGGCTTGCGCCTGACTCACCTGATCAATCAGATTTTGCAGCTCGGGCGCCGAACCACTGGCGACCAGTAACCCTGGGTGCTCGTCAATCAAACGTGTTGATAACTGACCTTCTGAACGCATCAGCACGGCCCGTTGCACACGATCCATACGATGATTCAGCGCCAAGCGCACCTGACGCATGTGATACAAGTTTTTCTCGCACGTGTCTGTGCATTCGCCTTCGGGTAGATACATCAGAGTCCAAATACCCTGCACGGTATCGAGTTCAAATGCCCCTTCTGCGGTACTTAAGGAAAACGCTTCCAGCGGCACGGCCGGTCTGATCAATTCGCCTCGCGAGGTATCACCGAGCTCACCACCACTTGAGCGCACCATGTGTAGCCAGATACTCGCCAATCCCAACGGAATGGCAAATACCAACAGAATGCCGATCAGCGTTATTCGAGAGCGCCGGCGTTTGGCCGGATCTATCTCGATTTCACTGGGCGATTGGGTACCGAACTCTGGATTATTAGACAAGCTCATAATTGCATTTTACGCATCAACTACCCGTTTTAGGTTTACCACAACAAAGATCACGGCAAGTGCTGTCGCCATCGCAAACCACTGAAACGCGTAGCTGTAATGTTTTGCCGGCCCAGACGCATCGGCTTGCCAGTTCCCGGTCAGCCAGAGCCCGGGGGATTCATCCGAATCTACCGACGCGGGCGATTTTATAGCCCCACCGCCAGCCCCACCGCCAGCGCCATCCAATTCCAGTACCTGAACGACACCAGGCACAATCGCCGCGGATAGCAAGTCCTCGATCAACGGGTAATCGTAGAACTGCAGAAGCTTTGGCCACTCCGCATCACGGCTACTCGCGTCACCACTGGCAAAGCCTTTGGACGGGCGAGTAAAGTAACCGGTGACAGTCTGGACAGAGTCAACAAGTTCAGACGGTAACGACACATCCGGCAACTCAGCCCGAGTCACGCCGAGCGGCAGCCAGCCACGATTGATCAGAACCAGCAAGCCATCAGCGGTACGCATCGGGGTTATCACTTCAAAACCTGCGCGACCTTTATGAGTGCGGTTGTCCCATAAAAACTGTCGATCAGGCAACCACTCACCGCTGATTTGAACGCGGGTATAGGCATTGGCCGCCGCTTTTACATCATTTATCTCAGTGATCATCTTTGCCGGGGCATCTCTGGCAGCATCGGCCGCCTCACGCATGGATACCTTTTCCGCTGCTCGATCAAGTTGCCACCGCCCCAGCATCAGCATGATGACGGCAATAGCCACAAACACAAGCCAGGCCCACCACGGCGGAGAAAACTGTCGTGACCCTATACGCACGAACTTCGCCGAGTAACCCGAGCCAGCGCGGATGCCGGCACCGGTGCAAGCACACAGTGGTACCCTGTAAACATGCTATTCATTAAATTCATTGTGCTCCTGTTGCTGGCCTTTGTCGTCATCAGCCTGTTCTCAGGATTGTTTTTTCTGGTCAAGGACAAGGGACAGACCAATCGCACTGTCAATGCGCTTACCTTGCGCATTGGTTTGTCTATTCTCGCCATCCTCATTATCGTTGGCGCTGGCATGCTCGGCATCATCGAATTGAATCCAAGTCCTTTATCCGGGCAGTCTCCGATTGAGCGTACCAGCGAATAGCTGATCAATTCCGCGTGGTGCGACAATTGCCTTAGCGCACGACATCCAGTTTGGTCATTGCAGCCGTTGGCGTATGGTTGGCGAAGCGCTCGAGCAAGGCCGTCGCAGAAGTCTCGGCCATAACCAGATCACGATGAGCGGGCTTCATGAAGCCTTCATCGCAGGCGTGTGCCAGAAAGCTCAGCAGGCCATCGTAAAAGCCCGCGATATTGAGCAAGCCACAAGGTTTTGCATGAAAGCCCAGTTGCGCCCAGGTCAGGACCTCAAAGAGCTCTTCCAGCGTTCCAAGACCACCGGGCAATGCGACAAAAGCATCACTCTTGTCTGCCATGGTGGCTTTTCGTACGTGCATGTCAGGAACCACCAGTAGTTCGGTGAGTCCATCGTGCGCAACCTCAAACTCGACCAGCGATTCCGGGATAACGCCAATCACCTTGCCACCACCGGCCAATACGCGATCAGCCAATGAACCCATGATGCCGACATGCGCGCCGCCATAGACAAGCGTGATGTCGGCGGCAACCAGAGCGTCAGCCAGTGCATGGCTTGCATCAGCATAGTCACTGCGTTTGCCAGGGCTGGAACCACAAAAGACGCACAGCGAACGAATCGCTGTACGTCTTTTGGTAGCGGTTGCGGAATCGGGCAAGTCGATATCTACAACAAGTAGACAAAGATAAACAGGCCAAGCCAGACCACATCGACAAAGTGCCAGTACCAGGCAGCGGCTTCAAAAGCGAAATGATTCTTGTCAGTGAAGTGTTTGGCGGTACCGCGGAGCATGACCACTAACAGCATGATCGCACCCATCGTCACATGAAAACCATGAAAGCCTGTCAACATGAAGAAGGTGGAACCATAGATTCCGCTGGTCATCTTCAGGTTCAGATGAGCGTAAGCCTCATAGTACTCAAGCGCCTGCAGACCAACAAAAATAAAACCCAGAGTCACGGTAGCGAGCAACCACAGGATGAACGGTTGACGCTTGCCCGCGCGAATGGCGTGATGTGCAAAGGTACACGTCAGACCACTGGTCAGTAGTAATAGCGTGTTGATCAATGGCAGACCAAACCAACCCATCTGGGTAAAGTTACCACCGACCAGTTCCGGACCATTACTCGGCCAGACATAATCGTGCCCGCGATAGAGCACAGCATTGGTCATTGCCGCGCCACCACCGCCGTCTCCACCCAACCAGGGGCCGGAGAATGAACGGGCATAAAACAAGGCGCCAAAAAAAGCGGCGAAAAACATGACTTCCGAAAATATGAACCACATCATGCACATGCGGAAGGACATATCCACCTGTGGGTTGTAGGTTCCGGACTCGGACTCCTTTATAACCGTACCGAACCAGCCAAACATCATGATGATGAGGATTGCAGCACCGATATAAAACATGGTCTGGCCACCGGGACGATCGTTCAGCCAGTTACCAAAGCCATAGAAAAACACAAACAGTCCGATCGAACCAACAATCGGCCATTTTGCCGCGTGCGGAATGTAATAACCGCCAGATGCGCTACTCATGGAGATTTCCTTTCCGGCAGGATACCGGGTCAAGAGAGTGATGAATCATTAGCTTTGATCGGCTGAGTTGAAAAACGTATAGGACAACGTCACCCGGTCTACATTGATCGGCAAATCAGGATCAATGATGAAGGTCAGCGGCATGTCGCGTGACCCGTTTGGCTCAAATGCCTGTCGTGTAAAACAAAAGCATTCGGTCTTGTTGAAATACTTCGCCGCTGCGAACGGCGTCACACTTGGTGTTGCCTGCCCGACAACATGCTTGTCACTCAGGTTTTCAGCATAGTAGCTGGAGCTATACATCTTGCCCGGTGTGACCTTCATGGTTTTCACCGTCGGCTCAAACTTCCACGACCCAGCGGCGTTGATACTGGCCACGAATTCGACCGTGATCTCACGCTCAACATTGGCATCACGCTCTTGTTCGATCGCAACCGCCGCGCTGACCCGACCGGTCTTGCCATTAAGACCGGTGATATCGCAGATGATGTCGTAGATGGGCACCATCGCATAGCCGAAGCCAAACATGAATACGGCAGCAGCAAGCGACTGCAGGGCAACTTTCGTATGCGAACGTGTAGTTGCCATCAGACCTGACCCCGACCATAAAGGATGTACAAGATGCTGCCTGCATATAAGCAAACTGCGACGACGGCAAGGAACAGCGGCAGACGATAACGCACTAAAAAGCTGCGTTCGTCGACCGGGTTCTCTGCCTTGTCAGCAGACGTGTCACCAGGCTCGTTATTCATCACAGGAGTTGCTGTTGATGTTTTCACAGGACAACTCGATCAACGGGTCACGGTCGCATCTGAAATTTCCGGAGCCGTTTCAAACGTGTGATACGGCGCAGGTGATGCCACGGTCCATTCCAGACCACGCGCACCTTCCCAGACTTCGCTGGTCGCTTTTTCACCGCCCCGAATACTCTTGACGATGATGTAGACGAACATCAACTGGCTGAATCCAAAACCAAAGGCACCGATAGTGGCAATCATGTTCCAGTCAGCAAACTGCAGACTGTAGTCAGGGATGCGTCGAGGCATACCGGCAAGGCCGACGAAGTGCATTGGGAAGAACAAGACGTTGACGAACACGGTTGAGATCCAGAAGTGCATCTTGCCAAGCTTTTCGTCGTACATGTTGCCAGTCCATTTGGGCAACCAGTAATAGGTTGCCGCCATCAGTGAATAGATGGCGCCAGGCACCAATACATAATGGAAGTGAGCAACAACAAAATAGGTATCGTGATACTGGATATCGGCAGGCGTGATCGCCAGCATCAGACCCGACAAGCCACCGATGGTAAACATGATGACAAAGCCGATCGCAAACAACATCGGTGTTTCAAAGGTCATTGCACCGCGCCACATGGTGGCAACCCAGTTGAATACCTTAACGCCCGTAGGCACCGAGATCATCATGGTCGAGAACATAAAGAAGAGCTCTCCCGCCAGTGGCATACCAGTCGTGAACATATGGTGTGCCCACACAATGAACGACAAAAAGGCGATGGATGCGGTGGCATAAACCATCGAGTCATAACCAAACAGAGGCTTGCGCGCAAAGGTCGGGATGATCGAAGAGACAATACCAAAGGCTGGCAAAATCAGGATGTAGACCTCCGGGTGCCCGAAGAACCAGAAAATATGCTGGAACATGACAGGGTCACCACCGCCAGCCGCACTGAAAAAACTGGTACCAAAGTAACGATCAGTCAGCAACATGGTGACGGCACCCGCGAAGACCGGAATGGTAGCGATCAGGAGATAAGCCGTAATCAACCAGGTCCACACAAACATGGGCATCTTCATGAACGTCATGCCCGGTGGGCGCATATTGAAGATCGTGGCGACGATATTGATCGACCCCATGACCGATGAAATGCCCATGAAGTGAATCGCGAAGATGACAAATGCAAAGCTGTCACCCATCTGCAGGACCAACGGCGGATAGAGCGTCCAGCCACCGGCAGGGCCACCACTGTCCATGAACAAGGTAGACAGCATGATGGTGAAGGCAAAAGGCATGATCCAGAACGACCAGTTGTTCAGTCGTGGCAAGGCCATGTCTGGCGCACCGATCATCATCGGTATCATCCAGTTGGCAAGACCCACGAAGGCCGGCATGACCACACCGAAGATCATGACGATCGCGTGCATGGTGGTCATGGCGTTGAAAAACATCGGGTCAACGATCTGGATACCTGGTTGGAACAACTCGGCACGAATGATCAGTGCCATACCGCCGCCGATGAAAAACATCAGCAAGGAGAACCACAAGTAAAGCGTACCGATATCTTTATGGTTGGTAGTCGTTACCCAACGCATGAGACCCGGCGCCGGACCGTGATGATCGTGATCGTCACCGTGGTGTTCGTTTGCGCCATGATGTGTGACATCTGACATCAGTTGACTCCTTGATTTTTGTCGGTTAGCGGTAGAGCAGCGACATTGTCGTTAACGCTCGCGGCCGCGCGCAAGGATTTGATATGCACAGGTTGCAAGGTGTCACCGGTACCGTTACCAAACGCATTGCGTTGATACGTAATGACCGCGGCGATGTCCGCATCACTCAGTATGTGGCTGAACTGCGTCATCATCGTACCCTCGATACCGTTCATGACTGTCTTGACGTGCGTGTCGATATCACCGGTAACTACATCGCTACCTGCGATGGCTGGAAACATGCCCGGTATACCCTGACCTTCAGCCTGATGACAGCTCATGCAATTGTTCTGATAGACCTGTGCACCCGCCGTCATGAGTTCCTGGTGAGCCCACTGTCGATCACTGTCCTTGTCAATCGCTGCCAGCTCAAGTTTTTTCTCGACAACCCAGGCGTCGTAATCCTCTTGTGATTTTGCTTCGACGACGATGGGCATAAAGCCATGATCGCGACCGCAAAGCTCGGCACACTTGCCACGATAGATACCAGGCTCTTCGATGCGCGCCCAATTCTCGTTGATGAATCCCGGAATGGAATCTTTCTTGACCGCGAGATCTTCGACCCACCATGAATGAATGACATCACCGGCGGTGTGCAGGAAGCGAATCTTCTTGCCCACCGGCACCACCAGCGGGTTGTCGACTTCACGAAGATACACATCTTCATCACCGTTGAAGTCGCCACCCGGGAAGGCCGACGCAAGGTCCATATCACTACCCATTTGGCGAGCCTTGTTGTGCTCAGGCGCCAACTGGCTGTAGAAAGCCAGACCTTCTTCATCCATGTAGTCGTAATGCCAGCGCCACTGATAACCCGTGACTTTGATGGACATTTCAGAATCGCTGAAGTCTTCCATCTTGATCAGTACCTTTGCCGCCGGTATGGCCATGACGATAAGGATGATCAAGGGGATGACCGTCCACGCCACTTCAACCGTCGTGCTCTCGTGAAAGGTCGCAGGTTTTACACCTTTTGATTTCCGATGCGCAAACATCGAATAGATCATCACGGCAAATACCAGCGCTCCGATCACGCAGCAGATATAAAAGATGCGCATGTGCAGGTCATAGACCTCCTTGCTCACCTCGGTAACCCCGCGGGTCATGTTCAACGCCCCCCAATCAGCCAATGCACCACCCGATAGCAGCAGACCGATTGACAGAAGCGCCCAACGTGTCAGGTTAGACGACATACTTCACTCTCCAAATACTTGTATAAAGCGTTGTTGTCCAAAATCGACATACGGGCCGCCACCCGAGTAATTACCCGGTGTAATTGCCCGTGGCGCGTTGCTGCGACAGCGCCGCTTCCAGCGCGTCAAACAGGGCTCGCTTTTCATCCCGATTCAGACTGGTGCCCAGCGCATAGGATTTCCCATGTGCGCCCAGGCTTAATTCGCCCACCTCAAATTTGCTCTCCGGACAGTGGTATTTGAGGCGGCTCCACTGGCGCGGTAATTCTATTGAAATATCCGGGGTATTGTAGCCCCACTCGAGCTTGATAGCATCCGATTTTAAGGTGATGACTTCCTTGCGCGACAGACGCTTCAAAGTCAGGTAGAGACAGACGATGATCAGTACCACCTCTGCACCCGCAAAAGGCAGAACCAACCACATGCCATAGGTCGCCAGAGCAATTGCGATACCGAGCACAATGACCCCTAAGCTAGCTGCGAGGTATAGATTCGCTCGCCAACTCATTGATTGATTGGCTTGTACGATAAAACGGGTCGTGAATTCAGGGACAACGCCGTTCTCTGCAACGGCAGCGGCGATACGTTCTCGATTATCCTGAATAGTGATCATGTCTGAAAAATAATGACCCGGCGTTTATTAACGTTTACGCGTCGCGCGTAAGCTCTCTACGGATATACGGTACTCGTCAGTGCTGTTATTCCCGCCATTCTCAAATCGACCAGCCTGCAAATCGCCTTTCCACCCATGGCCCTGCACCAATTCCAGCGTCACGGGAAACCGCGTCATCTGATCTGTGTTTAACCTTAAAGAAGTACGCACCGATGGTGCCATCAGACCACGACGACGCCCTTCTGCAATGTTAGCTGATCCAATATTAAACAACTCATCTTGCAGGGCATCGATAGAGGGGTAATCCACCGTTACATTCTCTCGATCAAGCACAGGTGCCGCAAATCCGGAGCGCAGCATGGCATCACCGAGATCATGCATGTCTATCAGGCCGAACACATGCATGTGGGCATCAATATCAGCCCACACCCCACGGTACTCGAGCAAGGTATCGGGCCCTACACTGGTGAAAAAGAAAGCACCGCCGGGCTTCAATACTCTTGCAGATTCTGCGAAAACGGCATGCGGGGCATGGCAGAACGGCAGCAGCAGATTGGACACGACAAGATCAAAAGACTGATCAGGAAACGGCAAATGATGCGGATCACAGGCGACCATCGCAGCTTGTTTCGTGCGGCGACGCCGCAACCAGGCAGGCCAGCTGGACGGCAACTCCTGCGGTTTTCCGGGCGCCGGATCGGCGCCAAGCACCATGGCATCCGGGAAACGTTCGCGCAAGGCCGCCATTTGATAGCCATTGCGGCAACCGAGATCGAGAATGCGTTGCGGCGTCATGGCCAGCACATCCAGACGCCCCAGCAGCCGCTCACTGAGTGATTCATGGACAGCAGCATGCTGACCGAAATCGTCAGAACGTTTCAGAAATTGGCGCCGCACCTGACGCATCGAACTGGGTTGAGTGAGAGACATCGGGCCCGTACGCGGTTCTATTCTATATAGTAGTCATTCTGGACACCCACCAAGTGTACGCTGAGCTCAATCGTGTTTGCTGCCAATCTTGCCTTTCCCGCCCTGCTACTGACAGGCTTCGCCTACCTCGCTGGTTCGTTGTCGACAGCCATCATCGTTTGTCGCGCAATGGGTCTTGGCGATCCACGCAGTGGGGGCTCAGGTAATCCAGGCGCAACAAACGTGTTACGTCTGGGTGGCAAACTCCCGGCGGCGCTGACGTTACTCGGTGATGCGCTGAAAGGTTTCTTGCCAGTCGTGATCGCCTCCCTGGTCAGTTCCCACTCACCAACCATCGCACTGGTCGGTATCGCAGCCTTCCTCGGCCATCTCTATCCCGTGTTCTTCGATTTTCGCGGCGGCAAGGGCGTGGCGACCGCATTAGGAGTACTGCTTGGATTGCACCCAGCTGTCGGCGCACTCGCGCTGCTGACCTGGCTGGCGACCAGCCTGACCTTTCGAAAATCGTCGCTGGCAGCCCTCCTGACCTTTCTTTTGGTGCCGATCTATCTACTCACCGACGGCGCCCAGGTCTTCGCCATGGCGTTTGTCTTGATCGGAGCATTACTCTTCTATACACATCGACAAAATATTCAACGACTCCTCGACGGTACGGAACCTGAGATCGGCAAGCGCTAGCAGCGTTGCGCTAAGCGATCTCTTCAATTGGCCAGCGCGGTCGAACCGTCACATCCAAGCCACTCGACTGCCCCTGTGCAAGGCGACGGGCACCCGCCAGCGCAATCATCGCGCCGTTGTCGGTACAAAATTCAAGCGCGGGGTAATGAATCTGCATACCTCTTTGCACACCCAAGGCATCCATGGCCTGCCGCAAACGAGTGTTGGCGCTGACACCGCCTGAGATGACAAGCCGGGTATGTCCGGTCTGATCCAGCGCCCGAGCGCTCTTTGCAATCAACACATCTACCACGGCAGCCTCAAAACTTGCCGCCAGATTGGCACAAAATTGCGCCCGGTCTGCCGCGCCTGCGTCACCTGCCGTGCTCGCGTTATCTGCCTCGCCCGCCAGGTCGCTCATGCCGGCTTTGTAGCGAGTGATAGCTGCCGTTTTCAAACCGCTGAAACTGAAATCCAGCCCCGGCCGATCAAGCATGGGCCGTGGCAGCGGGATCACTGATTCATCACCATCAAGCGCCATTGCCGCCAGTGCAACCCCACCGGGATAGGGCAATCCCATCATTTTCGCCGTCTTGTCAAACGCTTCACCAGCGGCGTCATCGATGGAGTCGCCCAGCAGGCGATAATCGCCGAGACCTTGTACATCCACCAGCTGAGTATGCCCACCGGAAACCAGCAGACAGACAAACGGAAATGACGGCGGATCAGGCTCCAGCATCGGTGACAGCAAATGCCCTTCCATATGGTGTACCGCCAACGCTGGACAGCCAAGCGACCAGGCGAGCGAGCGAGCCATCAGGGCACCGGTCAACAAGGCACCGGCCAGACCGGGACCGGCCGTATAAGCCACGGCATCAATCGCCTGCCGATCGATATTCGCCGCATCGAGCACTTCCCGAGTCAGCGGCACCAGGCGCTTGACGTGATCCCGCGAGGCCAGTTCCGGTACGACACCGCCGTAAAGCGCGTGCAAATCGATCTGACTGAAGAGCCTGTGCGCCAACAATCCACGCTCGGTGCAGTACAGAGCCAGGCCCGTTTCATCACAAGAAGACTCGATACCAAGCACGATCATTGGATAAACACCTCAGCGACAGTTGAGTTTGTGGAACGAATCCCGCTATACTAGAGAGCTTTCCGCGCTCTAGCCCGAGAAATTTACCGAATGCCATCAGTACGAGTCAAAGAGAACGAGCCTTTTGAAATGGCTCTCCGCCGCTTCAAACGATCTTGCGAGAAGGCCGGTGTGCTAACCGAAACCCGCCGACGCGAGTTCTACGAGAAGCCCACTACCGAGCGCAAGCGTAAGGCTGCCGCTGCCGTCAAGCGTCACCAAAAGAAGTTGTCCAAAGAAACATCACGACGCGTTCGTCTTTACTGATCTCCAGTAC
>CAYUZB010000089.1:9811-15449 GCA_964449565.1 uncultured Granulosicoccaceae bacterium | reverse complement strand
CTATTACTTGAAATACTATTACTTGAAATGTTTCTCGAACACCGCACGTAATCGGTAGTCGGGTTCTACATCGCTCCCATTCCTGGGGGCTAGTTCAACCGGTAGCTGCATTTGTGCGGAAAACGTAAAGGTGCGGTTCTGCCAGAACAAACTTGGGTTCAGATACCAGTCGCTGCTGGCGGTCAGATCATTGCCCTCATCTACTTCCTGAACATCAAAAGTGCCTTGTAATGACAATAACCACAGGGGCGATGTAGCGTCGAGCCCGGTAAACCCAAGCCTGCGACCTGTAGTCAAGTCAAGAGAGACGATATCCGATTGTTCGTCTCCGTTGATCTCGTCAGAGAACTGTTGCAAATTGACATCAATGCCACCATACCAAAGCCTGCCAAGACGCCCATAGGACAGTCCGAGCAGACTGGAACTCACATAGGCAGTGCCATCAATGTGCTCGTCATCATGCTCGATACGCAGGCCAGCGGAGTATTCAAAGCCCTGGTGCAAGCTGGCGATGGAATCGCCGAGATCCAACTCACCTTTGATTCTTTGCTCGACGGCAACTGCACCCTGTGACTGAGAAATTAGGCCGAGTCCGAAGTTGCCACTTCGGGAGAAATCGAATTTGCCGGGTTTCAGCTTGAACGAGAACTCGGTTTGGTGGGTGGTGACCGGAAGGTCATCGGGAGCCCCATCTTCATTACGAGTAAACCGGATCGGATCCAGCTCTGCCGGATTGAAGCCAAAGGGGTTACGTTCGAACGAATCTCCCGACGCATTGACAGGCCCACATACAGCTAACGCCAGCGCAAGAAATGGCGCTATAGTGACGGCGGCTTTGGGATGCGTTGCTCGCATGGCGGGGTGAGGAGCTCCTGACTAACTTCCGTGATTGGACTACTTACACTGCTTACCTATACTCAAGCCCTGATTAAACCGTGATTGTCGTAAAAATACAACGTAAAATGACTATAAATTTCAGTAATTTATTGAAGTTCACAATCCCCGTAGCCAAAGCTTGAAAGGGGGCTCTTATAGATGATAGTCGAGGACCATGAAAGTTCAATCGACCCGGACGAAATCAGCAAGAGCCAGCGCAAACGCGATGCTGATGCCGTTCGAGAGCTCGGCGAGCAACTGGCGGCTTTGAGTTCGAGTGAGCTCAACACTATACCTTTGGCAGATGATGTGTTGAGCGCAATTGACGAACTACAACGCATCAACGCACGGGGTGCCCGAAAGCGCCAGGTCGGATTTCTCGCCAAACGCCTGCGTCAACACGATCTGGAACCGATAGAGGCCGCGCTGGATAAAATCCGTCAGCTAGCCCGCGCCAACACTCAGAACCTCCATCGAGTCGAGCAGTGGCGGGACCGTCTCGTGGGCGACACCGAAGAATCACCCAAGGATGCCCTGACAGCATTTCTCCACCAGCACACAGATGCCGATCGGCAAGAACTGCGGTCCCTGCAACGCAAGGCGCTGGAAGAGCGCAAGCAGGCCAAGCCACCTGCAGCTGCACGCAAATTGTTCAAAACGATACGCGACATTGTCAATGCCTGAGATTTTTCGACCGCTTCTGTGCTGCAGTATTGCTGCGGTGTTCGCAAGTGCTTGCGCCAGCCCAAGAATCAACGATACAAACAGATTACCGTCCGATGTTCCATCTGTTGATGCAGACGTGGCGCTCAATAGTGATAGCCAAACGCGCTCCACCGTAACACCGCAGGTAGGCGACAACAAATTTTCTGTAACTGACAATACGGTTACGGTGTCATCACCAACCCGCCAGGGACAACTTGAATTTGCCGAATTGACGGAAGTTAGCGGGCTCGCTGCATCACATCGACATGACGATGTCCTTTGGGCGATCAACGACAGTGGCAACGATGCAGTCTTGTATGCGCTTGATGCACAGGGCAAGCATTTGGGCAAGTGGCCCGTCGCTATCGATAACCGTGACTGGGAAGATCTCGCCTCCATCTGGTACAACGGTGATGCCTATCTGTTGATTGCCGAGACCGGTGACAATCTGCGCAACTATTCCGAGTACAAGATTCATATCGTACAAGAACCCTTGCTCGACGGATCTCAAGATACGCTCGATCCACTGGCGACGTTAAGTTACCGCTATAGCGACGGTCAGCACAACGTTGAAGCGCTCGACGTCATTGACGATTCCATCATTCTGATCAGCAAGGAACCTCTGGCTGGAAACACACACTCACCCGGCAAGGTATACAGCCTACCTCTTGCGCTTGAGAGCAATACACGTCTCCTCGAAGCCAGGTACCTGACAACCCTGGCTGCGCAGAACGCCAGTGTAGAAACACGACTGGCCGCCGCATTAGCACGTGTCAGTTTAAATAATGTGACGGCGTTGGACTTCGATAATGTCAATCGCATTGCCTATCTCTTGACCTACCGCCAGGTGATCAAGCTACCGCTGCCCGACAGTACGGACAACTCGATAGACGCTTTAAGTGCCAGCTTGTCACAACGTGGAAGCATCCTGTACCGGCATGATCTTCGTCAGGCTGAGGCCTTGGCAGTAGACAATCGCGGCCAGGTTTGGCTAACTTCTGAAAAGGCTGGGGCACCATTATGGGTCTTGCCCGCAGCTGAAATCCTGGACTAATCATGCTCGAAGCAATCGTTCAACAGACTCTGGATGACTATCAGATAAGCCACGAAGCGGTGCCATGCACCGATGAGCTGGCTGATACCGCACGATTTTGTGAACACTACGGCTACTCACTGGAGATTTCAGCAAACGCGCTGCTAATTGGTTCAACAAAAGGAGAAGCCAAATTCGCGCTGTGCATTGTCCTCGCGCATAGTCGACTCGATACCAACAAGGTTGCCCGCAAGAAGCTTGGCGTAAGACGGCTGTCATTTGCAACGCCTGAGCAAACAATAGAAATGACCGGCATGAAACTCGGTGGCGTCACGCCTATTGGTGTGCCATTGAGCTTGCCCGTTTGG
This sequence comes from uncultured Granulosicoccaceae bacterium, assembly GCA_964449565.1. Classification (GTDB taxonomy): domain Bacteria; phylum Pseudomonadota; class Gammaproteobacteria; order Granulosicoccales; family Granulosicoccaceae; genus Granulosicoccus. The sequence goes on along the minus strand of CAYUZB010000089.1, from coordinate 12,467 downwards.
ATTGACACACGTGTTATGGATTGCGAAAAAATCATACTCGGTGGCGGCAACCGAACATCCAAGTTGATTCTTGCACCCGATCAATTACTGAAGTTGCCCAATGCTGAAACTGTCGATGATCTTGCGCTGATCAAAGCATGATATTCACGCCATGATGCAAAAATTCTAGCTTTTGCTCTCAGCTATAGTACTGACCAGCTATCGCTTATCGACAATACGCACGGCTTTGCCCTGACTTCGAGCGACACCGCCTACCTCCGCTATCTGCACATTGACACTAATTCCCACGCTGTCCTTGACACGTCTCACAAGCGTTTCAACTGCCTGCTTACGTTCATCGGCACCAACACCCTGATGTGCGACTTCAGCATGAACCGTCATGACATCAAGTCGGTCGTCACGACTGAGCTCAATCTGGAAATGCGGTGCCAGGGCTGCAACGGTCAATAGATGTTCTTCGATTTGTGTTGGAAATACATTGACACCGCGCACGATCATCATGTCATCACTTCGACCCGTGACTTTCTCCATACGCCGCATGCTACGAGCTGTACCCGGCAGTAGCCGCGTCAAATCACGTGTTCGATAGCGAATGATCGGGAAAGCCTCTTTGGTCAATGAGGTGAAAACCAACTCGCCAAATTCACCCTCGGCAACTACTTCCCCGGTATCCGGATTAATAATCTCGGGATAGAAATGATCTTCCCAGATTGTCGGCCCATCCTTGGTTTCAACGCACTCACTGGCGACACCTGGGCCAATGATTTCTGACAAGCCGTAAATATCAACTGCATGCATGTCAAAGGCTTGTTCTATTTCATGACGCATGGCATTGGTCCACGGTTCTGCGCCAAAAATGCCGACTTCCAAGGCACTGCTTCGGGGATCAATACCCGCATCCCGATAAGCATCGAGTATCGACAAGGAATAAGAGGGCGTGACCATGATGGTTGTTGCTGCAAAATCCTCGATCAGCATAACCTGCCTGTCTGTCATACCACCTGATACGGGCACAACGGTACACCTAAGTTGCTCGGCACCGTAGTGAGCACCTAGCCCACCGGTAAAGAGCCCATAACCGTAGGACACATGCACGACATCCCCCGGACGTGTACCTGCCGCGCGCATGGAACGCGCTACCACCTGGCTCCAGACATCGATATCATTTTGGGTATAGCCAACGACCGTTGGCTTGCCAGTGGTACCCGATGATGCATGAATACGAACCACGTCTTCACGCGGTACGGCAAACATGCCAAAGGGATAGTTATTACGCAAATCCTGCTTTAACGTAAAGGGAAAGCGCGACAAATCATCCAGGGATTTCAGGTCATCAGGGTGTACGCCCGCGGCCTTGAAAGATTCGCTATAAAACGGCACATTCTCGTAAGCATGTTTCAACGAGGAACGCATCCGCGTCAATTGCAATGCACTGATTTCATCACGTGATGCAACTTCGATAGGCTCTAGTGAAGAACGGTCAGGTGTCAGATCTTTCATGAGGTTTCCGTCTATACGTCGCTAAACATCAAGCGCGTTCGAGAATCATGGCGATGCCCTGGCCAACACCGATACACATGGTACACAAGGCATAACGCGCCTGTCTTTCCACCAATTCGATCGACGCGGTCAACGCGAGCCTGGTACCAGACATGCCAAGTGGATGCCCGAGTGCTATGGCTCCACCATTAGGATTGACATGACTTGCATCATCTGCAAGCTCCAGCCCACGAGTGACGGCAAGTGCTTGAGCGGCAAAAGCTTCGTTAAGCTCTATGACATCCATATCGGTAATACGCAGCCCATTTTTTTTCAGGACTGACAAACTTGCAGGCTTTGGCCCGATTCCCATGATGCGTGGCTCGACACCGACCGTTGCCGTACCAACAATTCGTGCCACTGGTTCAAGCCCGTGTGTTTTGATGGCTGATTCGGAAGCGACGATAACAGTAGCAGCACCATCATTGACGCCAGACGCATTGCCCGCTGTCACCGTGCCGTTATCACGAAAAGGTGTTGACAGAGAAGCGAGCTTGTCGAGGGTCGTAATACGAGGATGCTCATCGGTATCCACCAGCAAGTCATCATGTTTACGTTGTGTGATGCTAATTGGAACAATCTCACGCGCCAGCCGGCCAGAAGCAATTGCCGCTGCTGCACGTTCCTGAGAACGTAGCGCAAACGCATCCTGATCCTCTCGCGAGATACCAAACTCACTGGCGACATTCTCTGCTGTTTCCGGCATTGAATCGACACCGTATTGATCGGCCAATTCTCGGTTGACAAAACGCCAACCGATCGTGGTATCAAATATTTCAGCACGCCGTGAAAATGCCGTTTCCGCCTTTGGCATGACTAAGGGGGCGCGACTCATGCTTTCGACGCCACCTGCCAGAACCAGATCAGCTTCACCGGATTTTATGGCTCTAGCAGCCATGCCAACCGCATCAAGTCCGGATCCGCACAATCGGTTAACGGTAGCGGCGCTGACAGACACTGGAAGACCTGCGAGCAAGACGGCCATGCGAGCCACATTGCGATTATCCTCGCCGGCTTGGTTGGCACAGCCGATCAACACATCATCTATAGCCTGTGGATCAAACTCTGTTGCATTGTTGATGACATGCGAAATTGTACGCGCCAGAAGATTATCCGG
>CAYUZB010000089.1:0-9711 GCA_964449565.1 uncultured Granulosicoccaceae bacterium | reverse complement strand
ACTCTGTTGCATTGTTGATGACATGCGAAATTGTACGCGCCAGAAGATTATCCGGGCGACTTGACGACAAGGCACCACCGAATCGACCAATGGGCGTGCGAATGCCCTGACAGAGAAATGCGTCAACCATGTTCAACCTTCATAAGCATCTTATACGCGGCCTTATAAATGACTTCATACATCAAAATTAACTTCATACATCGCCTTGCACATTCTCTTGCTCGCCATCATCGTTATCCGGTTCTTCGAAGAATTGACCACGAACTGTTCGACTACTGCCGCGAAACAAGGCTATGGTTTCATCATGCTGGTTGGATACCCGGATATCATATACCCCTGAGCGCCCTGCCCGACTGACTTCCATCGCGTTGGCATGCAAGGTATCACCGAGAAGCGCCGGTTTGATATAGGTGATGGCATTATGCTGCGCAACCGCATTCTGGTTATAACTATTGCAAGCAAATGCGAATGCTGTATCGGCTAGCGTAAAGGTAAACCCACCATGACAGATCTCATGACCATTGACGTGCCGTTGCTCGACAAGCAAACTGCAAACGGCCCGCCCCGGTCCGACATCCTCCAGCATGATGCCCAAACCCTGACTGGCTTGGTCACGTTGCCACATGAGCTCCGCACATCGTATTGCTCGTTCTTCCGGTGTCATTGTTGATCTTTCCCGAATGGCCATTCAGAATACCATCGCTCATATCCCAACGCATGGACACTGACTTCGATGATGCGAATCGCCAGCTATGCCCTGGAGACATGGCTATCGCCTGAGAACTCCCATGGGTATATGTCCTCGCCAGTCATGTCAGCTGTAAGCGGCGAACAGATTGGCATGCTCGGTGGCCAGAATCTTCAATACGATGCAATGCTGGAACATGCCCGGCAGGTAGGCGGCACTGCCCTGCGCGCCTTGAACTTCCATGACCGCGCTCGCTTGCTCAAAGCGCTGGCAATCTATCTTGGCGAACACAAGGATGGCTTGTACCAACTATCTCATCATAGTGGTGCGACAAAAGCCGACGCCATGATCGATATCGACGGTGGGATCAGCACCACTCATGTGTTTGCCTCCAAGGCTCGTCGCGAGCTACCCGATGGACATGTGCTACTCGATGGCCAACTCGAAATGCTGTCTAGGGGTGGCAGTTTCGTGGGTCAGCACATCGCGACGCCACGACTCGGCGTAGCGGTCCAGATCAACGCCTTTAATTTCCCTGTCTGGGGCATGCTGGAAAAACTTAGCCCGGCCATTCTTGCCGGCGTACCGGTCATAGTCAAAGCGGCAAGCTCAACGAGTTACATTGCTGAAGCCTGCGTGCGACTCATCATAGATAGTGGAATCCTGCCACCTGGTTCCCTGCAGTTCATCGCAGGCAGTAGTGGCAATCTGCTCGACAAGCTGGATGCTCAGGATATCGTGAGTTTTACCGGCAGTGCCGCAACCGCATTGAAGTTAAGGTCCAACCCCAATGTGTTGGCTCGCTCGGTGCGTTTCATCGCCGAACAAGATAGCCTGAACGCTACGATGCTCGGACAAGATGTAAGCATTGACGCACCAGAGTTCACTATATTGGTCAATGAAATAGTCACGGAAATGACTGCCAAGGCCGGTCAGAAATGCACCGCAATTCGACGCATAATCTGCCCCGCTGACATGATGACTCCGATAGCTGAAGCGGTCACAGAAAAGCTCGCCTCGATAAACATCGGAGATCCAGCGCTTGCATCAACAACGATGGGGGCATTGGTTTCAGACAAACAAAAAGCCGATGTCCAATCAGTTATCAAAGTACTTAAACAGGAAGCTCGTGTTATCCATGGTGACAAGACGCCAACGGTCAATGGTGCAGACCCGAACCGCGGTGGATTTGTCTCACCGACTCTGCTCGCCTGCGATGACCCACTCAATGCATCATTGGTACATGAACGTGAAGCTTTTGGCCCGGTTGCGACATTGATGCCTTATCAGTCAGATGAAGAGGCTTGTGAACTACTCAACCGTGGCGGTGGCAGTCTGGTTGCATCGCTAATTACCAATGATCCGACAATCGCTAAATCAGTCGCAAACGCTACCGCTGCCTGGCATGGCCGTTTGTATATCAACAATCGCGAATCTGACAGCGAGAGTACCGGTCATGGTTCACCGCTACCGCATATGCTGCACGGCGGCCCTGGCCGCGCCGGCGGCGGTGAAGAGCTGGGTGGCATACGTAGCGTCATGCACTACCTGCAACGAACGGCGGTGCAAGGTAGCCCACGGATGATCGCTGCTGTCGGCGACACTTGGATACCTGGCGCACCACAAAGCGAAATTGATATTCACCCCTTTCGACGCAACTTCAACGAGCTGGTGCTCGGCGAAACCTTGACGACAGGACCACGCCGCATCTCGATCGAAGACATCGAAAAGTTTGCGCACTTCACCGGCGACACGTTTTATGCCCACATGGATGAAGAGGCTGCTGCCGCCAGTCCCTTTTTTGAAGGCAGAGTAGCGCACGGTTATCTACTATTGGCCTTCGCCGCGGGCTTGTTTGTGGAGCCAAGCCCCGGTCCGGTATTGGCCAACACCGGGCTTGAGTCATTGCAATTCATGAAACCCGTCGCCGCCGGTGACAGTATCCAGGTTCGACTCACCGTCAAACGCAAGACCAGACGAACCGATAGCTATGGCGAGGTTCGTTGGCATGTTGCATTGAACAATCAGGATGATGAACCGGTAGCGGCGTATGAACTTCATACCATGAATAGCTACGCCTGATGCGTTCTGCACATCCGTTCCCGTCAAGGATGAACGCAAGATGAGCAAGGCTGTCGACCATCTTATAGCCGACTGGCACAAGCGCGATACATTGCGTGTCTGGTCGGTGATCATCACACTGTTTGGCGATGCCATACTGCCACGCGGTGGCGCGGTGTCATCGCAAACAGTACAAGCGATAATGCAACGCCTTGGTATCGAGTCAGGCGCAGTACGCACGGCTTTTTCACGATTGGCCAAGGACGGATGGGTACAACGAGAAAAACAAGGGCGAGCCAGCTTTTACCGGCTCGCGCCGGACGGCATCACTCCATTCACCAAGGCCAGCCGCGTGATCTACGCTGCTCCCGAATCTGCCAAAGCAAACAACAAGCCTTCTTCATTCGTCGTACTGATCGGTGATCGCGAAACACCTGACAAGGCATGGCTGGATGACATACTGCAGACGAATGACACGCTCGAGATTCGTAGTAATGTCTATCTGACCAAGACGCCCAGTAAAGCGAAAATCGCCCGAGTGGCCGACGCCGGTTTTTTCACGGTAACAGGCAGTGCCAGTCATCTGCCAGCTTCATTAGCCAAACGCATCCAGCTTGAGGAACTTGCTGACGAGTATTGCCTGTTGGTATCGAGAATTAAACCACTAATGAAAAACCCACCTGCTGATGGGCTCGATGCGATGGCCACACGCTGCCTGCTTATACATAGCTGGCGAAGACTACTACTTAGAACCCCAACCTTGGCACGTGACATCATGCCCGACTGGCCACAGTCAGAATGCCACACCTTGACTGCAGGGCTCTATCAGCGTCTATTACCCGCCTCCAGCGCCTGGCTGACTAACGAGGCGACCGGGCCCGAAGGGCGGCTGTCACGAGAAAACAGGTCGGTCTTGAAGCGATTTCTTTAACTATCAGTAAGTTCGGCGAACCAACGTCGATCAACAACCATCATATGTTACGAATTAAATTGATTAACTATTATTTGTAACGTATTATTAAATTCCCTGACGACTAAAGCAGGTGCACAGCCATGTATTCGCAAGGTTTAATCGGCAATCAGGATGACACTGAAGAATCACAAGCGTTTCTGGATGCATTTCAGGCACGCATTGATGCCGAAGAAAAAATCGAACCGAACGATCCGATGCCGGGCGCCTATCGACGAACACTGATTCGCCAGATCAGTCAGCATGCGCATTCCGAGATCGTCGGCATGTTACCCGAAGGCAACTGGATCACGCGTGCGCCGACGCTCAGACGCAAGCTCGCGCTGCTTGCCAAGGTACAAGATGAAGGTGGTCATGGACTCTATCTTTATGCTGCTGCTGAAACACTCGGTGTCAGCCGCGAGCATATGACCGAGGAGTTATTGTCAGGCAAGGCGAAGTATTCATCCATCTTCAATTACCCGACACAAACCTGGGCTGACATTGGCGCCATTGGCTGGTTGGTCGACGGCGCTGCCATCATGAATCAAGTGCCTCTTTGTCGTTGTTCCTACGGCCCGTATGCGCGCGCAATGATTCGGGTTTGCAAGGAAGAGAGTTTTCATCAACGCCAGGGCTACGAATTGATGTGCACACTGACCCAAGGTAGCGATGATCAGAAAGCCATGGCGCAGGATGCCTTGAATCGCTGGTGGTGGCCATCGTTGATGATGTTTGGTCCGCCCGACAGTGAGAGCAGCCATTCGGAGCTTTCCGTCAAATGGAAAATCAAACGCTTCAGCAATGACGCACTGCGACAAAAATTTATCGATGCGACGGTACCGCAAGCCGATTTGATCGGTCTTGAAATTCCTGATGAGAACCTGTCATGGAACGAGACGCGTGATAGTTATGACTTTGGTGAAATCGACTGGGATGAATTCTGGCGTGTTGTCAAAGGCGATGGCCCGATGAATCGCGAACGTCTTGCAGCCCGCAAACAAGCCTGGGATGACGGGGCCTGGGTAAGAGAAGCTGCCCTGGCGCATGCCGAGAAGCATCGCGATAGGCAGAAAGTCGCATGAGCAACGAGAATGACAACGAGAACGAAAGCGGGAACGAAAGCGGGAACGAGAACGGTAATTCAGCACTGACGCCACTGTGGGAAGTATTTATACGCCCCAGGGGTGGTTTGAATCACAAGCATGTTGGCAGTTTACATGCCGCCGATGAAAAACTTGCCATGCAGGCAGCGCGAGATGTTTATACACGGCGCGAAGAAGGCAATTCGATCTGGATCATTCGTTCCGCCGATATCATTGCCAGTGATCCCAACCAGGCCGACGAGAACTTTGACCCGGCCACAGATAAAGCCTATCGGCATCCGAGTTTCTACAAACTCCCCGACGGCGTGGGACATATGTAATGAAGGTTATGCTTAGCGAGGCCTTGATTGCACTGGGTGACGATGCGCTGATACTCGGCCACCGATTATCGGAGTGGTGTGGTCATGCGCCGATGCTCGAAGAGGACTTGTCCTTACCTAATATCGGGCTTGATCTTATCGGACAGGCGAGAAACCTCTATTGCTATGCAGGCGAACTTGAGGGTCAGGGACGCAGTGAAGATGATCTGGCCTTTCTGCGTAACGAACGAGAATACCGACACATCACACTGGTTGAGCGAGCGAACCAGGATTTCGCCATCACCATGCTGCGTCAACTCTATTTCGCAGCCTTCATGCATCCGTTTTGGCGGGAAGCGCAAACCAGTAAGGACAAAATCATTGCAGGTATCGCAGGCAAAGCCGTGAAAGAGCACGCCTACCATCTGCGTCACGCGGGTGAATGGGTCATTCGCCTTGGCGACGGCACCCCTTATAGCCACGAGCGTATGCAGGCGGCGGTTGAACAACTTCATCAGGATACCGATGAACTCTTTGCACCCAGCGACGCCATGGCGCAATGTGCACAATCGGGGCTGTTACCTGATATTACTTTACTGGAATCCGAATGGTCAGAGACCATTTCCACTATTTTTCAGCAAGCACAACTTGAAATGCCTGAGGCTGACATGCGGCAGAACACCTCAAGCCGTCTTGTTGGACGCGCTGGCATACATACCGAAGCGCTCGGCCACTTGTTAAGTGAGTTGCAATATCTGCAACGAAGTTATCCTGGCGCGAGCTGGTAGTGAGCTATGTCTATGTCAATTAAAACGACAAGCATGGACAAAAACTCTGACGAAGAGACACGCGCATGGATTGCTGCGGCAGCGGTACTCGACCCGGAAGTTCCTTGCGTGACTGTCGAAGATCTTGGCATTCTCAGGCGTATCAGCGTTATTGACGGCGTGGCAACGGCTTACGTCACGCCAACATACTCGGGCTGTCCGGCGGTCGATGTGATCGAGTCGAGCATCAAACAGGCACTGGAGCAAGATGGTTTCGTGGCAATTATCGAACGCAGCATGTCCCCGGCCTGGACCACAGACTGGATTACCGACACAGGTCGAGCAAAACTCAAGGCCTACGGTATCGCCCCACCTGCATGCGCTGCGAACGAATCACGCACTGGGAAACCAGATACGACCGTCACCTTTTTCACGCGTCATCAGATTACCTGCCCGCGTTGCGATTCTGACAACACGCGACTCTTATCAGACTTTGGCTCAACGGCCTGTAAAGCACAGCATCAGTGCAACAGCTGCCTGGAACCATTTGATCATTTCAAACCACTGTAGTCGATACCATGGCAGGTCAGGTCTTTCATACACTAGCGATTGATCGCGTCAGACAACTGACCGATGATGCCGTTGCCTTGCGCTTTGATGTTCCTGCAAACCTGACCGACATTTTCACTTTCGTTCCGGGTCAATACGTCACCTTGCGGGCGCCAATCAATGGCGCTGACATTCGTCGCTCCTACTCGATTTGCTCTTCGGTCAATGACAATGGGTTTGAAGTCGGCATCAAGGCAGTTACCGATGGTCAGTTTTCATCCTGGGCGCAAACCTTGAAAATCGGCGATCAAATCGATGTCATGCCTGCTCAAGGGAGGTTTCAGGCACGGATCGGTGGCCAGCACGACTACTTGCTGATCGCAGCCGGCTCTGGCATTACTCCCTGCCTTTCGATTGCCAAGTCAGTACTAGATGCGGAACCGCAAAGCAAGGTCACACTGATATTTGGCAATCGAAGTACACAAAGTGTCATGTTTCGCGACGATCTGGACATACTCAAGGACAGCCATCTTGAGCGCATGATAGTCATGCATGTGCTAAGCGGCGAACAACAAGATGTCGATATCCTGAACGGACGCATCAGCGCCGCTTTGATCAAGGAATTGAATCAGCGCAAGCTGGTGCACTTATCTGACTATGACGGTTTATATATCTGCGGACCTCAAGCTATGACCGTTGCGGTGAGTGACATGCTTGTCGAATCCGGTATCAGCGAAGATGCCATTCATATCGAACTGTTCATGACCGATAATCCGCCTAAAGGTAAAGGTAAAAGCAAGAGACCAAGCGCACCACAACCGGAATCAGATGCCACAGAAATACCGGTCACATTGATTCTTGATGGGGTACATAAAGAAATCGGGGTTCACCCTGACACAGAAACGGTACTGGCAGCCGCACAACGAGCGGGGCTTGATGTTCCCTACTCCTGTGCTGGTGGCATGTGTTGTACTTGTCGTTGCCGTATCGTCACAGGTTCGGCCGACATGGACGTCAACTATTCCTTGCAGCAATGGGAAATCGAACAAGGCTTTACCCTTGCCTGTCAATCCCGCCCGACAAGTGATACGCTGACATTGGATTTCGACGCAAGCTGAACGTGCCGGGGAAATACCATGAGCAAGGACATGCCCGATGATGTCAAACGCGCCTTTGATGCTATGCCGGATGCACAACGCGCACACGCGTTGCAGCTACGAAACTGGATATTGGATGTAGCGGCAGACAATGACGCGATTGGCATATTAAAAGAGACGCTCAAATGGGGTGAGCCCAGTTACCTTCCCGCAAAGCCCCGAGTTGGCAGTACCGTCAGAATTGCGAGCTTTGACGCAGACGCAGTTGGCCTGTACTTCAATTGTCAAACCATGCTCGTTGAGAACTTTCGCCGTACTTATGGTGATGATCTCGAATTTTCAAAAAACCGAGCGGTGGTTTTTCGCACCGACCTGCCCTTGAGCGAGGAAGTCGTCAAGCAGTGTGTCAGTGCCGCCTTGTTATATCATCGGAACAAAGCGTAGCTCTCATTGCAGAGGCACTGAAGACACGAAGTGAACTAGCAAAGCGAACCAACGTGGCTAAAAGAAAATCCTATACCGATGCGAAGGGTCGCAAGCGCTGGGTGCGCAATGATGAGGTCGCGGCTACCGTCAAGCAACTCGGTGAGTACCTTATCATTGGCGGCTATCCAGAAGAGCATGCCAAACGTTATGCACAACTTGCTCACGCCATTTCTCGCTGGCCAGAATCTATTGACGTGCTTGCCCGCGAACAACGCTTGAATGATATCCCTGGCATAGGCGGTGTTATCACGGGCTATGTTACCGAGATCGTGAATACTGGCACGACAGCAAAGTTCGACGATAATCAGTACGGTCCTCTACCACCGAGATCAGTGTTGGAACTGACAGCTATCGAGCGCCTCGGCGCAAAGACTGCCCGGCTGTTATTTCAGGAACAGGGTATCGACAGCCTCGCAGCTTTATGCGAAGCCGTTGAGGAAGGGTCGCTTGCCGGTGTAAAAGGCATTGGGCCAAAGATGATTGAGACCATTCGTGGGTATTGTGTGTGAAGCATTTCTGCAGAGTCGCTACGTAGAGTGTGTAGACGCCCCTTCGTCGCAACAACTTTAGCAGCGACTATTGAATCAGCCCCGCTGCCCCATCACCGGATTCAGGCAAGAAACTAGATTTGTAATCGAACCCTTCGATTCGTTATAAACTAAAGCTTGGTTAGTAGCTCAATGCTATATAGTTACTGAATAGTAAACTAGGCAGATTGAGCACAATAATATTTTGAGGTGAAGCATGTGTCGTTTTACATTTTATATCGGGGCGCCCATTAGCCTGGGATCATTAATCACCGAGCCTGCCCACTCTCTGATAAAGCAAAGCTTTAATTCAAAAGAGCGCTCTGAACCTTTGAATGGCGATGGTTTTGGTATTGCCTGGTATGCAAACAACGATGACGAGGCGGCTGTGTTTCGCTCGATCACGCCAGCATGGAATAACGGCAACCTGCATGACTTGTCCCGGGTCACCAATAGTAGTTGTATCGTTGCACACGTTCGCGCAGCAACACAAGGTTTGGGTGTCAGCGAATTCAACTGCCATCCGTTCAAATCAAATAATCTGAGCTTTTGTCACAATGGCGATATCGGCGGCTTTGAGAAAGTTCGTCGCCCCTTGGTCAACTTGCTCAGTGATGATGCCTATGACAGCATAAAAGGCAGTACTGATTCCGAACACTTGTTCGCACTAATTTTGGACCAACTAAACAAACAGTCCAATAAAAATTCGATCGAGTCCATGGCAAATGCAATGCATGATGCAGTGGAGATCGTGAAAAGCTTGATGCTGGAGCACGCACCGGGGCATCACTGCTATTTGAATCTGGTGCTCACCAACGGGCAAGAGGCTGTTGTTAGTCGATACACCTCAGATCAGGATGATAAGGCGTCAAGTCTATATGTGAACCAAGGCAGGCGGTATGTCTGCGAAGATGGTGTGTGCACCATGCTAAGTGATAGCGACGACAACGCGGTTATTGTTAGCTCCGAACCTTTAAGTGATGACGATAGCTGGCAAGAAGTACCTGTCAATCATATGTTATTGATAAATAAAAACCTGACCGTTGCCGAGAAAGCATTTTAACTGTAGAAACCTAGACTTGATTTTACAGACAGCGTCTGGTTGGATCGAAACTCATCGTCTGAAATCGGCCAGGAGCAGTCTCTTAGAAGCATTCAAAATTATTTTATGGACGACTACAT
>CAYUZB010000088.1:0-16276 GCA_964449565.1 uncultured Granulosicoccaceae bacterium | reverse complement strand
GCATCTGGGATGAATGGGCCGATAAGGACGGTAATCTCGGTCCGGTATATGGCAGTCAGTGGCGTTCGTGGCCTACACCTGATGGTCAGCATATCGATCAGATCAGCGCTGTGGTGGAGTCCATCAAGTCAAATCCCGACTCGCGCCGATTGATTGTCTCTGCCTGGAATGTGGCAGAAATCAATTCCATGAAACTGCCACCGTGTCATGCCTTGTTCCAGTTCTATGTAGCCGATGGGCGCTTGAGTTGTCAGTTGTATCAACGCAGTGCCGATGTATTTCTCGGTGTGCCTTTTAATATAGCGTCCTACGCCTTGCTGACCATGATGATGGCACAGGTGTGCGATCTGAGGCCGGGTGAATTTATCCACACGCTCGGAGACGCACATTTGTACAGCAATCATTTTGATCAAGCACGTGAACAACTGACGCGTAAACCGGGTCCCTTGCCGCAACTGCGTATCAATCCGGATGTCCGCGACATCACAGGGTTTACCTTCGATGATTTTGAACTGATTGACTATGTCGCCGAGCCCACCATTCGTGCACCCATTGCTGTGTAATACTTGAATGAGAACTTCAAAACCCGTCATCGCCATGATGATGGCCATGGATGCCAACAAACTGATTGGTGCCAACGGTGGTTTACCCTGGCACATACCCGGCGAACTGGCTTACTTCAAGTCAGTCACCATGGGCAAGCCAGTAATAATGGGTCGTAAAACATTCGAATCCATCGGTAAACCACTGCCAGGACGCGCGAATGTAGTTGTCACAAGCAATACCTCCTGGCAGCACGACGGAGTACATACCGTGTCATCAACCGAGGAAGCTCTATCAACAGCATCAAAAATCGCCACCAACAAAGAAACAGCTGCGCAGGAAATCATGATAATCGGCGGCGCAGCCCTATGCCGCGAACTCATGCCAGCAACCGAGCGCTTGTATCTGACCTATATCGACAAGGCCTTTGAAGGCGATACCTGGTTGGACAGTTTCCATTGGCATGAATGGACAGAGGTCAGTCGCGAAACACGTGACCCAAGCGACACCAATGGTATAGCGGTGTCTTATCTGGTGCTTGAACGACAGGTGTAAGTGATCCTCTCTTCAAGATGATAGGCCGTCTGCGACCCACCCCAGACACAACCACGATCTGTCGGCACAATCCCGGTTGGCGCGATTCCTGGGTGACTGGACCAGTGTCCAAAGACCAGGTTTGTCGGTAGCGTTACGCGCCTTTCCACGGCATACCAAGGTAGTAGATGCCTGGGCGCGATTGCAGGAGGTCCATTAAAACGATAGTCGAGCGATCCGTCCTGCTGGCAATAACGCATACGAGTAAAAGCATTGATAACAAATCGCCAGCGATCATGTGTTGTTTCAACTGCATTCCAGCAAGCAGGCTCATCACCGTACATACGCGGAAGAAAATCCAGAAACGCTTGCGTCGGCAGCATGTCATGCACTTCATCAGCAAGCGCGTGCGCTGTCGCCAAAGACCAAAACGGATACACGCCCGCGTGCGTCAAGGTAAACCTAAGCTGTTGATCAGTATGTATCAGTGGCTGCCGGCGCAACCAGTCGGTCAATTCATCAAGATCAGGCGCGGCAAGAATATCATCCAGCGTATCCTTGGGCGATACTTTGCGTGTACCAAAGATGACCGCCAACAAATGCAAGTCGTGATTGCCGAGCACAGTGATCGCCGAATCACCCAACTCTTTGACAAAACGAAGTGCGGCGAGAGATTCAGGTCCGCGATTGACAATATCCCCAACAAACCAGAGCTTGTCGCGCTTGTCATCAAAGCGTAATTTGTCGAGTAGTACTTTGAGTGGTGTCAGGCAACCCTGTAAATCACCAATGACATAGGTGGCCAATGTGAGATGTCGTTATTGTCGTTACTGCCGTTATCAGTGCAAAGTACGTGGCGCAGATAACAGGAAGTCTTCTATGGGGGCCTTGAAAACCGAGCCGTCGTCAGTGACCATCTGATAACTGCCGCCCATCGTACCCATGGAGGTTTCCAGCATGGTGCCACTGGTGTATTGAAAGCCTTCGCCCGGTTTCAAATGCGGTTGCTCACCGACAACACCGTCGCCCTGGACTTCCTGAACCTTGCCATTGGCATCGCGAATGACCCAGTGGCGTGTCATCAGTCGGGCAGGGGTATCGCCGACATTGCGAATGGTGATCGTGTACGCGAACACGAAGCGATTCTTTTGCGGGTCGGATTCTGATTCAACATACAGGGTCTCCACGTCGATCTGGATCCCCGCACTGACGTCGGTCTGCATGGCTGAAGCATCTATCGGGTTTTTGCCATTTTAGCATTTCAGCCCTGTTCAAGGCGTGTCGCAAGTCGTTGAAAATCGCCAAGATCCAGGGTTTCTGCCCGAGCTCCCGGGTCAATATCGAGGGTTTGTATCTCGCTCGCATCCAGAACGGCCTTGAGATTGTTGCGCAGGGTCTTGCGCTTGTTCGCAAAAGCGAGCCGCGTGGTGCGTTGCAAGGCAGCGAGCTCGATCGCAGAAGGCGGATCGGCCAGTGGTTTCAGTCGGACAACGGCCGATTTGACCTTCGGTGCCGGGGTAAACGCTGTGGGCGGCACGGTGAACAGTGGCTCGATGGCGAAGACAGATTGCAACAGCACACTCAAGCGTCCGAAAGCGCGATTTCCGGGCCTTGCATGCAGTCGATCCACAACCTCTTTTTGCAACATGACGTGTATGTCCTGTATCGAGTCATGGGCCTCCAGCCATCTGAGTAGCAGCGGTGTACCAATGTTGTAAGGCAAATTCCCCACAAGCCGTACGGGCTTACGATTGAGAGGTTCTTTAAGTAGCGTCGTGAAGTCTACGGCCAGCGCATCGCCTTCATGTACGGTCAGGCCCGCCAACTGACGATCCCGGAGCCGGGCAATCAGGTCGCGATCAATCTCGACCACAGTCAGTGCATCAAGTGCGTCAAGCAATGGCAAGGTCAATGCACCAAGCCCCGGGCCAACTTCAATCACTGCATCGTCGCGCTTAAGCCGCATCGCCTGAACGATGCGATCGACAATGCTGGTATCGTCAAGAAAATTCTGGCCAAAGCGTTTGCGCGCGCGATGCATATCGCCATTGCCTGCCATCAAGAGACGAGCTGTTGTGCAAGCGTCATCGCCGAGGCCATGCTGCCGGTATCTATTGCGCCGGTTCCAGCCTTGTCGAGGGCGGTGCCATGATCAACGGAGGTCCGAATGATGGGTAGACCAAGCGTTACGTTGACCCCTTCACCAAAGCCTTTGTACTTCAGTACGGGCAAGCCTTGATCATGAAACATCGCAAGCACCGCATCAGCATCTTCAAGGTGATGTGGTGTAAACAAGGTATCGGCTGGCAATGGGCCGTCAAGTTGCATACCTTGATCCCGTAGTTCTTCAAGTACCGGAATGATTGTGTCGATTTCCTCTTGACCGAGATGTCCACCTTCGCCGGCATGTGGGTTGAGCCCAGCGACCAGAATTCTCGGCTTGGCGATGCCAAATTTCGACACGAGGTCATGGTGCATGGTCGTGATGACTTTCGTGAGCAAGGGTTTTGTAATACTCGCTGTGACCGCCGACAAGGGCAGGTGAGTCGTGGCCAATGCCACACGCAGACTGCCGGCTATCAGCATCATCACCGGATACGCATCAGTACGTTCTGCCAGATATTCGGTATGCCCGGTAAACGCGATACCTGCATCGTTGATAACACCCTTGTGCAAAGGCGCAGTCACCATCGCGGCAAAGAGACCACTCATACATCCGTCTATTGCAGTGTCAAGCGTCTGCAGGACGTATGACGCATTGAGGGGATCCAGTTGTCCGCTCGACACCTCTGCAGCGACAGGCACGGGCAACACACATAGACTACCCGCCACATCACCATGAGGTTCGGCTTCGCCATCAAAAACGCGCATGCTCAGGTTCAAGTCAAGTTCTTTGGCTCGAGCGAGTAAAAGGTCAGGATCGCCAATAGCAACAATTTCATTGTCGCGAGCTGACTGCGCCAGCATGATGACAAGATCAGGGCCGATGCCTGCGGGTTCCCCGCATGTCAGCGCTATGCGGTGCATTTAGTTAGCCCTGTACTGTCAGCCACGCAGATTGTCAGCCGCGTAGCTCGATAAACGAATCGTCTCGCAGCTGCTGTTGCCAGCGTTGGGTTTCTTGTTCAACCTTGCGTTGGCGCAGTGCGGCTTCCGCTTGCTGGCGCAGTGCAGAATCGTCGATCGTACGCGTTCTGCGATCAAGTAGCTCCAGCAGGTGCCAGCCAAATTGAGTACGGAAGGGTTCGCTGATCTGGCCCTTGTCCAATCCATCAGCTGTAGCTTCCATAACCGGTGGCATTTGTCCCTGTGTGAACCACGGAAGTTCGCCCCCGTTCGGAGCACTGTTCGGATCCTGGCTGACCTCCCTGGCAATACTGGCAAATGATTCGCCACCGATGATGCGTTGTCGAAGCTGATTGAGTTGCGTCTGTATTGATCTATCTTCGCCGGGAATAAATATATGTCGGACGAGTGTTTCGGCTTGCTCGTTCTGTTTACCGCTTTGTCGGTCATTGAGCTGAACAATGTGCAGACCATTCGCTGAGCGTATGGGCTCGGTAATTTCGCCGACCGCGAGCGTCGCCACAGGACCTGCCAGAAATTCAGGCAACTCCTGTAAGGTACGCCAGCCGAGATCGCCACCTTTCAACGCTCTTGCGCCATCGGACTCGGCAGCGGCAACCGATGCAAAGTCAGCACCGGCTTGCAATTGACTGAGCACATCGTTTGCACGTGCGCGAGCGTCTTCAAGCGTATCGGCATCGCTGCCTGGTGCGGCGGCAATAAGAATATGCTGGAGAAGGTATCGCTGTTGACTTTCCGCATCGTTCTTGATTGATGAGACGAAATCATCAATTTCTATTTGTGACACACGAATGCGCGCTTGCACATCTCGTTCGATCAGGCGTTGCAGTAATAACTCTTGCTCGATATTGTCGCGAAACAAGTCGAAGTTGAATCCCTGATTTCTTAGCGTCTCACGAAATTGCAGGGTGTCCATGTTGTTATTGCGGGCGATCTGTTCGATCGCGCGATTGACGCTGCTGGGATCTATCGCGACACCAATGTTTCTGGCGTGTTGGCGACGAATCTCCCGATCAATCAATTGCTGCATGACGCGCTTTGTCAGTGCGTCATCGGACGGCAGGCTTTGTCCGTTGCTGCGGGCTTGCTGTTTGACGAAAGCCAATGACGAGCGCAAATCACTGGACAGTACCACGCCATCATTAACGATAGCTTTGATGTCGTCGAGCACGACGTCTTGCGCGTGAATGTTCGTGTGTGCGCCAAACAGTCCCAACAACAGGACGAGTAGATGGCCGTATGGTTTTGATAGACGTTTCATAGTCACTTCAGTTTCACTCTGTCTTGTCTGTATAGCCGAGAATCGCATTTTCCAGCAAGCCACCATAGTTCTGACCGACTGGTGCGAGGCCTTTGAGCACCAACTGTAAATACAAGTTCGTGTCGTGGTCATCGCCGTCGTCGGCGATAAAGCGTCGAGCGGCGAACCGTACTGCCCAACAGCAGCTGTCATATTCTATGCCCAGCAAGGTTTCGATACTGGTATCTGCATCCAGGGAATAGTTCCAGCGTCCGGCAAGCTTTATGGTATCGCTAATCGGCCACACCGCAGAAAAATCGATCTGTTCAGTAACCTCCGGACGACTGTTGACCACGCGATGCGCGATGTTGATGATACGTTCGTCATCAGGCCGGTAACTTAACAGCAATGATCCTCTGACCGTGCGTTCGATATCCGGGTTCCACTGAATGCCACCCTTTACGAACCAATCTCGGTCAATCGTTGCAGTCAGTTCACTGACGATATCGGAGGAGTCTCGCGAGTCGATAAATTCTCCTGAATCATCCGTGGCCAGACCCGTTGAAGGGTCTATCGAGTCCGGCAGGGCAATGCGTCGATCATCGAAGAACCGGATCTGCCCGATACTGGCACGTAGCCGCTCGCTGCCGTCATCCCCGTCCAGATAGCGGGTAGTCAAGGCCACCGATAACTGATTGGCATCCGCGACTCGATCGGCCCCGCTGAATCGATTTTCTCGAAACAGCTGCGAAATATTGAAGTCGAATGCACTTGAGTCGAATACCGGTAAATTGTTCTGGTCCTGGAATGGCACGCGCAGGTAATAAATACGCGGTTCCAGTGTCTGCACCGACCCTTCGTCATCGAATATGCGCTCAAAGAACAAACCACCATCGACCGCGAAGGTGCTGATAGTGCGACTCGGCGAACTTTCCAGTTCTTCGCCACTATTGTTCAGTACATAGTAGGTAAAACGTTGTGAAGCCGTCGTATTGAGAAACCAGGCGTCACGTTCGATCGGTAAGCTCAGACGTGGTTGCACGTCTATACGCGAGCCCGTAACGGAATCTGACCTGTCAAAAAACACAAACTCGCCGTCGATTTCGCCGCTCAGGTTCAACAAGGTTCGCGGACTTTTTATACTCGCCTTTAGCTGCGGCAAACGCCGGTGCGGTCGATCCTCCGGCGCGATTGTATCGTCTACGGTTTGATAGGCCTGAATGCGGGCCAGAGCCGTCACATTATCTCGCTCGTAGAACAATTCGGCCTTTTGTTCGAGGTGGGTAATACTGGCAAGGCGGAAGGTACCGCCAAGATCATCCAGGTAATCGCTGTCGGAAACTCTTGCCGCGTCGATGGTGGTCGTCCCATATGGCCCGAATCGACCACTGTGACGAACCCGAGTGAAGTGGCGGGTTTCATCGTCTTCTGCCCGATCAATCAGATATTCGTGGTCGAGTATCCAGCCACCTTGATTATTCAGATAGCGGAATTCGGATTGCAGTTGCACGCCACGTCTGCTCGTGAAGCGCGGGGTAAAAGTGGCATCCAGATTCGGGCGAATATTCCAGTACCACGGTAAGTGTAATTCGAGTCCGGTTGATTCGCCTCTGGCCACGATGGGTGCGAGTAATCCGGTTTTGCGCTTATCGGTGATCGGAAAACTGAACACTGGGAGCGCAATGATGGGCACGCCCTTGAAAACCAGTCGCAAGTCACGGGCCGTTCCAATTCCCGTTTCCGGATCAAGGACGATACTGTCTGCCCGGACAAACCAGCTTTTGTCACCCGGCGGACAGGATGAGTAGGTTGCTCCCTCAAGCAGGAAAGTGCCATCGGCCTCTTGCGACATACCCAGTGCGGAACCAGATGCGCGTCGGCCGTTGAAGTCGATTTCGTAGTCGGACTGACCCGTGCGAAAAACGTTGTCATCCATGTCGAGAAACGCATTCGAGCTCTCCAGAAGAATGCCCTGACCTAAGAAACGCAGCGCGCCGTTGATGGCAACTTCACCGGTCTCCGTGTTGTATTCGGCATTATCGGCTGACACGACACGTCCTTGGTACTCGAGGGTAGTGTTGCCTTCGAGTACCACGACACCGTCTTCGGAGACGACTCGATCGGCCTCTGCAATGAGCGGTTCGTCCGTCTGCAGGAATTGATCGGGCTCGTAGGCAAACCTCGGCGCTGGACACTGCGAACCATAGGCGACAGGTACGAACAGGCAGGAGACTGAAACAGCCATCGCGATGAGGTACAAGCGCCTAATGATGAAGTTCCAATGTGATTTTGCGGCAGGTCTGGATCTTGATGATAGTCGGCTTTGCCCTACGCCTCAATCAGCTTACCAAGCTGCCAGCGCATTAGTCCGGCAAGGCGTAAACTTGGCGCATTGCCATCGAGAGAAATGCGCGTGTCTGCCACTGCCTCCATTCATGAAAGTTGGAAGGGTTTTCTGGATACTGAATTTGCCAGCGATTACATGACGGAATTGCGTGCTTACCTCAAGGAACGCAAGGCGCAGTCAGCGATCGTCTTCCCCCATTCCAGTGTCTGGTTCAATGCCTTTTCCTTGACGCCGCTGGATGCAGTCAAGGTTGTGATTCTTGGACAAGATCCGTATCACGGGCCGGGTCAAGCGCATGGTTTGAGTTTCTCGGTACCCCAGGGTGTTCCACCGCCGCCATCACTGAAGAATATTTACAAGGAGATTGACGACGACATTAATGCAGAAGTCAAACTGACTGGGCAGCGCAAGGGTTGCCTGGATGGTTGGGCCGAGCAGGGCGTATTTCTTCTGAACAGCGTGTTGACCGTTGAATCGGGTCAGGCTGCCTCGCATCAGGGGCGTGGCTGGGAAACCTTCACCGACCGTGTCATCGAGCATTTGAGCCACGATCGAGAGAATCTGGTTTTCCTGCTATGGGGCAGCTATGCGCAGAAAAAAGGTCAGGTTATCGATGCGTCCCGGCATCTTGTTCTGCGTTCGCCACATCCATCCCCATTGTCTGCCCATCGCGGTTTTCTGGGCTGCAAACATTTCTCCCAGACCAATGATTACCTGGTCAGCAAGGGGCAACAGGCGATTGACTGGCACGCGGTTCGGTGAGTGCACTAGACTTAGACAATGCTTTACTTTTATTTCCGGATAACCGGGTTATTTCTGTTGCTTGCGGGCGCAGCGCACGGCAGTGATTTTCTTGAACGCGATGAGGTGCGGCAGTTCATTCGAGAGGTAGCTGACGAACATCAGCTCGATCAGCACCGCCTGGCCGGCCACTTCACGAGCTTGTCCAGTCAACAAGGCATTATCGATGCGATTTCAACCCCCGCCGAACGAACACTCACCTGGGGTGAATACCGGGCCATTTTTCTAAAAGACAAGCGCATCGAGCAAGGGCGGGAATTCATGGCAGAGCATCGAGCGCTGCTGTCACGGGCGACCGAGCAATATGGCGTGCCAGCCACTGTCATAACGGCCATTATCGGTGTAGAGACCTTCTACGGCCGCATTACCGGCAAGCATAAGGTCATCGAAGCCCTGGCAACCCTGGCGTTCGATTATCCGCCACGTGCGAAGTTCTTTCGCAGTGAATTAGAAGAATTTCTGGTGCTCAGTACCAAGGAAGGGTGGGATCCCGCGCAGATAAAAGGCAGTTATGCGGGTGCCATGGGATACCCACAATTTATTTCGTCAAGTTATCGTCAGTATGCCGTTGATTTCGATGGTGACGGCAAAAGAGATCTGCATGGGAACATTGCTGATGTCATTGGCTCGGTGGCTAACTATCTGGCAGTCCATGGATGGAAAGCGGGCGCGCCCGTAGCCAGTCGCTGGCAAACGGTTGCTGGTGAGGATGTTAGTGATCAAGCTGATATTGTGGCCCTGAACCGCAAGTCGCTGAAACCGCAAATCGCCCTGTCAACGGTCAAGAACCTTGGCTACAAGCCCATTTTGCCGCGCGCCTTTGACAAGGCGGAACGGGATGAGGAATTTGTTTCCGTCATGCCGCTGGAAGGCTTGAACAAGAAAGAAACATGGGTCGGTTATAACAACTTCTATGTCATTACCCGCTATAACCATAGCCGCCTTTATGCGTTGGCTGTCCTGCAACTCAGCGATGCCATTGGCGACTCGTCGCCCTGATTCTCGTATCGTTTTCAACGGAGCATTCCATGCGTTTTTCGCTTGTGCCACTGGGTTTCTCGACCGCGTTATTATCACTGTTCCTTGGTGCTTGCGCAGTTGACGGCCGTACTCCGCTTGAAAAAGCGGTTGCCGGTGATGGACCGGGCAATCCACAAGCGATACAGACTTCTTTGCACGAAGCCGTGCGGAACCTGCCCAAATCTCGTTATGGCAACCCGGAAACCTACTCAGTGCTGGGTCAGCGTTACCGTGTACTGGATTCAGCCGAGAGTTTCCGGGAATCCGGAATTGCCAGCTGGTATGGCAAGAAATTTCATGGGCGCAAGACGTCCAGCGGCGAAGTGTATGACATGTATCAGTTGACCGCCGCACACAAACATCTACCGGTACCGACCTTTGTTCGAGTCACTCGACGGGATAACGGCGATTCGATCATCGTCAAGGTCAACGATCGGGGGCCCTTTGTTGAGGATCGTGTCATCGACTTGTCTTATGCGGCAGCCGCCCAGCTCGGCATGCTGGACAGTGGCACGGCACCGGTGCACGTCGAAGCCTTGACGAGTCATCTGCCAGACTCGAGTGTCGTCGCCACTGCGCCAGAATCTGTTGCGCTGCAGCCCAGTGACAAGCAGCATTACATCCAGCTCGGAGCATTCGGCAACACGGTCAACGCCGAACAGCTTTTGGGTCGAGTGGAAGCGCATGTCGGCATGCCAGGACAGATACTGCATGACAGGGCGCGTGCCTTGTACCGTGTTCACCTGGGCCCTGTTGCTGACCGTGCCGCATTGGATTCAACCTTGTCCGTGCTCGCCAGCCATGGCATTACTGACTACACGATGGTAACGGTCCAGCGCTAATGACACACTATTTGGACACATCGCTTTAGTGTCAAATACCTTACACTTATCTGCAGGTCACACGCCTTCATAACATGCTTTACCGGATCACTATGTTGCATCTTCTGACTCGCTCGTTCACGTTCATTGTATTGCTGCTGTCTGCCGCGTTCAGTCTGGCCGCACCGTTACCTGCGCCACCTCAACTTTCCGCCAACAGCTTTCTGCTGATCGATCATGTCAGCGGAGAAGTACTGGCCGCCAAGGATCCGGATAAACGGGTGGAGCCAGCCAGTTTGACGAAAATGATGACCGCCTATCTTGTCTCAACAGAACTACAGCGCGGTGCGGTAACCCTGAAAGATCTGGTACACGTCAGCGACGAAGCGCAGGCGATGCCGGGCTCGCGCATGTTCATCGAAGCAGGTACGACCGTAGCGCTTGAAGACCTAATGCATGGTTTGATCATTCAGTCGGGTAACGATGCAAGCGTTGCGCTGGCTGAACATATCGGCGGCAGCGAGTCGGGGTTTGTCGACATGATGAATCGCATGGCCGACAAGCTTGGCATGAAGAACACAAATTACCGCAATGCTTCGGGTTTGCCTGATCCCGATCATTACACTACCGCCGCCGATCTGGTTCTAATTGCCAGTGCGATGATTCGAGAATTTCCGCAAACCTACAAGATCTATTCAAAACGCGAGTTCACCTGGAACGATATTCGACAAAAGAACCGCAATACCTTGTTGTGGCGTGACGATTCGGTTGATGGAATGAAGACCGGTCATACCGAAGCCGCAGGCTATTGTCTCGTCGCTTCAGCAGTGCGCGACAATATGCGTCTGATCAGTGTGGTGCTTGGCACGGCAAGCGACAAGACTCGCATTGCCGAAAGTCAGCGACTTTTAAACTATGGCTTTCGCTTCTTTCGCACGCAGCGCATATACACGGCAGGGGAGCTGGTCAGTGAGGCGCGCCTGTGGATGGGGCGTGAAGAATCGATTCCGCTCGGTGTCGCTGAAGATCTCTACGTGACTCTGCCACGTGATGCCTTCGATAGTCTGACCAGCCAGATTGAAGTCAGTGACTACATTCGTGCGCCTACTCGTATAGGACAGGAATTGGGTCGCAGCGTGTTGATGGCTGATGATCAGGTTGTGCATGAGGTGCCGCTACTGGCTTTGAAAAAGGTTGAGCAAGGTGGTGTGTTTCTGCGTATGCGTCATTCCATCATGCGTTACTTTAAATGACCGACTCGGTAGGCCAGAAACCGGTAGGACAAGACTCCTCAGGACAGGACTCGGCTGACAAAGAATCCCTCATAGAATTCCCGGCCGAGCTTGCCGTCAAGGCCATGGGTTTGCAGACCGAGGATTTCGAATCGCTGGTGACAACTCTCGTGGCGTCACAGCTACCAGAGGGTTCGGCACACAAGGTAACTACGCAGCAAAGCAGTGGTGGCAAGTATGTGTCGGTCAGTGTGCATTTCACCGCAAGCAGTCTCGAACAACTCAAGACAATCTATGCATCGCTACGCAACGAATCGCGCGTACTTTATCTTTTGTAGGCTTATCCACTGAACACGCGAACGCTAGGGTTGATTGATTATCAGACCGTCTGGTCTGACATGAAGCGATACACGGATGAGCGGACTAAAAATACTGCGGACGAACTATGGGTCTGCGAACACCCGCCGGTGTTTACCTTGGGTCAGGCGGGTCGGCAGGAGCATATTCACAACGTTGGTAATATTCCGATCGTGCAGTCGGACCGTGGCGGACAGGTCACTTACCATGGACCCGGACAAATTCTCATCTACACCTTGATCGATCTCAGGCGGCGGCGACTCGGGATTCGTGACATGGTCATGTTGTTGGAAAACGCAGTTATCGATGTGTTGAAAACCCAAGATTTGTTTGCGAAGGCCCGGCGTGATGCACCCGGTGTGTATGTGAACGGTGCGAAAATCGCCGCCCTAGGTCTACGCGTACGTAAAGGGTGCACTTATCACGGCCTTGCGCTCAACGTAGACAACGATCTCACCCCTTATGCAGGCATCGATCCCTGTGGCTATCAAGGGCTTGAAGTTACTTCAATGAAAAAACTCGGATGCTCGAGACCGAAAAACGCCGTAGCACGTGATCTGGTCGAGGCTCTACGGCATCAACTCGGTGAATTGACCTGATACACTAAAATCATGGATTACACAGCCCCTTCACGTAACGATCCCGACGGCCATCAGCGTGGCGCTGACAAACTGTCCCGGATTCCGGTCAAAGTCGCCCCGCAAACCGAACTTGCGCGTAAGCCCTCGTGGATTCGCGCTCGCGTCAGTCACAATCCGCGGGTGCTCGAAATCAAACGCATGATGCGAGAATTGAATCTCTCATCAGTATGCGAGGAGGCCAGTTGTCCGAATCTGGGCGAATGCTTCAGCCATGGCACGGCAACCTTCATGATCATGGGTGATATTTGTACACGTCGTTGCCCTTTTTGCGATGTTGCGCATGGCAGACCGAATCCACTCGATGAAAATGAACCGGCGAATCTTGCCAAGGCCGTCGCTCAGCTCGGGCTGAGTTACATCGTTATCACATCGGTTGACCGGGATGATTTACGTGACGGTGGGGCTGGACATTTTGATGCCTGTATCAAAGCGGTGCGCGAAGCTTGTCCCGGTATTCAGATCGAGGTGCTGGTACCCGACTACCGCGGCCGCATGGACAAGGCGCTGGAGGCGATGGCTTCCAACCCACCGGATGTATTCAATCACAATCTTGAAACGGTGCCTCGACTTTACAAGCAGTGCCGTCCGGGTTCCGACTACGCGTGGTCGCTGAACCTGTTGAAGAACCACAAGGAGCGATTTGCTCATGTGCCGACCAAGTCGGGCTTGATGTTGGGTCTTGGCGAGACAATCGATGAGGTGCTTGACGTCATGAAAGACATGCGTGAGCACAATATAGATATGCTGACACTGGGTCAGTATCTACAGCCCAGTATTTCTCATCTGCCTGTCAGCCGTTTTGTCCATCCCGATGAATTTGACGAGTTGGCCGTGCGCGGTCGTGAGATGGGTTTCTCACATGTCGCCAGCGGGCCTATGGTGCGTTCGTCCTATCATGCCGATCGACAAGCTGCGGGTGTGCTTGCTGATTAGTTCGCGTTGCGCGGTATCGGTATATTAAGCATTATGCATTAAGCATTAAGCCAATAGGCGCTTTAAGGCGACAGACGGTCGATCTGCCAGTCCGTCGTCGGTGATTTTGCGTCGTGCTTGTCACGGGTATAGATAAACCGATCATGCAAACGATCGGCTCTGCCTTGCCAGAATTCAAACCGATGCGGAATTAACTGGTAGCCACCCCAGACGTCAGGTCGTGGCACATTCCCATCGGGGTATTGTTCATGCAGTTCAGCGACTCTTGCTTCGAGAATTTCGCGATTGGCAACCGGCTTGGATTGCACCGATGCGGCAGCGCTGAAACGACTACCTTCCGGGCGTGAGTAGAAGTAAGCATCCGCGTCAGCCGGATTCAAGCGCTCGACGTGGCCTTCGATGCGTACCTGCCGCTCCAGCAGGCACCAGTAAAATAGTATTGATGCTTTGTTGTTTTCGGCAATTTGGCGCGCCTTGTCACTTTCCTGATAGGTATACCAGACGAAACCTTGATCGTCGAATTCCTTGAGTAGTACGACACGTGAATGTGGTTGGCCGGCCACATCTACGGTAGATACCATCATCGCGGTTGCATCGATAATTTTTCGCGCGCGTGCATCCTTGAGCCATTGCGCGAATTGTTCAAGCGGTGTGTTTGCAAGTTCACTGCGCCTGAGCGTGTCGGCTGTGTAGTCCCGCCGTTCCTCAATCAGTTCGTTGTTATTTTCGCTACTATTTTCGCTATTATTTTTGTCAGCCATAAAGTCAGTCTATCGCGAAACAGGTAGCATTGGCCTGTTAGAATCGTCAAAAATTGATTTGCAAGCACCGGAACTAGACAGGGGGTCATCATGCCATCATTCGATGTTGTCTCAGAAGTGGATCAACACGAACTTGCCAACGCGGTCGATCAAGCGCATCGCGAGATCAGTAATCGCTTTGATTTCAAAGGCAGCTCGGCGAAGATCGAACTGGCCGATGGTCGCATCCAGTTGCACGCCGATAGCGACTTTCAGATTCAGCAAATCCACCCCGTTTTGTATCAGAAGCTTACATCGCGTCAGATTGATATCGCCTGCCTTGATGCGGGCAAGGTCGAGACCAGCGGTAAAGGTGTCAAACAGTCTGTGCAGGTGCGTCAGGGCATTGATAAGGAAACGGCCAAGAAAGCCGTTGCCAAAATAAAAGAGTCGAAGCTCAAGGTGCAGGCTCAGATCCAGGGTGAACAGCTTCGGGTTACTGGCAAGAAGCGGGATGACTTGCAGTCGGCGATGGCGATGTTGAAATCAGCGGAATTAGGTCTACCGATGCAGTTTCAGAATTTTCGTGATTAGTGTATCCAGGGTTGGTACGATTCCATCGCTATCAGCCAAGCGGACGATGATGATAAATATCATAACGAGTGTTCGGTGACTCGACGCAGGTTTTCTGACCTAGCCAGCCGTCATGCCCGACTAATGGCGTGGCGCCCTTGGGACGCTTGACGACAACCCGAAAACCATTGCACTCCCTGCATGCTTCAAGCGCTGCGGGCAACAAGTTGTCGTTGTTCACATCAGGGCCCAATAGCTCATGTAGTACTTGCATACCCTTTTTGCTCTTGCCACGCCGTTTTTGTTGCGGGTACATAGGATCCAGGTAGATCACATCAGCATTAAAAGAAACGGCGGTATCTCTTAGAGCATCATTGGCATCGTCATTCACAACTCTCGCGTTCTGCTCATCAAACATCATGTCAGCCAGCAGACAATGTAAAATTGGATGGCGTTCAATCACTGTGACGTCGCACCCCAGTGAAACCAATGTCATTGCATCCTGACCAAGACCACCGGTAGCATCGATAATGCGGGGAAGGCGGGATAAGGATTTTTTCAGCCTGGGAATACCGATAGCTTTAGAAAAAGTGTCATGAAAGAACCCACTTTGAGCTGCTCGAACCGTAGCATTGTCACGACCGAAATCGCTCCGCAGAATCAGATCGTTGGATGTTTTCAGGAACAGCCCTTGGGTATCGGCGCCGAGCACCCAGTGGTTGTCGTCGCTGATGTTTTTGTCGCTGGCTGATTGGCAATCGGGTAGATTGAGTGCCGTGCCGCGTCGCGAACTGTCCGTTTCGGGCTCATGCGGTTCATTAGCTTGCCAACAGATGCGTGGTGCCTGCCAATTGTTGCTTTGCTGGCTCATCTGTGAGTTCTCATCTGCCTGCTATTCCGCGGGTTCTTTGGCAAGCGTGGTTTCGTGATCGGAATGACGTCATTCGCGTAAAGTACAGCAAGTGAATTCGAATCGGGAAAATTCAGCTCCAGTGGACCCAGAGACTGAAACAAAATCAGCGCTGAAGCTAGGCCATGATACGGCGAGTTATCACAGGCGCCTGCGTCTTCGTGTGATTGTGAAAATGATGATGCTTTGCGCGTTTGTTGTTACTGTTTATGTAGGACTTGCCAGTTTTAGCACCGAGGATGATGTGGGGTCTGAGAGGACTACGCTGAAGGTCACCTTGACTGATCTCGAGCCGGGGATGATGAAAAGTCTGGTCTGGGAGTCACGACCGGTTCTGGTGTACCGACGCACGGCCGAGGAAATCGACGCGCTTGATGTTGCTGCGGTTGATGGGCGTGATGATCGGGAAGATCGGGAAGATCGGGAAGATCGGCGTGGACATGATGAGCGTCTAAAAGATCCAGTATCAAAAAAGTCCAAGCAACCGGAATGGGCGC
>CAYUZB010000087.1:8903-16306 GCA_964449565.1 uncultured Granulosicoccaceae bacterium | reverse complement strand
TATGTTAAAACGGAATCAATGGGTTCAAAATTAATAATTTAACTTATCAATATTAGCTCTTAATCTTAAACAGTAATTTTGGAGTATTTTCCATCTTGATGAACACATCTGCATCGGCACTTGAAGTAAGGAACGCTGTAAAAGTTTACGGGGTAAAGCCCAATGAAGTGATCGCGCTTAACGATGTGTCCATTTCTGTTGAAAATAATGAGTTCTTCACCTTGCTTGGTCCTTCAGGTTGTGGAAAGACTACGCTGCTACGAATGATTGCGGGCTTTGAAACGATTACTGACGGCAGTATTCGCTTGTTCGGCGATAATATTGAAGACTTGCCCGCTAATAAAAGGCCGGTAAATACAGTATTTCAACAGTATGCCTTGTTTCCTCATATGACGGTTTTGCAGAACGTTGCCTTTGGCCTGTCCATGTTGGGTAAAAGTGATAAAGATGCGAACGCCGTTGCCAAGCGTATGTTGGATATGGTTCAACTCGGGGAGTTCACGGATCGCAAGCCCGGTCAATTGTCCGGAGGTCAGCAACAAAGGGTTGCGCTTGCAAGAGCCTTGGCGCCCTCGCCGAAACTG
Source organism: uncultured Granulosicoccaceae bacterium (assembly GCA_964449565.1). Lineage (GTDB taxonomy): Bacteria > Pseudomonadota > Gammaproteobacteria > Granulosicoccales > Granulosicoccaceae > Granulosicoccus. Next base: position 15,722 of record CAYUZB010000087.1, on the reverse strand, counting down.
CTGCTGCTCGATGAGCCTTTGTCGGCTCTTGATTTGAAACTACGTCATGCGATGAGGGTAGAACTCAAGCAAATACAAGAGGAAATGGGTATCACATTTATCTTTGTCACCCACGATCAGGAAGAAGCGCTGACCATGTCAGATCGAATTGCAGTCATGTCGAACGGTGAGCTGCAGCAAGTCGGGTCGGGTAAGGAAATCTACGAGGAGCCCCGAAATCGTTTCGTTGCAGATTTTATCGGTGAAACCAATTTGCTGGCGGCAAGTGTCGAGTCAATCAATAGCGATGTGGCAAGTTGTGTAATAGGCGATAACACGCGATTGCAATGTACCGTGTCCGGCCCAGTTGACGTCGGCAGCAAAGGCCATATCTCCATTCGACCGGAACGAATTTCTCTGGCCAATACAACGGTGACATCAACCACCGGCGATGTACTGTCCGGTGTGGTCGATCGGTTCGTATACCTGGGAACCGATACACAGTGCAAACTCCTTTTGGACGACGGTACCGAGATCAACGTTCGTGTGCAGAATGCTCATGAATCCGCAACAGATTTGGCTGTCGGTGAGCGGGCGGTAGTGCACATCGATCAGGGCGCTGCGCGTTTGTTGGTCAACTGATGGCTGCATTTACTAGAACATCCAGATCAAAAGGAAAACCATCTGCGGGTGTGTTTGATGGTATAGCGATCCGCTTGCTTTTGCCTTCGTGGTTGATCATCAGTTTTTTCCTTTTGCTGCCAGTGGCGATGATGCTGGTTTATTCATTCCTGACCAAGGAGTTCAGGGGTGGTGTGATTTGGGAGCCAAGCCTGGCGGCGTACGATCAGTTTCTTTTTGATCGAGGGCTGTTTGGTGATGAGCCTCCGGTCATTGAGTGGACTTATATTACGATTTTTGCTCGTTCTATCTTGCAGGCCGGTCTTGCCACAGTCTTATGTTTGATCATCGGATTTCCGACCGCCTATTTTATAGCGACGCGTTCAGCCAGTACCCGAGGTATATGGTTGTTTCTTGTCACCATACCGTATTGGGTCAATCTGTTGATTCGTACGGTTTCGATGAAATTCCTGATTCGGGATACTGGGCCATTAAATCAGTTTTTGATGTCGAGCGGCTTGATTGACTCACCCATTCATATGGTGAATACCAATTTTGCGGTGCAGCTCGGTTTGTTTTATTCCTATCTGCCTTTTATGGTTTTGCCTATTTATGCGGCCGTTGAGCGGTACAATTTTGCCCTCTCTGAGGCTGCTTTTGATCTGTACGCCAGTCGCTGGACAACGCTTCGAAAAGTTTTAATTCCTGTTGTGAAACCGGGAATTATTGCAGGATGCATCCTGGTTTTTATTCCCAGCCTCGGGGCGTTTCTGGCACCAGACTTACTTGGTGGGGCAAAGACATTCATGATTGGTTCCTTGATTGAAGAGCAATTCAAGGGCAATGCAGGTAACTGGCCTTTCGGTGCGGCAGCGTCGATGATTCTGTTGTCGTTGGTATTGATAGTATTGATGTTTTATGCCCGGCAACAAACCCGTGCCGGTAGTGGAGTGCACTGATGGCAGGCAATATCACCGATGTTCGACGTTATCCGTTTTTTTTTACGTTTACCATTTTGTGTCTGGTGCTTTTGTACACGCCATTGATTATTGTCACGATATACAGTTTTAATGATTCGGTATCCATCACCCGCTGGGGTGGGTTCAGTTGGCGTTGGTACCACGATGTTTTTTTCGGTCTTGAATCCGCAAAATTCAAAACCGCTGCGTGGAATTCACTTTCTATCGCAACAATGGCGGCTATATCAGCAACGATTATTGCGACTTCCGCTGCGATCGGCATGATTCGCGGTAGCTCCTTTAAAGGGAAGTCGTTAAGCTTTGGGCTGATCAACCTGCCATTGATGGTGCCAGAGATTGTTACTGCGGTCGCGACGTTGATTTTTTTCAGTTCGATTGGATTTGCGCGAGGCTATGTTTCCATTTTGATTGCCCATATGGTTTTCTGCATTCCTTTCGCTTATCTGCCCATTGCTGCGCGGCTCGAGGGTATCGAAAAAAGTTACGAAGAAGCTGCAATTGACCTGTACGCGACACGTTGGAAGGCGTTTACAAAAGTGCTTATGCCATTGTTGGCACCTGGAATAATATCTGGTTTCTTGCTCGCGTTCATCATCTCACTGGATGATTTCATTATTACCAATTTTGTCAAAGGTGCTGGGGTAGAGACTCTTCCCACCGCGATTTTCGGATCTGTCAAGCAAGGGATCAAACCCAATATCATGGCTCTATCTACCTTGATGCTCCTGATTTCAATTTTCTTTGTTTCGCTCTCCTACTATGTCAACAAGTTAGGTGAACGTACCAAGAATTGAATCTATGTTTTTTGATGTAATACCACTGTTCAACCGGAGAATGTAAATGAAAAGATCGTTAAAACAAAAGCCTTTGTTAATGGGGGCTGCAGTTCTTGCTACTGCTCTTGCCACAAGTACTGTCAACGCCGCGGAAAAGTTGTCTATTTTCCATTGGTTTGAATACATACCGCAAGAGTTGTTAAATAAATTTACCGATGAGACCGGTATTGAAGTCACCATGGACACGTTTGACTCGAATGAGGCCATGCTCGCTAGTCTCAAGGCGGGTGCGTTAGGGTCATATGACGTTGCTGTGCCAAGTGATTATATGGTAAAAATTCTGCTCGATTCCGGCATGCTACAGCCTTTTGAAAGCTCTGAGCTTACCAACTTGGACAATATCGACGGCCCCTGGAAAGACCCATCGTTTGATCCAGGTCGCAAGCATTCCGTGCCCTATCAGTGGGGTACTACGAGCTTTGCAGTGAACCGAGATGTTTTTACTGGTGATATTCACACCACCGATATATTGTTTAATCCTCCGGCCGAGCTACAAGGCAAAATCAATGTTCTTGATAGCCAAGGTGAACTTATCCTGATGGCTCAGCTGCATTTGGGTATCGAACAGTGTTCTACCGACAGAGAAGATGTAAAAAAACTAGACGCATTACTTCAGGAATCCAAAAAACATTGGGCTTCTTTCAACTCGGATGGTGCCAAGGACGTGCTTGTCGCCGGTGATGCTGCAGTGGGTCAGATATTCAATGGATTTGCCACCAAGGCTCGTGAAGAGGGTGCCAATATTGAATACGCATTTCCAAAACAGGGCTATGTGGCGTGGATGGATAATATCGTTTTGTTAAAGGACGCTCCAAATCGCGCCTCCGCAATTGCGTTTATGGATTTCATGTTAGATCCTGAAAATGCTGCGGCAGTTTCAAATTATGCGCAATACCACGCGGGTGTAACCGGGGCGGAATCATTCTATGAAGACACCATAAAAAATTCACCTGAGTTGATTGCCCCTGCGGGAGCGCCTGATGGAACGTTTGTTCAGGCATGCGGCCAAGAAGCGCAAGCATTATACGATGCAGTATGGACTCGCCTGAAGAAGTAAACGGTTAACTGATTTCTAAACGTTGAGTTTTATCAGTTCTAAGCTTTACAAATACTGAGATTTACCCATACCAAGCTTTATCAAGTACCAAGTGCCCTGGTGTCAGTAAAGCACCAGGGCATCAGCGGCTGATAGCCGTGCGGTTTCCTGGCAACAGAACAGTTGTTGACACCTATGAAAACCATTTTTTCCGAAAAACATAAACTTAGAAACTCGGCTACTGAGCTATATGGGGGGCAGCTGGTTGAGCCGTTTGAACGGCCGTCGCGTGCCGAATATATCGTCAGTAGAATTAGAGAAGTAAATCTTGGCCCGGTACTTGATCCGCACGATCATGGAATGGAAGCACTCTATAAAATACACGATAAGGATTATCTTGATTTTATGCAGCTCGCCTGGAAGATGTGGCAGGCTGAAAAATTTGCCGGGGAGGCCATTCCAACCACCTGGCCAGCTCGTCGCATGCGTCAACGCGTGCCGGAGTTTATTGAAGGTAAGCTTGGCTACTATGCGATGGCTGCTGAAACCTCCATCAGTGAAGGTACCTGGGAGGCGGCCTATTGGTCTGCGCAGGTTGCCTTGACGGGTGCCGTGGAGGTTCAAGCTGGAGAAGAAGGTGTATTCGCCTTGTGTCGACCTCCGGGTCATCATTCGGCACTGGATATGTACGGTGGGTATTGTTTTTTGAACAATGCAGCCATCGCCGCTCAATCGTTTCTGGACAATGGAGCGAGTCGTATAGCAATCGTTGATGTGGATTTCCATCATGGCAATGGTACGCAGGATATCTTTTATAATAGAAACGACGTGTTGTTTGCATCGCTGCATGGTGACCCTGCGGACGCTTTTCCTCACTTTCTGGGCTATAGCGATGAGCGAGGCGAGGGGGAAGGTGTTGGGTTCAATGTTAATTACCCGATGAAACCTGGTACCGGGTTTCAACAATGGCGGAGCGCTTTGAAGGATGCTCTGGTCAAAGTCAATGATTTCTCACCCGATGCCTTAGTTATTTCATTGGGGGTTGATACCTTTGAAAATGACCCAATCAGTTTCTTTAAACTGACGTCAGAAGATTTTTTTACCTATGGAAGTGATATAGCAAAATTGCAAATACCCACGCTTTTTGTCATGGAGGGTGGCTATGATATTGAGGAAATCGGGGTCAACACTGTGAACGTGTTGCAAGGATTTGCGGGAAAGTAATTATGGCACGTGATCCTCGCTACGACATCCTCTTTGAGGAAGTCGAAATTGGCCCTTTGAAGGCTAAAAATCGGTTTTATCAGGTACCGCATTGCAATGGGGGCGGGTATCGTGATCCATCGGCAGCCGCTGAAATGCGTGGCATCAAATCTCAAGGTGGCTGGGGTGTTATTTTCACCGAACAGTGCGAGATGCACCATACCTCGGAGATCACCCCTTTTATCGAATTGCGCTTATGGGATGATGAAGACATACCGCAGCTTACGAAAATGGCGGATCGCATGAAAGAGCACGGTGCTCTTGCTGGTATTCAACTGGCCTATTCCGGTATCAACGGGCCCAATCTCTATACACGTGAAGTGCCATTGGCTCCAACGGCATTGCCGATACGCACCTTTACGAATGATCCGGTGAACGCCCGAGCGATGTCCAAACGGGACATCAAGGATCTGCGTCGTTGGTTTGTCAATGCGATCAAGCGAAGCAAGATGGCGCACTTTGATCTGGTTTGTCTGTACGGTGCGCATGGCTTCGGGATTTTTCAGCATTTTCTTTCAACGGCAACAAACCAACGGAGTGATGAGTACGGCGGTAGTCTTGAAAATCGCTCCCGATTCGTGAGAGAAGTGGTATCGGATGCACGTGATGCTGTGGGCGACAGCATGGCAATCACACTGCGCTTGTCGCTGGATGAAATGGTCGGCGAGCTCGGATTTGCGAATTCGGAGGTGCGTGACTTTATTGAAATGCATCATGATCTACCCGATTTGTGGGACTTGGCTCATGGCGCCTGGGAAGACTGTTCGGGTCCATCGCGGTTTAAAGAAGAAGCTGCGCAACAAGATCTGGTGGCCGGGATAAAGTCACTGACGAAAAAGCCGGTGGTGGGTGTTGGTCGCTTTACTTCCCCGGATGTCATGGTGAAGCAGGTGAAGTCAGGGATTCTGGATTTCATCGGATGTGCACGACCGTCAATCGCTGACCCCTTTCTGCCTAAAAAAATTGAAGAAGGGCGTATTGAAGATATCCGAGAATGCATTGGCTGCAACATTTGCATAACGGGTGATATGACCATGTCGATTTCGCGTTGTACGCAAAATCCGACATTCATGGAGGAGTGGCGTAAAGGCTGGCACCCGGAGCAAATGAATAAAAAGGGTAGCTCTGAAAATGCACTGATTGTAGGCGCGGGACCCGCTGGACTCGAAGCCGCACGTGCGCTTTCCATGCGTGGCTATGATGTTGCTCTGGCTGAATCAGGTGCTGAAGTCGGTGGAAGAGTCTCGCGTGAGAGCAAGCTTCCTGGATTATCTGCCTGGGGTCGTGTTAAAGACTATCGTGAGTATCAATTAAGTCAGCGTAACAACGCGCAGATTTATTTCGATAGCAAGCTTTGCGCTGATGACATTCTGGAATTTGGTTTTGAGAATGTGGCATTAGCGACCGGTTCAACGTGGCGACGGGATGGAGTGGCGCGCTTTCATGTTGTGCCGATGCCAATCGATCCAGCGATGCCCATCTACACGCCGGATGACCTTATGGCGGGTAATCTACCTTCCGGAAATGTGGTGATCTATGACGACGATCATTACTATATGGGCGGTGTATTAGCAGAATTGTTGATACAGAAGGGTGCTAACGTTACATTGGTGACTCCGAGTGCGTATGTTTCGGAGTGGAGTAACAATACGCTGGAGCAGGCGGAGATACATAAGCGCCTTGCTAATCTGGACGTTGATATCGTGCTGAACAAGGGTGTAGTGTCCATAGCCAATGACGGTGTCGATACTGCCTGCATGTTTACTTCCAAGCTTGCGAAAATTGGCTGTGATTCTGTTGTGTTGGTGACGGCCAGGCAGCCTGAAGATAGCGTTTGGCAGGCGTTAAAGGCCAAGGAGTATGAATGGGCTGATCACGGCATCAAGAGCATAAAGGTGATTGGTGATGCCGAAGCCCCCGGGCCAATCGCCTGGGCGACTTATGCTGGGCATCGTTATGCGAGAGAGCTGGACGAGCCAGAAATTGGAGATGCGCTTCCCTTTCGTCGGGAGATAACTGCGTTAAAGAACTAGTGCGCTTTCGGTCGTGATGTTCGGGTTTTCGTTCGTTGGTAGGTGCAGTGAGGGTCTCGGCAGGCTCCTCA
>CAYUZB010000087.1:0-8803 GCA_964449565.1 uncultured Granulosicoccaceae bacterium | reverse complement strand
ATTGTTGATTTTAATTGGGTAAGTTGAAAATGCCTGCTTGCGGTGATGATGTAACAAAAAAGGCACGCGACGATTGTCGTGTGCCTTTTCCTGGTACGTTACACATCGTGGTTAAACACCCACGTTATTGTGCCGTGTCAACAGTTAGAATGTCGCGTCACCAAAATTGGCGAAAAAGATATCGCACCAGACGCTGACACCGTTGAAATCATCCAGAGTGATATCGTCAGGTAGTGTGACCGTGATAGTTTCACTGTTGTAACTACGGCCATTGAGGCGTGGCCCGACTAATCGACCGACTCCAGCTGATGAGTAATCGCCATCAGTGCCCAGGTAAAAGAAAACGGAGGGTCCGCCACCATCATAGGAGAAGTTGCTTACCTCAAATGTACGATCATCGAGAAAGGTCAATGTACCTTCAATACCATGTGCAAAATTTGAGAATTCAGCAGATGTGCCAACCAATGGATGAGTAGCAGGGTTGTCTGAGGGTGTTGGTTGCTCGCCAGTATCCGGAGCATCTGTTACGGGGTTGGCAGATGCTTGCGGACGCTCTTCGATACCTTCTTGAAATAGTGTCTCCTGGAAGTGATCAAGTGCTGATTCACCATCAATGAGACTGGTAATAACTGAGCCTGAATTGGCAACCAGGTTATTTACCTGACTATCAAAACTGGTTGATCCGAAGTCGACGGTCAACCCTGTTGCACTGGCAGCTGCAGTGCTGGTTAATGTGATTCCATTGTCGGCATTACCGTCTTCATCCAGACTTTGTAACAGGCGGGTGAGGTTGATCACCCTGGCGTCCGCGATGTTTGTAGTGGAGAACACGTCAAGTGGAGTCACCACTGGGGCGCTGGTCACAGGTGGCAACACGATATCACCTAATGAGAATATTACTGTCTCATTTGCCATGTAGCTGAAAGATCCATCAGCATCGGTAACCCCAGACTGCGTAGGAGTTTCATATCGCATGCCCGTTACCGCTGAGTCGATGAGGCGTCCAGTCAGGACTTCACCAACGGCACTGGAAACGTCAGATGATCCTCCACCGCCGCCACAGGCGGTAAGGGATAAAGCCATTGCAGTGAGGAGTAGTGTAGAGTTAGTGTTCATAACGAATGCCTTTCATTAAATTAATTTTGTACCGTATTCATGTCTTAGCTACGGTGTGCTGAGATTGAGATCGGGATCGAGAAACTGCAGAGTCTTCAGAAGCTGTAGCTAAGCGATAAAGTACCAATATTACTATCCGCAATATTCTTACCAGATAGAACGGTTGAGAAAGAAGCGCCGAGACCGAAACCGTTTTGGAAACCATAGTTCGCGCCGAGTATCAACCAATCGGAATCTCTATCTGTTTCGGGGAATTGATCTACGGTAAAGCCAGGGCCGATATTGACATCGCTGTCCGTACGGATTCCACCGCCTGCTATCTGCACACCCAAGCCTTGGATTGGTGTGGTGTAGTAGGCGCTGAGCAGATATTTAACGCCATCTGCTACATTGCTTCCGCGAGCGCGGTAGGTAAGATCGCCAAACAGGGCGATGCTTTGAGTGACTGATTTACCGACCAGCAAACTGAGGTCTACCCCGTCCGCGCCATCACCTATCGCCTGGATGACATCTGTTTCGTAGTCGCCACCGATGGTAAGTCCGGCGCGTACAGCAACGGTGGGTGTTCCATTGTCTAGTTCAAATTCGTTGAAAATCTGATAACTGACTCCAAAGCTCGTGTCAGCAATGTCTTCCAATTCATTTATGTCTTCTTCACCAGGAACGGGATTGTCGAGGTCAAAATTGGTTTCTGCGTAACCTGTTCTGAAATCGAATGCCCAGACATCATCGTAGCCATAACTGGCGTTAAACCAGATAAATGTTCCCTCGATGTCACCGCCGAGAGGGGTGCTTTCATCGCCGATGAAAAAATCACTGGTTGAGCCACTCGTAACGTCGATCGAAATTGTTGTATTGCCATGAGCCTGCAGCCATGGCGAACCCTCGGCATACGCCAGCGGAGAGAGTGAAAACAAAAAAAGAGTTGCGACCAGTCTATTCATTGTCATAGGTAAATGTGTTGTTGAGCATTAGCTGATAGTGGATTAGCGTAATTTTTCAAGGTTCGGTTTACGTTTGGTTTAAGGGCCACATTCGTTGTCGATGCTGCAATAGCCATTCAAGCCCCAATCGTAAGCGTAGACTGGTGCACCTTTAAAATTCTTTAAAACCTCAACATCGGTGACAGTTGTATGTCGACTGAGGGTCGCAAGCATGGCACTCTGATCTTCGCCGAAGTCATCTGCGTACCATTCAAACAATGACGACAAATGTAATGCGTCGCCATTCATCTTAATGCCGCGAGGATGATCGAGATATTCGGTAGCAGCTTGATCCAATTGCTCGTCCAGCGTGTCGGCAGTGAAAGCTTCGGTAGCAAGATTTGGACAACCAATACTGGCGCAGTTGACGGCGAAGTGAATTCTGTAGTCGTCGTATAACGGTCTGATAATCCGGTGTTCGATATCATTCAAGCTTAGTGTGATTCCATTGACACTGGCAGCATCTTCATTCCATGGACCAAATTCGAGTGGATTCGAACCTAGTGTCGTGATAGAAGCCAGCGGGTAGTTATTGAGTATAAGTTGGACAGTCAAGGCATTGTATAAATTGATCCAGTAAGCCTTTTGCTCTTGCTGGTTCAGATTTAATGGGTCAACTGATACCAAGGAGTTGACGTAATCATCAAGTGGCTCTCTTCCATCATCAAGCAAACCACTATAATCAAACAGGTTGACGCCTGAATCAGTATCACTTACCAGATAGTCATCCAAAATCAATTGCCACTCGCTGTGGTCAACTTCCAGTTGACTGGATTGCGAAAAATTTGCCCACCGTTCATCCAGATCGGCTGAGGTGTCATTGACGCTATAGAAATAGTAACCGGCGGCAGCTACAGTGATTGCCAGTATGGCGAGAAAAATACGCATTTTTCAATTTTCACCCGATCGTAATTTTGGCGTAGCACTACTTTGGCCTGCGCCGAGCAAATACAGCTTGAATATGGTGCCCAGTATTCCGTGGCCAGCGCCAATGACGCCGCGAACGGTTCCACTGATTTTGGACTTTCCAATGCGCTTCATTGTGCTGACCGGGACCTCTATTATTGTCTTGTTCTCTTGCAATGCACGTACCTGCATTTCGACAGTCCAGCCGAAATGTCTGTCACTCATTTGTAAATCTTGTAAGGTTTGCTCGGTGGTAGCTCTGAATGGTCCGAGATCAGTCACGTTAGCTGACCACAGCTTACTAATCAGAAAGGTGGCAAGCACGTTGCCGAATCTCTGAGGAATGGACAATGCGCCTCTTTCTGTTGTCCCAAGGGTTCTTGACCCGATGACCAGATCAGCGCCATTGAGTAACGGTGTAATGATGTCGGGTAACTCGCTGGGTACGACAGAGTGATCGCCGTCGACGAAGACGATGATGTCCTTTTCCGCCTCAACGGCGAGGGCCGCAAGGCAGGCTGCGCCGTATCCACGTTCCGGCTCGAAAGCGACTATTGCTCCACTGGCTGAGGCACGCGCAGCGGTTTCGTCTGTTGAGCCGTTATCGCAGACGATGATGCGATCAACCAAAGGATTGGACGGATTAACCGGGATTTCGGCGCGACAATTCATATGAGGGCACTGCGAAGCATCGGTTGGCAGGTTTTTTTGCGTGGAATTGTCGTTGTTGATTAACTGAAGGCAATGGGGACAGGCCCGAAGTTCCACGAGCCCTTCTACCACGCAGGCTATACTCTGCGCTTCATTGAGCGCCGGAATGATTACGGTTACGTCCCTTCCTGCATACATGAAAATCAGAGCAGATGTAAAGGTATTGGTTCAATTTTACAGCGGAAAATAATGTGTATGGTTTCTGATTTTCGTCAATATGTTTTGCTGCTGGGAACCGCAGTGGTTTTCGCCTGCTGGATCTCTGTAACATTTGTTTCACGTCAACCAGGCCATACGGCAGTAGCGTATTTCCTGGTAGCGGCCGCGGCCATGGTGTTATCAACTGCTTTTGTTGTGTGGCATTACTACAAATTTAATAAACCGGTACCGTTTCTCTGGTTACTTGCCACGGCGATACTGTTACGGCTTGTATCGATCTTCGGCGTGCCACTGTTTGAAGACGATTACTTCCGTTATATGTGGGATGGTTATCAAACCATCGTGACGAACGATCCTTATACGCTTGCACCCGCAGCATTTTTTGATCGGGAGGACTATCCAGAGATCTTTGACTCTATATTGTCGTTGATCAACTACCCGGAAATTGCAACGGTCTATGGCCCGGTGACGCAGTGGGTATTTGCCTTGGGATATCTGATTCAGCCAGCATCGATATGGCCTCTGCAGTTGACTGCCGGTGTGGCAGATATTGCTGTCATCGTGCTCTTGTACAAATTGGGGGCGGGTAGAGCGTTACTGTTTTACGCATGGTCGCCACTGATTCTCAAAGAGTTTTCTCTCACTGCCCATCCCGACATTTACGCCATTTTTGCGATGGTTCTGAGCATATACCTTGTGAAAAGAAATCAGTACTGGCTAGCTGGTGTAGCGCTGGCTTTGGGGGTGGGGGCAAAAATATTTGCGGTGCTTGCGTTGCCCTACCTGTTAAGTCAGCGATGGTCTCCGCGTTACTGGAGCACAATCTTAGGTTGGTTTTTCGTGACCCTGGCGCTGATAACCTTGGCCTTCGGGACTGTTACTGTCTGGACGCCAGAAGGACTACAGGCCATGGCTGACAGCTGGTTGTTCAATTCCGCTGTGTATCTTCTGTTGCTGGAAGTGCTGCCATTTCAGTCTATCAAGCTGCTGCTTTTGGGGATCTTCGCGGTTTATATTTTATTGACCGGTTTATATCGATTGCACATGGCCAGAAGCTCGGCCTTGCAGAGCGGTTTCGAGATGCCGACCGAGCAGTCAACAAACATGTGGCAGGACTCTCGTTATGCGTTTCGCGGAGACTGGCTGTTCATGTTATTTCTTCTGGCGCTGCCGGTTGTCAATGCCTGGTACGTTGCCTGGCTGCTGCCGTTTGCAACACTCTTTCCGCGCTGGTGGTCCTGGGGGCTGAGTTATTTCTGCTTGCTGTCCTATCTTACCGGGGCCAATCTGGGTTACCTGGATCAGACTGCACTGGAGTTGCCAACATTGATCGTGGCGATCGAGTATCTGGCAGTGATAGGAGTGTTTTTATGCGCTTTGGTGTTCAGCAGATCACACCCGAGCTACAGACCGTATGCTCGGGTGTGAAGAGTGTGATGGCGTCGATCAGCTGTCAAAATTCCAGCTGTAGGGATGTCAAGGTGTCGGCGTTACCTAGCCTTTCAATCGAAGTTTGAAGCGCTTGTTCAGGTAGTGCAAAATGGCTTGACCTTGTTCTTCTGTGACCAAATCAGCAATTTTCTCATCTGGGTTAGCGCAGTTGTGCAAGGCCGCAACGAAATTGGTGGCAGAGCCTCTTTTAAATTTCCGGACTGATTTGCGCGATAATTTCTGCAGGTCACTGTCTGACTTGACACAGTACTCCAGTCGCGAGCCATCTGCCAGAGGTGCTTTGTAGTAAGACTTGCCAAGCTCGTATTGTTGGTCGATACGCTTGCTGGAAAATCCGCTGTTACCAAACCCGCCGCCACCGGAGGCAGAGGCAGAGGCTGCAAAAATCAGGCTTATGGCAGGAATAAGTATCTTGAATGTATTTTTCATATCCAGGTCCAGAAATGTAGGGTTAGGATGTTTACCGCATACTCGGGTATCGGCTAAATAGACCGCAAATGGACGAATGAGTTCACAACGGCGTGATTTGCCATAAATATGTGATAATTAACGCGTAACCTTGGGCTGAGTCTGAGGGGAGCCCGGTCGGGGAGCCCCGTCGCTACATCTACCTGAGCCTCCCAATCAAGTAAAGCTACTGAATCGTCGCTGGCTATTTGGCACTTTCGTCTTCGTCATATCTATCACTTTTTTGTGAACATGTTCTACCCGCATGCACAATCAGCAACAGTTAATCGTCTTCGCTCGCGCCCCGGAATATGGATTGGTGAAACGTCGTCTCGCCGCCGACATCGGGAAGCAGCAGGCTCTCGATTTTTATACAAAGACACTCAAGACGCTTCTGGAACAAATGGATGGCGGGCATTGGCATCTGACCGTAGCGACAGATACAGCCAGTGCAAAAAACCATGCATTGTTCAAAAACCTTGATTTGATCGTGCAGCCAGAAGGTGATCTAGGTCACCGCATGGCTACTCTATTGGATCGCTTTCGCGGTAGCCCTAGAATAATTATTGGCAGTGATATTCCATCGGTCAGAACACATCATATTCAAAGAGCTTTTGAGGTATTGTCAGATCACGATGTTGTTTTTGGCCCGGCTCAAGATGGCGGGTTCTGGCTGGTAGGATGCAGCGCGGATTTCGATAGTCGCTTCTCCGCCGTTAGTTTGTTTACCAAAGGCATTCGTTGGTCCACGGATCAAACTCTGTCAGACACGCTCTCGACGCTTCCCACGGACTGCCGGGTCGCTAGTGTATGCACATTGTCAGATGTGGATGACGGTAATTCGTATCAACAACACCTAAGCGACTCTGAGCGCCTTGGCTTATGAGTGTTGGTTTGGATCGATCAGCTTGTTTGGCAAAAGCGCTTGGAACGTTGGCTGAAAATGTGGGTGTGGTTACTAGTACGCCTGATGAAGAAATGGATACATTGCTAGCTCATCAATCGTTGCTACGTGCGGTGAAAGAATCTGACTTGTCATTGATGGTTACAAAAGGGTTGGCACACGACCACTGGACTATCGACGGAACTGATTTCTTGTTGCGCGTACCGAAACAAAGCCAGATGGGGTTAAGCGCTCGCGAAAATCTGCATTATCAGAAAACTTGTTTCCATCGGATGGCGCCGAGCAAACATACACCGATTTGTTATGCGACTATTCCACCTTCATCATCGTTACCGATGGGGGCGTTGTTGGTTCAACGAATTTATGGTCGTGAACCACAAACCAAGAATGACTTCACCCTCATCGCCAAAGCCCTGGCATCCATACACCGACTGCCAGTGCCGCCGTCGGAAGTCCGTGCGCCATTGTTGAGCCCCGATTATCCTTTAATTGGTATGCTTGAGGAAGTCGAAATACAAGCCAGCTATCTATCCCGTGCTGTCATTGACCCCTTGAGTCTATCCATGATTCAGGCTGAGCTTGAACTGGCCAGGAAAGAGGTACGTGCATTGGCAACACCGCCAGTTTGCTTGATCTCTTTTGATGCCCACCCGGGTAACTTTATTATTGATAGTCAGGGCAAGGCGGTATTGGTTGATCTGGAAAAAGGTCGTTATGGTGGGTGTGGGTTCGATCTTGCGCATGCGAGCTTATATACATCTACAACATGGGATGTGGATGTCAGAATTGAACTATCCAAAAAATCGGTAGTATCCTTTTACGATACCTGGTCACAACATGTGTCTGCTGAATTCGCAGATGCAATGCAGCCCTATATGACGCCAATGCGAAGGTTGATGTGGTTGTGGTCAGTGGCCTGGTGCGCTATGTGGCAACTCGAAAGTAATGCCTCGGCGTTAGAGCAAAAGAATAAACGTAACAATACACGTGACTGGGCATCTGAAAATAATCCAGATGAGTTGACCGCGCATGTACGTGAACGCGTCAGTCATTATTTACAGGCTGAGACTATCCGTCGTATCCGGGAAGATTTGAATTTTAGTTAATAAAGGTACTTAATTTTTATGAATTGAGGAGTTTTTTAATAGTGGTCGTTCTAGATTATTGGGTTGTCAATAAATTTTGTTGGTTCTATTTTTGTTAATAAGGACATTATTGTAAGACAGTACATGGTTCAGTCAGTGAAATCTGAACCAGGTTTTATTGGTATATGCCTGAGGTTGCTACCGGAGCGACTGTAGAGCGATCGATTCAGCCCAGTGAATCTAAGGCATCGGCACATCGCTGACGTATTTGGGAACTTGATAACCCCTTTGTACGGCTTCCCGTGTTGCGATAGCTATATACCAACGAGTGATATTCTTGTACTCCTTGATATCGATTCCTTGCCACTCAAAACGAGATATCCATGGCCAGCATGCCATATCGGCAATGGAATACTCATTAGCTATGAACTCTCTGTCATTCAAACGCTTATCCAATACACCGTACAGTCTGCGTGTTTCGTTTTGATAGCGGTCTTCCGCATATTGAGATTTGCCGGGATTGTATTTTACAAAGTGGTGAGTCTGACCAGCCATTGGGCCAAGTCCGCCCATTTGCCAATTAAGCCATTCGAGTGTGGCCCAGCGTGTTTCCGGGTCAGTCGATAGAAATTTGCCGGTTTTTTCTGCCAGATATTGCATGATAGCGCCAGACTCCATCATCGATACGTTCGAGTCTTTGTCGACAATGGCCGGGATGCGGTTATTAGGACTGATTGCAAGAAATTCCGGAGCGAATTGTTCGTCCTTGGTTATATCAATTGCATTTACCGTATATTCAATACCCAATTCTTCCAGCAGAATGGATACTTTTCGGCCATTTGGGGTAGTCCAAGTGTATAAATCAATCATAATTCATCGCAAGTTAAGATAGTAAACGTTTAGTTTATCTGGTTGTAGTTTACACGATGACAAATAAAGTCAGTCGTCTGCAAGGGTCGGAATTAGTCCCTACCAGGTAGAACTTAGTGCCAATGCAGGGCGGCGGGTTTGTTGGCCAGATACCAGATATTGCCCGAAAA
>CAYUZB010000086.1:0-16337 GCA_964449565.1 uncultured Granulosicoccaceae bacterium | reverse complement strand
CATTGGCAGTAACCTGATCTCCATCGGTGAGCGCTGCAACATCTGATGCTGGTACTGTCAAGCTCCAGATATCACTGTTCACTGTGGCGATATAGTCGACACCGTTGAGAGACACCAGGACTGTCTCGCCATCAAGAAGACCAAGTGACGTTCCTGATACGGTGATATCAGACGCCGCTTCGGCAGCATTGATTCGATCATCACCCGTGATTGCGTCAAATACCAATGTGGGTGCCGTTGTATCTGTTACTACATCAACCGTTGCCGGTGTCGCAGGATTACCAGCGGTATCATCAGCGGTAGAAGTCACCGTCTCGACGGGCCCGAAAGCTTGTATATCAGTTGACGGTACCAGCACACTCCAGTTATTTGCACTTACCGGCGACGTATAATCGATTCCGTTGACATTAACGGTTACTATCTGACCATCGTCGAGACCCGCACTTGTTCCGGATATTGTTTGATCCAACAGTGACTCAGCGATACTAATGACATCGTCACCTGCTATTGCGTCAATAGTGAGTGATGGCGCAGTCAATACCGTTGTTACAATGACAGACACAGGGATCGCCGCATTGCCAGCGCTGTCACTAGCATTGACCGTTACATTTTCAGTCGAATCAAAGGCTTGAACATCAACAGTCGGAACTACAACGCTCCAGCTGTTCGAGTTCACAGTACCCGTGTAGCTCTGTCCATTGACTTCAACGATAACTGTCGCACCGTCCACCAGATCCTGGCTGGTACCTGATATGGTCTGATCAAGCAGTGACTCTGCAATATTGATTACGTCATCTCCCGCGACAGTATTCACTGTCAAAACTGGCGCGGAAGTATCAAGTTCAATATTGGCAGGCGTTGCGCTAGCACTATTGCCCGCGCCATCCTCAGCACTGACGACAATATCCAATGTCCCCTCAGCGAGCGACGTCACATCGACATTTGTCAAGACCCAATCACCACTGCTATCAGCATTGACCGTCAATACAAGTGGCGACGCGCCGCCATCATCGATGGTCACGGTAACGACGCTGTCAGGTTCTGCGGTTCCAACAAGATCTACCATCACCGCTTCTGTACCGTTTATTTGGTTATCTATGGCAACCGGAAGCGTTAAGGTTGGTGCAGTTATGGCACCGTCAACAAGCACCACGAGTTCTGGTGATGACGCGCTGACATTTCCAGCCGCGTCCACCAATGTGTAACTGATGGTATTGGGCCCATCGACCAATCCAGTCAATGACGCGAGGAATCCACCATCCGGTGCTACTGTTACTGTATCAACTGGCACACCATCAATATGGATCGTCGCAGTGTCCCCAGGAGCGGCTGTACCTGCAGGCACACTGACATCTATCGAGCTCAAACCAGTCAGGTTATCAGTATCACTGTCACCGGTATCACTCGAGGCAAGCAGATCCAGAGCAATGCTGGGATTCGCGGGCGCTGTCAAGTCGATAGTCAATTCATCAGTGGATGTATCAGACGAAACATTGCCAGCGACATCAGTCACCTCGACCAGAACGTCGTATATGTTTTCATCCAGCGAGTCACCAGCCGGAACAATCAGTGTCCACGTGGCACCCGATATGACAAGGTCAGGACCCTCGGAATAATCCTGGGAGTTAATCGTCACCACTATTGAATCGCCTGCATCCAGTGTGACGTTACCGGTCACCGTCGGTGTACCGCTATTACTTAGAAGAGTATCAACGGTCGCTGGTGCAGGAGGGTCCGGATCGAATTGAACAGATACAGATGTTGGAGTAGATACATTTCCAGCAATGTCACTGATGCTAACCGATACCTGAAGCCCGCCCGGAGTCAGGGCGCTGACATCGGCGGGAGTCGCATTGAGTGTGTAGATCCCGCTCGCTTCAGCAGTCGTCACCACGCTCTCGGTGTTTGAAGCGGTATCCGTGAACACAATGGACACCGTCGCATCATTTTCGGTGATACCGCTTACCAACACGCTATTCATCTCCGAGGCATTGATAATGTTATCGCCAGCGATGTCAGCATCAATCGATGGTGCATTCGCAACCGTGTCGATAACGATCGGCAAAGCCGGTGAAGAACTACTGACGTTGCCCAATGCGTCAGCCAATGTATAACTTATGCTGTAGTTACCATCGAGTAACGCGGCGCTGACCAAAGTGAATCCACCAGCGGGGTTTACTACAGTGGTGCCAACGTCGACGGCATCAGCGAATACAGTGACCGATTCACCAGGATTCAATGTCCCGTCAGCAACTACAAACGTTGGTGTAGTTTCGTTTGTGATGTCATCACTTGAACTAACTCCACTATCGTCAGCGGCAATCAGGTCGACCGCAACAGGCGGCGCAGCTGGAGCCGTAGTGTCGATCGTTAAAGCTGACAACCCAGGTTCAATCGTCTCGTTTCCTGCCGCATCGGTAAGCGAAACCAACACATTGTATGTACCATCGACCAACGAATTTGATGATGGAATATCCAATGTCCAATCAGTTCCGGACACGACGAGCGCACCCAAACCTGCTGGATAGTCAACCCCGTTGACTGTTACCGTCAAAGTGCCCCCCGCCTCAACAACGGCGGTACCTGTCAAGGTTGGCGTTGTGTCATTGCTTACCAAGGTTGCAACAGTAGGTTGCGATGGTGCAATGATGTCTATATCGATACTGCGCATTGCTTCTGGCGCAGCCAATCCAGCAAGAGTCGATACATTGGCAGTAACGTCTTCATCAGTTTCGAATGCTGAAACCGCGGAAACCGGAACCACGACCGACCATGAATTCGATACTACAGTAGTTGTGTAGTCTGCCCCATCTACCGAGACCGTCACCAACTGACCATCTTCGATATCGACAGTAATACCATTGATAGCTAGATCAACAGCCGCCTCATCAATATTGATAACATCATCAACTGCCACGACTGAAACGCTGATCGATGGCATACTGGTATCCTTGTTGGCAGTTACCGTAGCCGCGGTTCCTGTATTACCAACGGCATCACCTTGCGTTGCATCAACGGTAATGACGTCAAGCCCATCGGCTATCGCACTGATATCAAACGTCGCAGTCCACGAACCACCAGAGGCGCAACTGACATCTTGTGTCAACGGAGTTCCACCTGCAATCGATACGGAAACAAGTCCATCACCGACAGTACAGGTACCTGAAACCTGGTAGCTAGCTTCATTACTGCTTGTTCCAAGCACCGCAGGGTCAATGGCAACGACTGGCAGTACCGTATCGACCGCCAAGGCGACACTTATCGTACTGGCAGTGTTTCCGGCGATGTCGATCGCATCAGCTGTGACGACTTCTCCATCGACAAACGAACCAGTATCAATGGCGGGGACGGTCACTTGCCACAGACCACCAGCAACAGATGCTAAATAGCTATTAGTGCCAATAGTAATAGTGACGTTATCACCGTCTGCTAAACCCGTTGATGTACCGGAGATAACAAGATCCTGTGTCGCTTCGGTAGCGTTCAAGGCATCATCACCAGAAATGGCATTCAATACGAGAACCGGCGCGGTTGAAACCAGCGACGTATTACTCTCAGAACTCGCCCCGGAATTTCCCGCCACATCGGTGGCAGTTGCATTAATTGCCAGGGAGCCATCAACAAGGCCGGACAGATCAAGCCCACTAACACTCCAGTTACCGGCCCCATCAGTTGATACCGAGGCAGTAACCGCAGGATTGCTTCCATCACTAATGGATATGCTAACGACACTGTCTGCTTCTGATGTCCCGGAAACGGAGAACGGATTGGCTTCAGCGGCATTGACAATATTGTCAGCCGTATGCGGCGCATTGATTGTCGGCGCTGGCGCGCTCGTGTCGAGGGTTACCGACAAGGAGGGAGAATTCGCACTTTCATTGCCAGCGGTATCCGTGCTGGTCCAGCTTATGTTTTCAGTCCCCTCGACAAGCGTTGATGCTGAAAGCGAGAAGCTACCGTCGGCCGAGGCTGTTGTTGTGCCAATTGCAACCAGGTCGCTGTAAAGCGTTACAAGAGTACCCGGAGTTGCTGAGCTGGCGGGTACGGAGAAAGTCGCCGTTGCAACATTAGTAATGTTGTCATCGTCCAAGGTTCCTGAATCGTTAGCTGCCAACAGATCCACAGCAACCGACGGCGTCGCTGGCGGCGTTGTATCTATTGTCAGTTCGTTGCTACTGACATCAACGCTTGAGTTACCTGCACTATCGGTGACCGTAACTACAATGCTGTAGTTACCATCCGGCAGGTCATTTCCGGATGGAATGGTCAATGTCCAGGCACCTGCAAGATCATCAACCAGGTTTCCGTCACCCGCTGTGTAAAGAATGCCATTGACCAATACAGTCAGGGTATCTCCCGGGTCGGTATTGGCACTACCGGTCAGTACCGGTAAGGCACTACTAATCAATGATGTATTAACACTCGGCTGTGAAGGCGCAATTACATCGTAATTAATCGTACGTGTCGCCTGGCTTGCCGGGTTTCCCGCTGAATCAACAGCATCAGCGGTAATGATCTCGTTCGCATTAAACAACTGTACGCTTGCCGCCGGAATACTGATACTCCATGTATCACTACTGACGATGCTCACATAGGGGATTCCACCAACGTTTACGTTGACACTGGCACCATCTTGCAAACCAATACTGGTTCCGCTCACTATTACTGGAGCATCGTCTTCGTTGGCATTGATGTAGTCGTCGCCCGCGACCGCAGCGATCGTCAATACCGGTGGTATCGTATCCACAATCGTTGTAACCGAAACAAGTGAGTTACCATTGTTTGCAATATCGAGTACCGATGACTCGGGCACTGAGACAATAACTTCGCCGTCACCGGCAGGGGTCACATCAAATGTGTAGACGCTGCCCGCAATCAATGGCGTGTCTGGTGAGAAAGAAGAAACCACACCATTAGTGATAGTGATATCACTGGCTTGCATGTCGGTGACATCCTCACTCCACGTGAGTGTCATCGGGTAGCTAGCCAAAGAATTGGTGATACTGGGTGCACCGCTCAGGATGC
Organism: uncultured Granulosicoccaceae bacterium; assembly: GCA_964449565.1. Lineage (GTDB taxonomy): Bacteria > Pseudomonadota > Gammaproteobacteria > Granulosicoccales > Granulosicoccaceae > Granulosicoccus. The sequence continues at coordinate 11,312 of CAYUZB010000086.1, read as the reverse complement.
CAGTCGGTGCACTCGCGTTCACGGTCACCGTCACGCTATCATTACTACTATCAACACCACTACTCGTTGATTGCGCTGCAGCAGCTGGCACCGATATGACGACATCATTGGTCGTATCCGGCGTGATCGTCGCACTCCATGTCGATGCGTCGATCATCGTGAAATTTGAAGGAACACCATTGCTAACGCTAATGTCATTCAGAGCAAAGCCAGTGACTGGAACACTGAATGAAAAATTCACATCAAACGGATTGGTGTTGGCAATAACACCGGGGGCATTGTCAATCGACAATACAGGTGATGTTGGATCAAATATCGTGACAGCAGTCGCCGACGCAGCACTATCGTTACCCGAGGCATCCTGCACTGCCCCGCTTGGTACATCGATGGTGACATCACCTGTCGCATCGGGAGTAATTACCACTGTCGCTTCAATCGGGCTCAAAATAACGAGATTACTCGCTACGCCATTGCCGACCACCACATCAGCCAAATCAAGCCCCGTAACAACTTCATCGAACATCAGTGTGACGCTGTACGGTGCGGCGCCACCCGTTATTGCTGGGACATCGTCAATTGTGACAACCGGCGACGTCGAGTCAGTAGCGATCACCAACGTAGAACTTGAGAATGAATTGTTACCGGTTCCCGTATCATTGTCCGTGGTCAATACATCAACGGAGTTAATGAGTGAATTACCCACCAGAGCAACATCAATGGGGTCGGTGGAAAAATTGAACACCGAAGTCGAATTCCCGCTCGTGTTTCCAATGGATGTCGTGCTGCGACATTCGACGGTTTGAGGTACCGCTGCGGTAGACAAACAAACCCACTCGGTACCATTAACGCCCGATTCAGCAATCGATGCGGCTATTCCACCATTGACAGTGACGCCGGCTGGCAAGGTATGTACAACCGTAATTTCTCGCCCAGTGGCATTAGACCCGATGTTTTCGACATTTGTCGAAATGACCATGGGTGTGCCTGCCGCTATCTCGCCACCGGTGCCACTAGTGGAAACCGCCAGATCGACATCCACCGCACTGTTCAAAACCTTGAATGAATCCCGATCGATCAACAACCACGAATCAAACGAAGAATCACCACCATCTGCGACCCCAAACTTCAGGGTATTGATAACACCGGGATTAACAGGAGCTGTCCATGACAATCGGCGAGTAAAGCCATCTGGCGCAATATTGAATGGTGTCGGTGCTGGATCAAAGTCTCCAAAGTCATTGTCTACAAAATCAGCAGCATTGAGCGTCTTGTTGACCGAGTTGATTGATACATCATCGCCATCTGCAGTCAAAGAGTAATTGATTCCATTGACGAAAAAGCCCATGACATCGTAAAACTGATTACCGGCACTAAAAGCACCATCGGGTGGTGCATACTCGTTGTACTCTTCCGAGGCAAATACGAACGTACCTGTCAGCGTGTCGCCATTGGGTATGAACTCTATTTCGATGAAAATGGCATCGTCGGTGCCATTGGGGGAATCAGTCAACAAATCAAAATCGGGATCATTCTCGATACCGTTTGGAAGAGAAGTACTGGTTCCATCATCTGAATTGGGCCCGGCGATATCGGAGACGCTACCGGAACTCATGATGATGCCATCTTCAAAATCCAGAAATCCGGGTACGCTCAGACCGTTGGTAAACGTTCCAACCTGGCCGGCAAAACCCGTTAATGACTGCGAGTCGATTGTCAGGTTACCGTCAACGGTATCCATGACTTCATTCGCCAGAATTGACGCATCCAGTGTTTCGGTGATTAGCAGATCAGCATGCGCGGCCGAAGCAAATGCACTGAATACGGCAAGCGCAAGATGTTTTCTCCCAGGCATGCAGCGCCGGCGTACTAATGACGACGAGAGCATCGACTGCGGGCGACTCATGATTGCACCGGCGCGAGTAACGCCTCGTTCAGACAAACAGACTTAACAGCATTACACGACACCGGTAACACGGCGTACGCCGTCATTGATGAAATGATCATATTTCACTGTTCCATCGAGCTACCCACCGCCGAACCTGGCTATGTGGACAACTTTTTCTATGGACACGCCAGACGCTACTGGCGGCATGTTAGATGGACAGTGAGCAATTAACGTGCTCAACTAAATAACAGGTTAATTCGTGATTCAGATCACACTTAACTGACCGGATAGAACGCAATAAATGGGTCAAATTCGTCAATAAATTGAACGACGAATTGTATTTGACGTCAGCATTCAGTCGCTAGACATTCAATTAACCAGACGAACTGAAAATTCCAGAAAAAACGAATCGCCCGGCAACAGCTGATCAGTCTCGGCATTGATTACTCCGGCTCCCTCCTCGCCCGGCTCGATTATCCAGCACGGGGTTCGCGAACAAGTGGCCGGGGTTCGGTATACGGTAAACGATGGCGTCGAATCATGAATCTTTACATTGAATGAAGGTTCCTGACCGCGATTGAGTGCCGTCAATCGGTATATGACACAGTTGTTACCTGGCTCGACCGATATTTCACTTGTCGTAAAGTTGCTTCCCGCATCGGGAGCACCATCGCAACCCACATCGACTGCCTGTTCTTTCAAAATAGTGACGTTGCTTGTCGAGACAGTGGTCTGATCAACAATTTGGACGGATTCTGAATTGCCATTCCATTGCGCCTGGATAATGGTAGAGTTGCGCTGCAGATTGACCGCGTCGGCGGGAGCCGAAACGCGTACGAAAAAGCTACTGTTTTCACCCGCAGCCAGCGACCATGGAGCAGTCAATACCTGATCAGCTGAACTCAGTACTCCATTCCCGTCGGTATCAGCAAATATTGCACTTAACCAACCTGGACGGCTTTCGCTAGTGGTGAGTTGAATATCGGTCAAATCGACATTTCCTTCGTTGATAAGCCTATGCTGGTAGACAGTCGTACTGCCCGGCGTGATGGTCGCAGTCAAGCTCGGTTCGATTCGCAAGGCGTTGACAACATTGATAGACACGCCATCATGCTTGATATCACTTGCACCACCGGATAGAGAAGTCGCGCCAAAAAAGACACTGGTCGTGCCAATAGCCAAATCTTCAGGCACCGTCACTTCAGCAATCACATGTTGCGATTCGCCTGAAGCCAACAAACGCGTGACACTTCTCGGCTGACTGCTTCCTGGATCCAGAAAACGAACTTGCCAACCTGGCGGTAGCGGATTACCGCCGGCAGTCGCATAAGCGGTCAGACCATAGTTGTCGGGTTCAATACCCTGATGCCGAATATAAAGATCAAACAAGGCCTGTCTGTTTCCGTCAGGCGACACAACACTAACGGGACTTGACTCCGGGCCAGGCCCTGCGCCAAGCGCATCAGCGGCCCCTGCTGGCGCCTGATTGGTGATGTCGACCTGGTTGGCTACTATTTCATCGAGATGATCAGTCACTGTGTCAAATACCGTACTGTCAATAACCGATCTCGCGGTCTTTGTTACATCAAAACCAATTCCGCTATTGTTGCCCGATGCGTCACCTGGCAATTCCAGCTCAAGAACTACCAATGAAAAGCTATCGGGAGCGACCGGGCCCGTATCGATAGCACCATCACCATTGGTATCTTGCATCAACGTTGCTCCGTCACTTCTCAATAGACGCCATAGAGTGCCCGGTGGAAAAGTTGAACCAAGGCTATCAACTTCAATATTGAACGTATCGGCCGTATTTCCTGTATTCCAGATGTAATTATCAAATCGGATCTTTCCACCTTGTGCCGCGCTGAATATGCTGACAGGTTCGCTGAGACCGTTAATTGGACTGGTGTTCGATCCGTTAGCAACAACACCGGAAACTGGAAGTACTTCAAACGCTACTGTGTTGGTAAACTCTCGTGGAACCGTATTGATGGCGACATCGTATTCAAACTCGGCCTCATTTATCAGAAAGCCACTGGCAAGCCCACCATCGATCGAAACCTCAAAGGACAGCGTTGCTATACCGCCGGGTGGGACGAAATCGATAATGGCGGTTACCTGATTGTCGCTGCTCGCATCTGCGTCATTGTTCGCTTCACTCAGGCCGGTACAACTAGCATCATAAGCACAATAACGAATATTTCCTGATTGCCCAGGATGCGTATCAAGTGGGTCGGCATCGCTCAGAACAACAGATGATTCACTCCATCGACCACTGCCGGGTACATAGGTCATTCCCGCAGGCAAGGCATCGATCAGAGTGACATTGCCAGCACTCTGACTTCCAGTATTTTCATATCGCAAGGTCACCGTGTAGGGAGAGCTTGGCGAACGCCCCTGTGTGGACGACATGGATTTGGTTACCTGAATCGACGCACCGACACCAGATATAACCAGATCGTTGTTCTGTGCGTTGATAGAGGCATTGAACGTACTACTCGCAGTCACCGTTATAGCTGCAGAATCACCATCGTTTGCCGATGCCGGTATATCCCCAGAAAGTACGATGAAGTAATCCTGATCAGCTGCGATCAACGGTGTTGTTGTTATAGGAACCGATGAATCTGGAAGGCCATCACCATTAGCATCAGCGAAGATCCGGAGGTTTGATAAGTTGATGTTGCCACCCGTATTCTGCAATTGCAGCGAGTAACTATCATCGCCATTTCCGGTATTCACAATTCGGTGTGATATCAGCACTGAGCTACCCGCATCACCACGCAACTGTTGATCATTGGTCAACTCAAGCCCCGCGACTTGCTCAACCAATGTTTCAACAATATTTGATTGCACAGTCACACGACGCCCTTCCGAATCCGTATAACTGGCACTCGCCTGATTGCGAATCAGAGTACCTGCCGGAGTAACAGCGTAGGTGACTCCGGTGATGAACAACGCCAATAAAATGAAAAAGATTCGCATGTTTCTAGAGACCCGGGAACTCAAACAAAGGACTGACCGGACGTCCGTTGGCATCAAGCAATACCAACTCAACCCTTCGGTTTGTGGCTCTCGCCTCTGCATCGCTCGAACCGAACTGTGGAAGCCCTTCACCCAATGGTTGTGAAACGATGCGCGAAGGTGCAATACCACGTTCGGTCAGGTAGCGGGTCACCGTTTCGACACGCCTGCCCGATAGGCGAATGTTGTAACTGATGCCACCAATTCGATCAGCAAAGCCTTGCAGACCAACATTAAGCTCCTTGTGCTTATTCATGATTTCAGCAGTAGATTCCAGAAGCGCATAGCCCTCCTCATCAAGTTCATGCTCGTCGTAGTCGAAATACACTGCCGGATTCCACAACTGCTGAGTAAACGCAAGGGTCGCCCCTTCGATCCGCGGTTCCGATAAATCCACTTCACACGAATGCACATCGTACTGCGCATACAGCTCTTCAGTACTGACACAGGCATTCACCAAAGGCAAAAGCGTTAGACTTGCCAGCAACAGACGTGTGTGCTCTTTTAGTCGGATAGCCATTGAAACCAATCCTCGTCAAATTTAAGATCAAGACCTATATGCAGGCCCTCGGCGTTAAAGCCTTGCTCATCGAGATCCTCTTCCCGGAAGCCTTTCAGGTTGTAGGTAAAACCGAGCCGTATATTTCGATCAACAATCCATGAAAATCCGGCACCAAACGAATACCGTTGCCCACCACCATCGCCAATACTCAGCACCCCGCCACGTAGATCGATTTCCCAACGTCGAGCAAGATCAATCGTTGTTCGCAGATCAAGCAGTGCCAATTCAGAATTGATATCTCCTGTGGCAAAACGCGTTGATTGCCACTTGGCACCCAAGCGTCCACTGACAGTCACCTTGTCATTGATAGTTCTATTCTGATGCGTGGAAAGGAGAAAGGCGCGCGCATCCTGACCATCTTCCGGCCCATAGTTATCTGTCCAGCTGGCGTAATACAGTCCGTGGTGTTGATTATCGAGCTTTGGCCGGCGAGCCAAGCCAAGCGTAAAGCGATGACGCGAAGTGAATTCACCGATATCGGGTGTTTGTCTCGTGAATTCTTCACGCACCAGCGTTGTCCAATCAACGTTCAGCCGCTGCGCAAGCGTTGCACGAAATCCGTAGAATCGATTCGATTCAGTATCACGCACTTCAGCTTGACCCGTGAGCTTACGATTCGGATTACGCGTATCGCTGAGACCAAGAGACATGGCAATGGAATCTGAATTGGTATCCCCGTCAATTACGTCAATGTATTCAAAAGATGGACTGAAGTTGAGTCCGGGCACAATTTCATAGCGGCCACGTATACCCGTTGCGGCTTCGATATTGGAGCTTGAAAATGCACTGCGCATCCGATACTCACTGTAGATTTCGGTCGCTTTCAAAACATCCGACTCAACACCTACAACAAGCCTGCGGCTACCACTACCGGTTCCGGCAAGCGACTGGCGACTGATGCCACGTTCAAATTCATAGTTGGCGTACAGCGATACATGATCATGTGCTTGCAGGCGAGAACCGAGTGTGAACCTAAAGCGGTTGGCATCAGCAACATCCTGTTCGTACTCGGCACTCAGGCTTAGCGGTCTATCATTTTTTAAAATGAAGCTCTTCTCCACACCACCAAAAAGGGTATGAAAGTTTTCCCGCCCAGTGGGATCATCACGCCAGATAAATCGGGTTCCGGCATTCAATGTCCATTGATTCACGCGTCTGGTCAATCCAAGGGATGCATCACCAATACGTAGTTGATCAGCGGAGGAAGCACTGTGTAGAGCAATCGCCTTGAGTGATGTTCTATTGCCTATTGGTTGGTGGTGCTCCAAACGCAACTCTTCTCGCCCCGAAGAAATACCAGCATCGGGATTGGTAAATTGTTCATCGCTACGCGCCCAACTCAAACTGCTACGGTGGTCTCGCTGGCCACCCCAGAGATGTTCAACCTCCAGACGCTCCGCATGGCCTTCTCGACCATCAATATTATTTTTTTGCCCAGCAACAGACAAGCGAAGGTCAGTATTTGGAGTAGGCTTCGCCGTCACATGAACACCACCAAGCTGATAACCGGAAAGCGGGTTCTGATCATCAGTCAAACTGATACCGGCCCGAATGTACTCATTGAATGTTCGCGTCCAACGTAGTCCCGCAATGATATGACTATCGGAATCTACACTACGGTCATAGCTGACGCGAATGGACACTGGATTGAATTCAGCATCAACGCTTGGAATCACGGAGCTGAAACGTAACAGTCCTGTGAGAGAATCAATCTCATAGTCCACACCACGCCTCAAGCGCTCAATATCGATCACGAGACCAGGGTTGTCTTCATCACGCACCAACAGCTCGATAACTTCGCTGTTGGCCACTATTGGCGCATCGGACAAACTGAATAGCATGGCGGTGCCGTTGCCAGGAATTTCTTCGCTGGTTCGAACATCGGATTGACTAGCCGCGAATACTTGAATGCGATCGCGTCTATTGTCATAGATACCGTTGAACCCGGTTAAGGTACGTTGAACACGCGCCAGATCGTGTGAATCACTCTGATGATCGGTCAAATAGTCACCCCACAGGATGCTATGCCGATCACGTTCAAGTTTTAAATACAACTTGCTGCGACTCTGCGCCTCATACCCTTTGAGCGATGAGTCTCCCGAAGTTACATAGTATTCGTTGGTATTTATGTCACGGAGCAAACGTGTATCTTCATCCTTGTCCGAATCATAGGACAAGGTCAGGGTCAAATTCCGACGCACTCGGCCTTTAAGGAATACCGCCGCTCGGGCATGCCCTTCAAACCCCGCATCGATATTATGGCGAGTATCATCCCCGTTACGTACACGGGTATAACGTCCACCTATGCTGACAAGTCCTGCACCAATCAAGGGTCTCGCCGACGCGATCTGCAATATGTTTAATGCCGACTCCAAGTTTCCGGCGCGCGCAGTGATACGCATCGGCCCCGTCAGGTCCGAACTTCTTATGTGAATCTTGCCACGACCATTTTCGATACGAACCTGTGTACCTGGTTCACTCAATTGAATATCAGGTTCGACAAACTCACCCGCTGTTGTACCAAGGCTGACAAAGTAAACACCATTGGCTGGATAGCCATTCGCATCATTGATTACAATATCTATCGGCACGACGGACCGACCGCCGTCTGCCGGTACCGTATCGACACGAGTTCGCATGATCAACCTGACACCAGCAGCCGGTCGTTTGAAATCACTTTTGGCAAGAACCCGTTCGTTACCGAAACTATCCTTGCCACGAATTTCCACCGAGTTGCTGCCTGGCTTGAGCTTGATGCCATACCATGCAACTATCTGCGCCTTCTCCCTTCGATTGACAATACGTTCACCAATCTGAGTTTCAGGTACCGCAACATCATCGACATATAGAACCGGATCAATTCCCGAGCGCACAACGGCCATAAAACGTCCATCTGTACTAAACTCATCGAATGGCCAGAGAAACGTTCCTTTTTTGGCTTGCTCAGCGGTAATTTCCGCAGCAATTTCTTTTGGGTCACCCATTCTCGGACGACCGTCAACGCCAACAGTGGCGATTTTATTAGCTGTGCCGGGTGGCCCCCTTGCGACACCTTCCGTTGAGGCAGCCGATCCAGGACTACCGCCCAACGAGTTTGAAGTTATATCTATTTCACTCGTGTTATCAGACAGAATCAAACCCGATTTTTCAGCTGCATCTTGCAACGATTCATCGTCTTGGTCCGACTTTTTACGTTCACGATTCCTTCGCAGCTGCGGGTCGGTCAGAAACCCACTGGAGATATCACCGTCAGCTCCCGCACGTTGAGAATCACTGAGCTGCCGAGCCGTGCCATCCGGGTCAAATAGAGTGGCCTCGTCGAGCACCCATGCACCTCGAAGGCTCTCGTTTCGATTTCTCAGTTCCTCATATACTTGATCTACGTTTTCCGCCGGGCAATATCCGGCGAAATCGGCACGATGCATATCTCCGGGGACCAGGTCGACAAATCGACTATCCGCGTCAGCAACATTGCGATTGTCGACAGGCTTGAGATGCACACCATCCGGCATCGTTATTGGATCAACCTTGATAACATGCAAACCAGGTCTTAATCCATAAAGGCTGTATTGACCATCCTCGTCAGTGACGACAAAAGTTCCATCCTGCAGGTATAGTTTTACACCGGCGATCGGCCATTCTGCATGATCTTGTAAGTAGCTACAGTTAGCATCGACGTATACCTTGCCAAAAAGAATGGCATCGTCAGAAAATATACCTCGCGTTCTGACATCTACGTCCACTCGACTCGGTGATGCCACCAATTCAAATCCGCTGGTCGTTTGCGCGCTGGCAATAGCCGTGTTGACCCCATCGCCCTCTATCGCAGCAGCGGTCGCCTGCAAGCGATATACAATCTGGATGGTTTCACCGGCAGCCAGATCATCGAACAGAAATCGTAATGCTGCACCGTCCGATGTGAGCGGATTGTCAGATAGAGACACCCGCTCCGGATCCGCGGCCTCTTCACCGTTGGCACTGGTCGAGCCTGGGATATATCGAAATCCGTAGGGGGGAACGTCAAGCACGGACAGATCTGTCATATCGCCCGTACTTTGATTCGTCACCGCAACGGTGTAACTGACTATGTCACCAACTTCCACCGATGAACTTGATGCACTTTTTACTGCTTCAATCAAGGCCTCTCTATTGACAGGATCAATAGGTATATCGATAAGCGGTGGAGGCTCGCCTGCGAAAACCGCAAACAATCCGGATTCGGTTGACTGATAACCTTCAGCACCATAGGACGCTGCCACAACATTGTCACTATCGAAACGATCAGGCGACACCAACGACGGAAAAGTATGGGTCGTGGGTGGAGACACTTGATAGCTATACGATACGCTTGGAGACAATCTCGGTAAATCAAAACGTCCATCCACATCTGTTGTCAATTCGATTGGCTGGCCGCTGATCGGATCAACAGCCAGAGTACTGCCGTCAAACACGGATACGAGTGCGTCGGCAATTCCTGTCAAGGTCAATGAATCAAATACGCGGCCAGACGGATCCACTAAAGCCGTATCAAAGGTATCGGTATTCAACGCGGGATCAATAAACGACACTTCAAGAGTGTCACCTCGCTCACTTCCAAGCACACAGATTTCTGAGGTATCCGCGAAATCGATGGGCAAATCCAGAGCAGCGTTGGCATCAACCGGGCACCATGCACCATCGGCGACAACCCCCTCTTCCAGATACAGTGGTTTAACGCTGCGATAGAGATTGCTACCCTGAGCTGTTTCTCGCAGCAGCAATTTTACGAAGTCAAGCGTATCTTCCGAAGACACATCAACGACAACATGACGCACTCCTGATCCAGAACTCAGTACAAGCTCGGGGCTAATGGCTCCATTTAATTCAACATAGACGGCGCGTCGAGAAGGTAAATTCAACGTATCATCTGTCAAAGACTGCGATGTATCTGATGAGGAATTTGTCAGATGATAGACCGGCGCATCAATGAAATCATCGTCGTTGGCAAAATCAGGTGTTGAATTACTTTGTTGCAGGGTCAGATTTGTTTCGATAAATCGGATAGTCGCTCCAGTCGCGGCTGCCCCAGCGAAATAACTGACACAGCCAGTAACTGATTCGCTATCCAAATCACCATCGTTATCTTCATCGATACCCGCAACAAGATCGAACTGCGTTTGCCCTTCCGGCAGATCGGTACTTGTCAGGCCAAAGCTGAATTTAGCCATCTCGTCGGTTTCAAATGACTCGGCTGGGATCAACAAGGCAACATGACTCAAAGTAGACGTTCCCTGCCACTGTTCATAACGCATCCAGTTGTCGTCACTGGCAGACTCTTGCACCAAGGCGATAGCCTGAAATGCTTGAATGTCGAGAAACTGGTCTCTGATCAGTTGCATACCTACAGGAATCGATAACTCAAGCAACACACCCTCTCGAATAGTGCCATCGACAAGGTATTCACTAACATCTGGCAGAACCGCCGATGAATTGACCGCACTGACAGTTACATCAACGCGTTCGCCTGGCGGTATATCAACTTCACAACTCGTTGACAAAGATAGATCAACCTGCAATGCAGCAGTTTCAGCAATAGTGATCTCGTCGCGATTAGTCTGTATCGCGAGTGTTGCGTCCTGCGACTCGGCGTGTACCAGTATTTCGATCGTATCGGTAGCAACCACATCATCCGGGACGACGCCACTGACAACAACTCCCAGCGTTTCATCAGGGAGTAATAAAACGGATTCGTTAATTAGCGGCTCGTCAGTATCTACAAGCCCATTACCGTTGGTGTCAATTACCAACTGGAGATTCTGTAAGTCTCGATTATCGGCTATACCGTTTTCGGCGAAGAGCGTATAC
>CAYUZB010000085.1:0-16444 GCA_964449565.1 uncultured Granulosicoccaceae bacterium | reverse complement strand
GCATTGCGATCCGCATTGTGATCAGCGTTAAGGGCCGCGACATCCTTCGTCTGGGCTGTGGGTACCGATTCATCATCGATGGTCCGACCATCCGCCGCGCGCACCAGTCCCCACCCCAGCAATAGCAAAAGGAATAAATTGACAACACCGACAAAACGTTCAGCGTGCCGCCCCTGATACAACAGGAAATCGACGGCGATTATCACTTCCATCAAGACGTTGACAATCAACAACGCGGCGACCAACCACAAAGCCTGCTGGGCATTACTGAAAACACTCAAGCGAACCATCTGCAAAGAACCGGGCCCCTGGCGCGCCAGATGGACCAACAACAACGCGTAAACGAGATTGGTTCCGATCACGACCACTTCCACCCACCGCGGGCAGATGGCCATCGCAATGAGAATCAGCAGAATTGGCATCAAATGCCAAACATCACGTGCCAGAGACAGAACCGGTCCTTTGCGTCCAAGACTCCGAAAAGCGAGATACGTCAACGCTATGCCAGTCACGGACAATGCGCCGGCAAGCGGTAACAGCACAAGCAGATCGAAGGCCCAGCGCAACCCGATGCACACCAACGATGCGGCAAACAAATATAGAACCCATTCAAACACCCGACCGGTGGGCGTGACGGTCAAACGTTGATGGTTGGCAGCCGCGAGCACAAGCAACAAAAAGGCGACGACCAACGGTATGGGCAGTGACGTCATGTGTTCCGATAGCTACGGGTGAACGAATACTGGAGGTACTAAATCATGTTCGAGCACCTGCTCGATCATGTTCAAGGTCGTAACCTCAGGAGTTTATGACGATAGTGGACAAACGCCAACACACCTCTGGAGTCGTCATGTCAAACCCCGTCGTTCGTCATTTAGTACTGATCGCTCAAGTCGCGCTGATCGCCACACTGATTCTTCCCTGGCAGGCCCATGCGGCCGGATTCCGCTTGCTGCAGCTTGCCGACCCTGGCTACAAGGATCTGCAAGTCGGCCTGTGGTACCCGACCAGCAAGCTCCCCCCTTCTGAACCGAACACTGAGTTCGGCTTGAGTGTCGCCCATGACGCGCCGATTGCCAACGCCAACGGCGGTTTGATTCTGATTTCGCATGGGTTCAGCGGCTGGTACGCCGGACATGCGGACACAGCCGCCGCGCTTGCCGACGCGGGTTATGTGGTGGCAGCACCTTCGCATACGGGCAACACCTGGTCAGATATGAGTTCAAGCCCGGATCAATGGTTGATTGATCGACCGCGACATATCAGCCGTGTCCTCGACCAGCTATTGACTGACAAGCACTTAAGCACAGTCATCGATCCGGCAAAGATTGGTGTCTACGGATTTTCCGCTGGCGGCTATACGGCGATTGGATTGATTGGTGGAATACCGGATTTAAAGCTTGCCGTCAGACATTGTGCCGATCATCCACAGGAGTTTGTTTGTGCCCAAGGAATGGTTGATCTGATAATGGCCAAACGTATGGACAAGCTGCCGGCAGAAGCCTGGGGTGCAGATCCGCGCGTCAAGGCCGCAGTCATTGCAGCACCCGGATTCGGTTTCGCTTATTCACAAAAGTCATTGGAAAACGTCAGTGCTGTTGTTCAACTGTGGTCCGGCGAACGTGATAGTAGTGTGCCCACCGAGACCAACGCGGCGTCGTTAAAAGCGCGCTTGCCAAATCCGCCCGAGACGCACTGGGTCGACAAGGCCGGGCATTTCGCCTTTCTGGTAGTACCCTGTCGCGAAGCATTCAGGCAGGCGGACCCGGAAGAATATGCACTCATTTGCGGCAACGCAGAAGGGTTTGATCGTTATGCATTCCACGACGAAATGCACATCGAGATGGTGCGTTTTTTCGATGAAGCGTTCAGATAACACGGAAGCGTTCAGATAACACGTTCGACAGTCTGCACATTACGCAGCTGTCGAATCTTGTCCATGACCGTTGCAAGCTCACCCATATCGGAAATATGCAGGGAGATTTTCATATCGGCAGTTTGCTCCTGCTTGTCACTCAAGGTATTGACAGCGACAACGTCGACATCAAGGGTTGAAAGCGTGGTCGATACATCGCGTAGAAGCCCATGACGGTCATAGGCATGAATACGAATTTCCACTTGATAACGCCCGGTTTTGTCATCGCCCCAACCGACATCGATAAGCCGTTCCAGTTCCGACTCCCGAAGGTTCAAAATGTTCGGGCAATCAGCGCGATGAATCGTGACCCCTCTGCTGCGAGTGATGAAGCCGACAATGCTGTCAGGCGGCACGGGCTGGCAGCAAGGTCCGATATTCGTCAAGAGGTTACCGACACCACGCACCTGAATCGCACCGCTTTTCGCGTCTTTCTCACGGATGCGGGCCGGTTCTTCGAATGGTTGACTGATGGGCTGCGCCAGATGATCAATCGCGCCAATGATCTGCGGCATCGTCAATTCGTTACGCCCAATGGCAATAAGCATGTCATTGGGTTTGTCGAAATTCAAACGCTTGACCAGCTTGTCGATCGAGACTGAGGTGGCCTTCAGACGTTTCAGCTCTCGGTCAAGCATCGCCCGGCCATCGGCAAGATGCTGATCATGATCCTGAAGGTTGAACCAGGCGCGTACCTTGCCACGTGCACGACTGCTGTTGATGTAACCCAGTGAACGGTTAAGCCAATCTCGACTGGGTTGGGGTTCGCGAGTGGTCAGTACTTCAACCTGATCACCATTACGCAAGGTATAGGTTAACGGCACGATGCTGCCATTGACTTTCGCCCCACGGCAGCGATGACCGATTTCAGAGTGAATTTGGTAAGCAAAATCCAGTGGTGTCGAATTTGCCGACAGATCAATAACCTCACCCTTGGGCGTGAACACATAAACCCGATCGGCATCCAGATGCTGTGAGAAACCTTCGATCAGTTCATCATCATCGTTGTCATCAAGTAATTGTCTCAGTGCATTGATACTGCGTTGCAATGAGGCGTCAACCGGCGACCCTTCCTTGTAAGCCCAATGGGCCGCAACTCCGTTTTCAGCATCGTCATCCATGGCCGCGGTGCGAATCTGCACTTCTACAGGCTTGCCGGCCGGACCAATAACCGCCGTGTGTAAGGAGCGATATCCGTTTTCCTTAGGGTTCGCAATGTAATCATCAAATTCGCGAGTGATCGGTTGCCACTGGCTATGCACAATACCCAGCACCGCATAACATTGCTGAATGTCATTAACCAACACGCGTACTGCTCGAACATCGAACAGGTCAGAAAACTCGATATGTTTTGCCTGCATCTTTTTCCAGATGCTGTAGATATGCTTCGGCCGACCAAAGACGCCCGCCTCCGTGATGCCGTGTTTCTCGATCAGCGAACTCAGATTGGCAACAAAATCGGTGATGTAGTTTTCGCGTGACGCGCGGTTCTCCTCCAGTGCCTTGGCAACGCGCTTATAGGCTTGCGGTTCGACGATGCGAAAAGCAATATCCTCAAGCTCCCACTTCAACTGACCCAAGCCCAAACGATTGGCCAATGGGGCATAGATGGACAGCGTCTCACGTGCCAGTCTTTCTCCGTCTGGCGCATCGCGCTTGATCATCGCGTAAAGGCGCTGCGTCCGGTACCCGAGCTTGACCAGCACTACCCGTACATCATCAACAATCGACAGCACCATGCGGCGAAAGAATTCAGCTTGATCAGTGGCGCGACTACTACCTTCGAGAAGGTCAAGAGAACTGAGCTCATTCAACCAACGAACGCCTTCGGTCAGCTCGGCACACTCCTGGCCATAGTGCTCGCGAATGAAATCGATGGAATAGGCTCTTGCCGAGGCATCCGTACCGAACAAGGCCGAAACAATGATCGGCGTATCGGCACGCATGTTTTTCAGCTGAGACGCAACATACAAGGCGTTTGGGTAATAGGTTTTATCATCCTTGATGGCCCAGAAGTGCTCGACGGCGCGTTTGATGATCAACGCCTGATTGCGTGTACAGTTGTCGATCAAGGCCGCTTGCGCAGATGCAAGCGAGGCAAACTCATCTTCTTCGGCGGTAAACGCGTGCCTCATTGAACGTTACCCGGTATGGCGTAACGCAACAACCGGCGGCGTGTGTAGAACCTTGCGCGTTGCGAGATAACCCGCGATGCTGATGCCAACGGCACCACCGACAACGGCGAAAATCCACAACCATAAATTGAAGTGATAAGGTAATTCAAAAACAAATCTGCTTAACGACCAGGCAATAACACTAGCAAATATTGCCGCCAGCAACCCGGCAATACCTCCAAGAATCGCAAATTCCGCTATGACCGCATGTCGAACCTGTTCATGTGATGCACCAAGCGCGCGCAACAAGGCAGATTCACGAATACGTTCCGCCTGACTACTTTGCACTGCTGCCAGGAGAACACATAAACCTGCCAACAAGGTAAACAAAAACACATATTCAACAGCCAGCGATGCGCGATCCATCAGTGACTTGACCCGTGTAATGATCGCACCAATATCGAGCGTGGCAATGCCCGGAAATTCACGCACCCATCCTGTTGTCGCCGAAACAAAGTCCTTGTCTATATGAAAACTGGTGACATAGGTTGACGGAAACCCTTCAAGTGTCGACGGTGTGGCGACGACAAAGAAGTTGACCTGAAATGATTCCCAATCCACTTCGCGCCAATTGCTGACCACTGCAGTAGTTTCAACACCAGCCGCCTTAAAGGTCAAGGTATCGCCAATGGCAAAGCCGCGCTCTTCAGCCCATTCACGTTCAATGGATAACAGCGGCGGTGCCGACCCATCCGCGTTCCACCATTCACCTGCAATGATTTCATTATTGGCGGGCAAGTCATTGGAGAAAGACAGATTGTATTCACGACGTGCGCGACGTTGTTCCCGCTCGGTCGGGTTGTCACCGAGTACGGGTTTGTCGTTGTGCCTGACAAGACGAGCCCGCACCATCGGATACATACCGGTTGTCTCAATGCCGTCAGCGTCAAGCCTTGCCGCAAACCCCGGCGCTTGATCGGGTTGAATATTGACCACAAACACATTCGGCGCATCTTCGGGCAAGTCCTGCTCCCAGGCGGCAAGTAGATCCACTCGAACAATCGATATCAATAACAAGGCCATGATTCCCATGGCGAACGCGGCGAGCTGAATGACACTACTGGCCGAGCGCCGTTGCAACCCGGCCGTACTCAATCGATACCGTGGTCCAGCAAGCTTGCGTACCAGTTTGATCATCAGTTGACCAAACAGACCGAAGACTGCCAGCATCGCCACAACACCAAGCACCACAATGGCGCTTAAGGCAAGGTCACGCGACAACAGCCACACGATGGCAAAGGTTGCCAGTAATCCTGCGCCCATCGCAACCGCTGAACTGGTATCCATTGATGAGTAATCACGCTGCAATACGCGCATGACATTGACACGACCCGCTTTCAATACAGGCAACAAACCAAAACCTGCCAGCGCCGTCAGTGCCGTGAGGCTACCAATCAAGGGCGGCAGGAATCCTGGCGCGGGTAGATTGAGTCCGAACCAGCCTTGCAGTAGATTTGCCAGTACCAACTGAGCGAACCAACCGATAACAATTCCGATAAGCGATGCGACAACAGCTACCAGAAGCAAACGCATGGCGAGCCAGACAATGACATCGCGCCGGCTTGCACCTAAAGTACGCATGACTGCACTGGCATCAGCCTGGCGCACGGCAAAGTGTCGAACCGCCAGCGCCACTGCGGCACCGGCGAGCAACACGGTAACGACTGAGGCAAGACCCAGAAAACGCTGCGCCCGATCCAATGCCCGTTTCATTTGCGGGCTGCCATCACGCACACCTTGGACACGTACTTCGGCGGCAAGATTGTTCGCGACCCAATCGCGCATATGTTCCAGTGACGCACTGTCACCGGCAAGTAACAAGGCGTAACGCGCGCGGCTGCCGGGACCTAACAACCCAGCCTTCTGGATGTCATCCGCGTGCATCATCACGCGCGGTGCAAATTCGAAAAAATTCTGTCCGCGATCAGGCTCAAACAAAATGACATGGGTAACGGAAAATTCCTGACTCCCCAACGTCACCGTATCGCCCGCGTCCAGCGCCAGCGCAGAACGAAGCTGTGGGTCCACCCATATGCTACCCGGCTCAGGCCCACCGACAGCAACACTGTCGGGCAACGCCTTGGCAGGATCATCCATGCCGGCAAGACGCACAGATCCACGCAAGGGATAGTCACCGCGCACGGCCTTGATCGCAACGAGTTGCGATTCATCTTGCTGATTGATAACAACGGTTGGGAATCGAGTATGGCTGGCGGTCACCAGATTTACGGACTCCGCCTCGTTGACCAATGCTTCAGAGATTGGCAGACCCGAGGACATCAGCATGTCAGCGGCGAGCACATCACCCGCCTGACGTTCGACCGCGCGTCCTATTCGATCGGTAAAGAAGCCGACTGCCGTGACAGATGCCACCGCGACAATCAGTGCCAGTGCCAGAACACGCAGTTCGCCGAGGCGAAAATCGCGCTTTAGTGAACGCAGCGCAAAACGAAATTGTCGGCCAGTAGTCACAGTTCAGTCAGCCTTCCGTTGCCCATACGCAAACGTCGATCACATCGCTTGGCAAGTTCATTGTCATGCGTGACCAGCACAACGGCCGAACCTTCACGTTGTCGAAGATCAAACATCAGTTCGACAATCCGCTCCCCGGTTTCACTATCGAGATTACCCGTCGGTTCATCGGCAAACAACAAGGCTGGACGCGAGACAAACGCTCGCGCCAGCGCAACGCGTTGCTGCTCACCACCGGACAGCTGCAATGGCAGATGTCCCAATCGTCCAGACAATCCGACATCATCGAGCTTTTGCCTGGCAAGCTGTTCGGCATCACTAACACCGCCAAGCTCCAGCGGCAACATGACATTTTCAAGTGCACTCAAACCGGGCAACAGTTGAAAACTCTGGAACACAAAACCGACATGTCCGGCCCGACGTCTGGCGCGCGCGTCCTCATCCAGTGCCGACATGGGTTCGCCCATCAGATCGACAGTACCGGCTGTCGGCGTGTCGAGCCCGGCGAGAATACCAAGCAGGGTCGATTTGCCGGATCCGGATGGCCCGACAATCGCCACCGCTTCGCCCGCCTCGACCCGCATGTCCAGAGAATGTAGGATAATCAGTTCACCCTCCGGACCTTCGACACGTTTTTTGATATCCGCAGCCAATAAAACCGGGGTGGCGGTGGCACTTATTGGCTTATTTGCACTCGGATCAACCATAGTATTTACTGTCATCATATAAAGAGCTTTATTCGGACCGAACAAGCAATGAGATTTCTGACCATTATCTATGCTCTCACGTTCCTCGCTCCAATCAATGCTCATGCATACAAAGTGCTGGTCGTGGGCGACAGCATAAGCGCCGCTTACGGTCTGGCCGAGGATGACGGCTGGGTGGCACTGGCGGAAGCCAGATTGCGACAAGTCGACCCGGATGTCTCATTCATCAACGCCAGTATCAGCGGTGATACGACCGGCGGCGGTCTGCGACGGCTGCCCGCCGCACTGGATCGGTTTGAGCCCGATCTGGTGGTGATTGAGCTGGGGGGCAACGATGGCCTGCGAGGCTATCCACCCCAGGTCATGCAACAGAACCTGGAATCCATGGCCATGCTCGCCAAAGATGACGGCGCAGATGTACTGTTCCTCGGCATGCAAATTCCAACAAATTATGGCGAAGCCTACCTGCGCTTGTTCAGTAGCGCTTTCGAGAAGGCTGCGGAAAATACCAATACTGCGTTATTGCCATTTTTCCTGGAACCCATTGCAACCGAGCGAAGCTATTTTCAGCGTGACGGCATACACCCCACGGGCGATGCACAACCGTTACTGGTTGAACATGTCATGCCGTTGCTTGAGTCTTTTATTACCGACAAAACTTCTGTTACTGATTAAACCCTCGACAAGGTCCTCGACGACGTTTCTTACATTGTCCTCGACCACGTCACCGACAAAGAAGCCTAGTAGCCATGCCTCAACGTCAAAAATTCGAATTCATGGGTCACGCGGGAAATTCACTTGCGGCCCTGCTGGAAACACCTGATCGCGAACCGATTGCGGTTGCACTGTTTGCCCATTGCTTTACCTGTGGCAAGGACATCGCGGCGGCCTCTCGAATCGCACGCTCATTGGTCGCTCGCGGCTATGCGGTGATGCGCTTCGACTTTACTGGGCTCGGTGGCAGCGATGGCGATTTCGCCAACACCAATTTTTCCTCGAATGTGCAGGACCTGGTAGAGGCCGCGAATCACCTGCGTGAAAAAGGCATGGCCCCGTCCTTGTTGATCGGTCACAGCCTGGGTGGCACGGCGGTCTTGTCAGCGGCCCATGCCGTGCCTGAATGTGTCGGTGTTGTGACTATCGGCTCCCCTGCCGATGCCCAGCATGTCTCCAAGCAGTTTGCCTGCGACATCGAGACCATCAATGCACACGGAGAAGCAGAAGTGGATCTTGCCGGGCGCAAGTTCACGATCAAGAAGCAGTTTCTCGACGATATCAACGAGACCTCGGTTGAACATATCGGCAGGCTCAAGCCTGCCCTTCTGGTCTTGCATTCCCCGATTGATTCTACCGTCGACATTCGTGAAGCGGAACGTATCTATGTTGCGGCCAGGCACCCAAAGAGTTTTATCAGTCTCGATAACGCTGACCATCTCCTGACCCGCGCAGCCGATGCCGAATTTGTCGCCGGCATCGTGTCAGCCTGGGCAGCTCGACGAGTCGGTGATGATGACAAGCAGGAACAACCAAAAGTTGCCAAGGGAGAAGTGCTGGTCAGTGAACGGGATCACCGCTTTATGCTCAATGTCGTCAGTGATACACATCATTGGATCGCTGACGAACCTGTGCGTTCCGGTGGTAAGAATGTCGGACCAGACCCTTACGAGCATCTGCTCGCCTCGATCGGCACATGTACCGCAATGACCTTGCGCATGTATGCGCAACGCAAGGAATGGCCACTGAAAGATGCAACAGTCACGCTTCGTCATCTGCGTGAACACATCACCGATTGCGAAACTTGCGACGACAAACCGCAACAGCTTGATGTCATTGATCGAGATATCGTTTTAAGCGGTGATCTTGATGAGTCGCAGCGTGCCCGCCTGATGCAAATTGCCGACAGGTGTCCGGTACATCGAACACTGACAGGACAACTGGATATTCGAACGCGTGAAGTATCGACAGACGTATCAGCCAGCGCGTAAACAAAGCGGTGTCGAGCCAGTAATCTAGCTAGTAATCGAGCTTGAAACCAAACTGGCAATTAAACCGGGTTTCAAGCCTCAATAAAAACCAAACGGTAAAAAAGCGTAAAGGATGGCGCTTAACGAATGATGCTCAAGACATTACCACCACCGTCGGGGCCGTCGTCATCCATATCGGATTCGTGATAACAACGGTTCTTGACTGACTTCTTGCCGCGCATCAATGCCTGGTCTGCACGCTGCACCAGTTCTTCGGCACTTTCACCTTCGCGCCAGCGCGCAACTCCGGCGGTCAGACCTACGACATGTATTCCGCGTGGCGAGCTTATTCCATCTTCGACCGCTCGGCGGCGCACACTTTCGACGATCTCCATATAGTCGATACCTTTGTGCACGCGCAATGCCAGCACGAATTCATCACCGCCGAGGCGCCCGACAAGCTCACCTTCACGAATTCGCATTCTTAGCCGCTTGGCAATTTCAGACAGCACCAGATCTCCAACGGAGTGATCATACTCATCGTTGACCGCTTTAAAACCATCAAGATCAAGTACCACCACGACCACCTGACTTTCACGATCGTTGCGCCGTACGTTGTGTGTAATTTTTGCCAGACGATGAAAGAACTCATTGCGCGTCAAGGCACCTGTGAGCTGATCAACCGATGCCTCCCGATAGTAACGTTCAAGTGGCGCTGTCAAACGCATGATGACCGCAGCGAGTATGATGCCTGGCAACAGCACGGTCGCAATCAGAAACCACAGATTGTTGTGCAGAAGTTCTATGACACCACCACTGTATTCAGCCTCCGGAATCTGCGCGAGCAATGTCCAGCTCGCACTACTGCCCTGTATCGAAAAACCACGGGTCAGTCCGATATGCGCCACACCTTCATCCATTATTCGCGTAATTTCCCCAGAGGTTTCAGACGCTGAAACATCTGACAAGTGTCGTTGCGCATGAAGGGCTGACAACGACCCATCAGTAATGTCTTCAAGTAGCGGAGGCGCTTCAAGACCCGCAATGGAATTCAGATAACTGCCACTCGAATAGGCTATGACATGACGATTTTCATCGACAATGATGGCACTGCCGAGGTAGTCGTCACCACTCATTTCGATAAACGACGAAAGATCAGAAATGTATACATCAACACCAATCACGCCGATGGTTTCTTCAGCCTGATTGGATAGATTGATCGCGGCGGATATGCCTGGTCTGCCAGAGGTAAAGAACATATAGGGCTCGGTCCAGATAAGCGACTCGGATTCAATCGCATCCAGGTACCAAGGTCGGGCACGCGGATCATAGGTATCCTCACTATCTGTCCAGATACGCGGGGGGGTAAAATCGCTGTACTGTTGAAACTGTACCGAACGCTCGCCCTCGTCAATACTGATCCGCTTGGTTCGCAGTCCATCCGGCTCACGACTGACAAACAGGAAACTGCCATCAGGCCGTCCAAGGTACAAGCCACCGAGAGACGTCACCGATTCCAGCTTTGCCAGAAAATAGCGTTCAAGTTCAACGTCGTCGAAGGCCGATATGACATCCTGGTCGATCAGTCGTTGCGCGACCGTGACTGCGGTGATCGCAGGTACCAGATAACGTTGCGATTGATCAGCAACACGCTTGGCAAAATCGTCGAGTGTCTGCTCGGCGTTAACGGTGAACTGCTCACGAGTTTGCCGATGTGTGCCGATCAGGACAAAGCAAATAGAAGCAATCTGGCCAACTATGACCAGTAACACCAACAATCCGCGAAGATGGGTGGGCTTCATCGTACTCGCCTAGCTTCCAGCCATTAAGTAGCCGCACTGTACAGTCTTAGCGAATAAAAGACCAGAGTATTGGCCCGAATGCGGCATTTAGCCTGCCGAACTGCCGTAGAACCGCTCTTCCAGTGTCCGTCCACGAGACAATTGCCGGTATTTCCAACCACGTTGTTGCAATAATTCAAGCACTGCCTGGCTAGCCAGCATGTCATCGCTAACCTTCAACAAGTAATCACCTTGCGCGAGTCGGCTGACATCGAGAACAGTTGGTAACATGATGCAGGCCGATAGAAAATCACTTTCGTCAGCGCCAATCAAACGAAGCGTTAAAACCCCATTGGTCGTATCGTCGGCAAGCGAGCCATGACTCAAAAGCTTGCCCTTCTCCAGATACACGACTGTTTCGCACAAGCGTTCAAGTTCATCCAGGTTATGCGAGCTCACGATAAACGTGATTTCACCGGACTCACGACGAACAACATCACGAATCATTTTTGCGTTTGGTGGATCAATGCCTGCAGTCGGTTCATCAAGCAGAACGACGCTCGGTGAACCGAGCAAGGTTTGTGCAATGGATACGCGCTTGCGCATGCCATGACTAAGCTCGGTTGGCTTCTTGTGCACAACATCAGCCAGATCCACAGCTTGCAGGACACGTTCAACATCGACACGCGCTTCGCGACGTGTCATACCTTGCAACTCGCTTAAGAATCTCAACTGTCTTCCTATACCCAGACGCGGATCAAGTACCGCGTCTTGCGGCAAGGCAGCAAGACGACCACTGAGTGAAGAGCTGCCCGGTTTTTTACCGAGTATCTGAACAGTACCTGCGCTTGGCCGTATGAATCCACACAATAAACTGAGGAAGGTGGTCTTGCCTGCACCGTTCGGCCCGATCAAGGCGACAGGTGCACCGGGTTCAAGCGTCAGTGTTATTTGATCAAGCGCAGTTGTACCGCCATAACGCTTGCTAAGCCCATTGGCAACGATAAGGCTCATTGATCTCGCCTATGCATCATAGGTCCCGCCCGCCATAAGTCACGCCCGTGCATCATAAATCCCGCCTGTGCATCATGAATGCCCCGAAGCCAAGCAAAACAACTGTATGTACTAACGGAATAAGCGCATAGTTCAGTGTTTGCCAGTCAAACAGTTTTCGTAAATGCGTGATTTGCGAGCCAGGTAATACCCAGTCAAGTAGCGGCACTTCACCGTATTTTCGCTGTACGTACCAGATAATGATCGAGACAAGAATCCAGGCCATCATCGCAAACAGCGTTGCTTGACGCGCAGATTTTGCCATCACCGACACCGCTGCCATCAACGCGGTATAGGGTAAAAGCAACAAGGCCAGATTGACTATGATGACCGGGCTGCGCTCAAGGCTTGCACTTAGCAAGTCTGGCGATTTGATCGCAATCAAAATCAATACACTCGCCAGAGTTGTCAGAACCAACAGACACTGTACGAAAAACTGCCCCAGAAACCGACCGAGAAAAATGTCGAGTCGACTACAGCGCAAGGCAAAGAATCTGAGGGTGCCGCGACTTCTGTCGCTAGCCGTTTGATCGGCGGCAGTCATCACGGTAAAAAATGGAAACAGGTACAAACCCAGTATCCAATATAAGGCAAGCGAAGGTGCAGGCCACTCTGCAAGCACCGACAAACCCAGAGGCGCAAAGATCAATTCGGCAAACCCACTCGATTGCCCACTCTGTACCAGATTGGCTGCAGGGACCAAGGCATATAGCATGATCGCCAGCCAGATCAGCGCAAACGCAGCGAGTGACAACAAGCCTCGGCGTGTGGATGGCAAACGCAGGATTTCATCACGCGCAATGGCGAAGGTTTTCCGTATACCGTTCATTGGTTGTTCCTGGACCAGTTCTGAATCCAATCAGGTACCGTCGGAGACTCGGCGTCGATATTGAGATGTTCAAGCAGTTCGTCAGATGTCACGATTCCTCCGCGATGAGACAGAAAGCGGACATCGATAACAGCTCGAGCGACCAAGGTATCCCCCACATTAAATGTCTGTTCGAGGAAAAAGGATTTCTCCGTCCAGGCGATGACGCGGGTAGTAATGCTGAAGCGTTGCCACAGTTTCAATGATTTTTTAAAACGAATGGTTTCAGCGGCGACAACCGCGTACCAACCATTCTTTCTTATCCGGTGGTAAGTATCCGAGCGTAGCAATAGATCCGCTCGCCCCAGATCAGCGATGGTCAGGTAGACACCATTGTTCACATGCATCAGAACATCGAGGTCGTTGGGAAGTACGCGAAAATGCGTTACACAAGGGCCAGTCAATTCACAGCGCGAGCGCCTCGACTGGGTTAACACCAGCCAAAGTAGCCGAAAGATATATTTCATGCACTTATGATAACAGTGCTGTGTCCTCTGCCGGCTCACCAGCGCCTTGTTCGTCAGCTTTATCGGCGACTCTATCAGTGGCTCTGTTGGTTGTGGTTCTATTGGCCACTCCGTCAGCTGTTCTATTGACTGATCTGTCAACGGCACTATCGGCGACCTGCCAGTGACCAAGGCCGGCGATTGCCTGCGCGCCGTCATACCAGCCAACCTTGTAATCAGTGACTAGGTCTTCAGAGCGGCTACCAAATACCTGACTCTTCAGTGGTATTTCCGGCCTGATCATTACAAGCTCAATGTCCTTGTCATGATTATCGATAAAATAATCGGCTTCGCGTTCCGCTCGCTCGTAACATTCCAGCATGCGAATCATTCGTGACGGCAGCGCCCGCAACTTGCGAAATTGTTCCAGCCGGTGCCGCCAGCCGGGTTCTGCGCCTTGACTGGTGGTACGGATAACAATCATCCGCTTTGCGCCCAGATCGATTGCACGTTTGACCGGTATCGGATCAGCGATACCGCCATCAAGCAAGGTGCGATCACCAAACGAAACACCCGCCTTGTACAGAAAAGGTACGGCACTGGATGCTTTGAGATATTCCACGACATTACTTTCATCGGGCTCGAGATAGACCGGCTCGAGAGATTCCATGTCTGTCGCGACAAAATATAACCGTCGCTGGGTTTGCACCTTGGTTAGGCGTTGATACGGTAGTAAATAATCCGGGTCATTCAATGAATGGGCAAAATACCCATCCAGATCAATGATGCCTCGTTCACCCACCCAGCGATACGGAACAAAGAAACCCGGTTCGCGCGTCAGTTCTTCGATGGCACGACGCGCATAGCCAGGTTGTTCAAGAAAATAGCTGAATAGATTTTGCGCGCCAGCAGATACCCCAATACCCATAGTGAAGGGATTGAAGCCGAAGTGCAGAAAGGCATCGAGCACACCGGCGGTATAGATTCCGCGCTGCCCGCCACCTTCTGCAATGATCGCCGTGTTCTCCATGCACAAATCATAAGGTAGATGTCGGGGAGTTTCCATGCCGAGTAAACAAAACCAGTTCAAATACCGACCGACAATACAAAAGATTCCGGTACCGTTAGACATTCGGCACTTGAACCACCGCACAGACTGCAAAACCCTATGAATAAGGGCTTGAAGGTGAGGCGTATACTGGCGTCAGGAGGATCAATCCATGTCAACTCATTCAATAGTTCGATCACTGGCACTTGTCGGATTGCTTGGCGCGTCGGGAGTTGCCAGCGCATTCGAATGTGGCGTTCCGTCACCTCGATTGCTCTCGCTTGGAGATGCTTATTACGATGTGGGCCCCACCCTCCAGGACAACGGCAAGGTCGTTCGCGCAACCCCAATCAAGAACTGGTCAAAAGGCCTGCTGAAGACACTTGATCGAAGCCATTTCCGAAGCGGTAGCGGCACCCGTTACGAATGCTCGGGAAAAAAGAATGACACCACCGTTTATCGCAGCGATTTCGAACTGAACGATATCTCGGTACGACAGAACAAATATGACTTCATCTTGCGTGCCTTCGAAGATGACAGGGAATCAAAGACGGTAAGGGCCAACACCCTACACATCCCCTTATTCGAACATGAACTGACATTCGTCAACAATAACGAGCTGATCGCACACCGCCGACAACGTCATTTCAACCAGCAAACCGGCTTCACTTTTTTTCGCGAGATTGAACTCAAAGCAGTACGCAGCAAGTCCGGTGTTACCCTGACACAAACACTGTGGATGAATGGCGAGCTGGCTGAGACAACAACCTGGAAACTTGATAGCTGAGTGTTCTGTTAATCAATCAGCACTTCAGGACGCATATGCGGTAACTGTTCATTTTCACGAGCACTCCGAGATGCGCTCGATAGCATAAGCATTTTATCAACATCGATTGCTTCGCCTGGGATGCAACAAAATGCGGCACCGATAGACATTTCGTGATTGAACCACGACACAGACTGCATAAGCCTGTTAAAACTGGATTACCGCCCAGACGCCTACTGTGACATCAGGAAGATCAACAGGAGGATCAACCATGCTGTCCAAATCTATCGTTCGATCATTGGCGCTTGTCGGATTGCTCGGCGCATCAGGCGTTGCGAACGCATTCGAATGTGGCGAGCTGTCACCACGACTGGTGGCATTCGGGGACGCTTATTATAACGTGGGCCTAAACCTCCAGCGAAATGGCAACGTCATTCGCGCCAAGCCAATGAAGGCATGGTCGAAAACCCTAATGAAGGCGCTTGATCGAAACCATTTCCGAGAGGGCAGCGGAACTCGCCATGAGTGCTCGCTAAAAAAGAATGACAGCACCGCGTATCGCAGTAATTTCGAACTCAACGAGATCTCAGTACGACTGGGACAAGATGACTTTATCCTGCGTGCCTTGGAAGAGGACAAGGATGCCAGAACGGTAAAGGGTAATAGTCTGAACATCCCACTGCTAGAACATGAGCTCACGTCCGTCAGCAAGAACGAGCTGATCGCACACCGCCGTCAACGGATTTTCAACGAGCAAACCGGCTTTACTTTTTTCAGAGAGATTGAGCTCAAGGCAGTACGCAGCAGGTCCGGCATGACCCTGACACAGACACTCTGGATGAATGGCGAACTGGCTGAAACAACCGTCTGGAACCTTGAAAGCTGAGTGTTGTGTTCACCAGCCCAGCATTTTGTTCGGGGCACAGCTAAGTGTTCAGTTAATTAGTCCTGCGCTTCTTAGTCAGTTCAGCACTTCTAGTTCAGTCCTGCACTTCAGGGCGCATATGCGGAAACAGCACCACGTCGCGAATACTCGGGGACGCCGTCAATAGCATAACCAGTCGATCAATACCGATACCTTCCCCGGCTGTCGGTGGCATACCGTATTCGAGCGCACGCACATAGTCGGCATCGTAGTGCATTGCCTCTTCGTCGCCAGCGTCCTTGTCCGCGACTTGCGCCTTGAAGCGCGCTGCCTGATCTTCGGCATCGTTAAGCTCAGAAAAGCCATTAGCGATTTCGCGACCACC
>CAYUZB010000084.1:15076-16705 GCA_964449565.1 uncultured Granulosicoccaceae bacterium | reverse complement strand
CATCGCTCTGTGAGAGGTTCACTGACGGGGCAAGGTGAATTGAAACGTACGGGATGGGATCCGTTGTTCACCATCAACCATACGCTGGCGATGCTTCGGGACAACATCAAGCGATTGACTCGTCGAACGTGGTGTACGACGAAACGGCAAAGTGCTCTAGAGGATGTCATCGCCATCTATGTGCACTTTCACAATAGCCGACTCGTTCCGTGAGTCAGCTATATAGCGGGAGAATAAATCAGTGCATCAAAACTATGAACTAGCAGTCTTGACACACTAACAACAACCAAGTGGACCAGTTAGCACTAATTGAGTTTGCGTAACTTCATCATCGCGACAATACCGAACAATGGACCGAGCGACAGGATGACAAACAACGCAGGCCAACTTGTTTTCGCGGCCAACCATGGTGTGACTTGCACTGTAAAAATGGTAAGTAAAAAGCCAAGCGCGGTTTGCAAAGACATCAAGCTACCAGCTTTGTCTGGTGGAGAATGATCAGCAACCAGCGCGGAAAATTGTGCACTATCGGGTATGACTGACGCTCCCCATAATACAGCGACGAGAATCACTAACCAGACAGGCCCACCGAAAACCAATGCCATAAGTACTGCCGATGACCCACTAACGAACATGGCGAGAATGGTTAGCTCCGCTTTTCCGATCCGGTCAGCATAATGCCCGGCCAATGGGCACATAAGTCCTCCGACCGCAATCGCTGTAAAACTCGTCAGCTTGGCTAACTGACTTGCTTGATCATCATCGACTTGTAATGAAAATGAAGCCAGGAGCGCAACTCCGAGCCAGCTCCACATGGCATAGAGTTCCCACATATGGCCGAGATATCCAAAATAGGCCATGCGTACATGCTTGTTATGCCAGGCATGTGTGATTGCTCGTGCATCGAGTTTTGGTGCACGTTGATGATGCGGCCCGAGCTGCGTAAACAGTATCAGCAGAGCTGCTATCCAGCAGCTTGCCGTCGCCAGAGCGGTTGTCAATCGCCAATCCGCTCCGCCTAAAAAAGAAAGCATATGAGGCGCAGCTGTACCAAAGGTTAAACCCCCGACCAGTAAGCCCACAAGCCATCCTCGATCCTTGGTGCCCCAACCCACGATGATTTTCATGCCGACCGGATACACCCCGGCCAAACACAAGCCAGTCAAGCAACGTGCGACAATACTCAATAGCGAACCGGGTATCAAAAAGACAAGTGCCAAATTCGCGAACCCGGCTATGACAGCCGCCAGTGCAAATATACGACGCGGGTCAAATCGATCGGCTATCCCCGTTATCGACAAGGTTAGCGCCCCAATCACAAATCCAGCTGGGACCGACGAGGCGAGCAACGCCGCTCGGATATTGCTGATGGCAAACTCGCTACGCACATCTCCAATTACCGCTGACGAAACGAACCAGAGGCTCATCGCGAACACCTCGGCAATTACCAGCAATGCAACAGCGTGGCGTTTGTCTCGAGTTAAATTTTCCTGATCCACCATCACCTAACCTGTTTCGAATTGTTCAGGCCGGATAGCCTGATGCAAACCGCAAACCGCAAACCGCAAAGCTCGAAGCTCGAAGCTCGAAGCTCGAAGCTCGAAGCTCGAAGCTCGAAGCTCGAAGCTC
>CAYUZB010000084.1:14878-14976 GCA_964449565.1 uncultured Granulosicoccaceae bacterium | reverse complement strand
GAAGCCAAGTGTAGTCGGCTCTGTCCAGACCATCGCGAACCCAGTCAGAACCTCACAACGTGGATCAGATCAGACCGGAAGACCAGTACAAACTGGTC
>CAYUZB010000084.1:12239-14778 GCA_964449565.1 uncultured Granulosicoccaceae bacterium | reverse complement strand
GTCAGAACCTCACAACGTGGATCAGATCAGACCGGAAGACCAGTACAAACTGGTCGAGTTCACGTTTCAGCGTGAATTCACTCCCGACGTACTTGATTCGTGTGCTCTCAGCTCAATAGAAAGCCCGTAAAGTCGACACAAATATTAGTACGCCCGACCGGATTTCCCGTCGGCACTAACGGCTCAATTGAAGGGTATCTTGGTGAACGACTCGTATTCAGGTTCGCAAGTACAGGCACAAAGAAAAACGATCGAAATCCTGGCTGTTTGCCTCGGCGCTTCAATATCCGTGTCGGTCGCACTGATGACAGTTCTAGTTACTGGCAAGTCGCTATTGTCAGAAGTCATTGTAACCGGATCGTCTGCTGCAATTATTGTCAGTCTGTTCGTCTCCATTCCGATGTTGATTTCGCGAAGAAAAGTGAAGCGCGAATACAATCTTTTGTCCGGTGCACTGGATATTGTTGACGCAACCGTTGTTGTTTACGACGAAAACGATCGCGTCATTCTCTATAATGCATCAGCCGAACGATTCTATGCCACGCGAGGAGTAAAACTACGTAAGGGAATGCAGGATATTGACTTGTACGCAATTAGCGCAAGGTATATGTACCGCAGCCCTGAGGAGCAACAACAATGGTTCCGTGACGCTATGGAATCTCGCACACGACAACTGACGCTCGGTCAACCGTTGATCATCAGGCTGGAAAATCCCGAGCGTTACCATCAGGTTTTGCTCGCCAGTCAGAACAATGGACATTATGTAGAAATGCGTACAGATGTCACTCAGCTTAAAAAACAAGAACTATCACTTGCCCATCGCGAAATGGAACTTGAAGCTTCGCGCAATGAAGCCCAGGCTTCAAGCCGTGCGAAGTCTGAATTTCTGGCTAATATGAGTCATGAGATCCGAACGCCAATGAATGGTGTTATCGGGATGACAGAGTTATTGCTCGAAAGTGAATTGAATGCTGAACAACGTACTTACGCATCAACCGTATCGAAATCAGCTTTGGCACTCCTGATTTTAATCAACGACATTCTGGATTTCTCTAAAATTGAGGCCGGGAAACTTGAACTCGACAATGCGCCGTTTGATCTAGCTTCTGCTGTTGAAGACGTCGCTTCACTACTGGCTGCCTCCGCTAACGCCAAGAACGTCGAGCTCGCTGTAGACTATTCGCCAGATCTACCAACACGTTTTATTGGTGACGCCGGAAGACTCCGACAGATCATTACCAATCTGGTTGGCAATGCTGTCAAGTTTACTGAGCAAGGACATGTGCTGGTTCGGATAGAGGGTCACGTCAGCAATGAAATCGGGCATTTGTCTGTCGCTGTCATTGACACCGGAATCGGTATACCCGAGCACAAAAAAGATGTCGTATTCTCTGCATTCGAACAGGTCGATGGCGCTTCCAATCGCCGCTTTGAAGGGTCGGGTCTCGGCTTGGCTATCACCCGTCGCCTCGCAAAATTGATGCGCAGTGAAATCCAGCTCGAATCAACAGTGGGCGAAGGGTCAACCTTTACTTTTTCCCTACAGTTACCCGTCGATCATTCGACCGAGCAGACCAATGCGCAAAGTGAACCCGTAGAACTCAATGGAAAATCAGTTTTGATCGTCGATGACCTGCCGCTTAACTGCGATATTCTGAAACGACGAGTGGTTAAATGGGGAATGCAGCCTACCATTGCGAACAACGGTAGAGAAGCACTTGAATTAGCCATGGAAAAGGCAGCCAGTGGCAAACCCTTCGATCTTGCGATATTCGACTATCAAATGCCAGACCTTGACGGGCATGCGCTATGCACGAAATTTAAGGCGTCACCCATACTTGAATCGATACCTGTCATCATGTTGTCATCAGTTGATCAATCGGTTCAAGGTACACAGGTTCGTAAGCTTGGATTTGCTGGCACTTTGTTAAAACCGATACGAACCTACAGCTTGCATCAAATGATAGGCGATACACTTCGTGAAGATACCAGCAGCCAACATATAAACAACCAGAGTTCGGATAATCAGTTCGAAGAAAACCTCGAAATGAAAAAATCCATGTTCGACGGTAAGAATATTCTTGTAGTCGAAGACAATATTGTCAATCAGCTGGTGATAACGGGCATGCTTGAAAAATATGGATTCGCGATTGAGATCGCTGACAATGGTCAAGCAGGAGTGGAGGCATTCAAGGCTTCCAGACCTGATTTGATTCTCATGGATGTATCGATGCCAGTCATGAATGGACTCGATGCGACAGCCACGATACGCTCATACGAGCAGACAGTCGATAAAGGCCATTGTCCAATCATTGCACTAACTGCCAACGCAATGAGCAGTGATCGTGAGAAATGTTTGCTTGCCGGGATGGACGACTTCCTGACCAAGCCCGTTTTGCTCGAAGATCTCGGCACAATGCTCGAACAATGGCTGGATCAGGGCGATAAAAAGGATATTATCGCGGCCTAATCGTGGCTAGATAGAATGGCGGACGGTTTACATTGATTCTTCATATGTTATAAAAAGAGAGTCAAATTT
>CAYUZB010000084.1:0-12139 GCA_964449565.1 uncultured Granulosicoccaceae bacterium | reverse complement strand
AATGGCGGACGGTTTACATTGATTCTTCATATGTTATAAAAAGAGAGTCAAATTTTGTTTTTTGCGCGAAACACGATGTACCTCATTCCTGAATCACGTCTTGAAACTTGCTTTTCCTAAGATGCTTGACAACAATTCAAACGATATGGAAAGCAGTAAAGATTCAATCGTGAAATTGACTCCCACTGAGACCGCCTTAGTAAAGAACCTGTCATTAGGCAAGAGCAACCAACAATTAGCCGAACTACACGGTATCAGTATCAATACAGTAAAATTTCACTTACATAATATTTTTGAAAAGCTCGGCGTGTCAAATCGAAAACAGGTAGTTTCACACTATCAAAAATCGAACGATCTTTCTGGTTAGGAATAAGTCATCGGATTGATTCATCCGACCGAACCATTCGCGCGGCCAGCGCAAGTACAATCAGTAAAGCCACTCCAGCATAAAAGCTCACGTCAAGAATTAGAGACAATTCTGACCAGACGAGCTCCTCACGGCCGCCACTTAATTGCGACAACAGCCATAAAACAAAGGCAAAGCTTAAACGCCCAAAGAGACTTTGCGCTGACAGATAAGTAGCTCGTTGTTCATCCGGCACGAGTGGCGCCAACGCGTCAAGCATAGGCGCATGGGTCAGGGACATGGCAAAATTTCGAAACACAACGACAAGTAGAATAATGGGATGCAAAACAAGCCCAAGAAATGCGATGATCAAAATCTGCATCAAAACGCCCAATAGAAACAGGCGAACCAGCCCCAGTTTTTGATAAAGCTGCATGCTGATAGTTGCCGCTAAGGCACCTCCAAACATGGATGACCCGATAATGATGCCCGCAATCCAGGGCGATGCCTGTAAAGATCCAATCGAGGCCCATACATCCGAAACCAAAAGCTTGATATACGGTTGTACGAACTCATAAGGAATATGTTGCAGTGAATAGGCAATGACATAGAACATCATGATCCATAGCAAACGTCGGTCCTTGAGTAGTAACCCGATTTGTCGAAGCTGATGTGTGACCGTTCCCACCGTGCGCAAACCAGCTTTAGCCGGCTCGTGAAAAGAGATGGCAAGAAAAAACGACACGACGGAAAGAAGCAGCGACGCCACATAGGGCAAGCTCAGATTCACAGTGCCTAATGCGCCGCCAGCTACGCAGGACAAGGCAAGCGCTGTCATGGCAAAACGATGTGCTCGGGCTTCGCGCCTTGCATACTCCGATTCGCGCCCAAGGACTTTTAGGGAGTCGATCAACAAAGCAGAGTCACTTCCCGATTGAAAAGCAATGCCTGCAGCGATAAAAACCTGCGCGACGACAAAACTTGCAAACGTGTCTGCCGCCAGAAACAATACATAGGCACAGATAAACATCACTGTGGCAGCTACAAGCGTGTGTTTTCGACCAAAACGATCAGACAGATAGCCTGATGGTACCTCCAGTAAAAACACTGAAAAGTAATAGATAGCACCTAGCGTGATGCTGTCGGCAAACGAAAGGTGTTCGAGGAAGTACAAGAAGAAAATCGGTAGCCAAGGCAAGGCGCTGCTAAATGCCTGATACCATGGATAAAGCGCAAGATTTCTCTCGGTCACTGGGACATTCATTCTTCTCGGCGTTAGATCAAAAAGTATACTTCACTGGCTTATACTAAGCATCTTTGAAAATGCAAGACCTTACAACGATGGAATACCTGATAGCCCCTTCAATACTTGCAGCTGACTTTGCCCGACTGGGTGAAGAGGTGGAAAACGTATTGGCGGCAGGCGCCGATGTTGTCCATTTCGATGTCATGGACAATCATTACGTGCCAAACCTGACTATCGGACCACTGATATGCGAGGCCTTGCGAAATCACGGCATCACGGCTCCGATTGATGTCCATTTGATGGTCAAGCCCGTCGATCGCTTGATTCCTGATTTCGCCCAGGCCGGTGCCAGCATGATTACTTTTCATCCTGAAGCTTCCGAGCATATTGATAGAAGCCTGGAGTTGATTCGCGAACACGGATGCCAGTCTGGCTTAGTGTTCAATCCTGCAACCCCCCTGCACTATCTCGACCATGTTCTTGACAAGGTCGACATTATATTATTGATGTCTGTCAATCCCGGTTTTGGGGGACAAAGCTTCATTCCATCAACATTAAACAAACTCAAGGAAGCCCGACAACGCATCGACGCATCAGGGCGAGATATCCGCCTTGAAGTCGACGGTGGTGTCAAAATCGATAACATCGGTGCCATCGCTGCTGCAGGAGCAGACATGTTTGTCGCGGGTTCCGCCATCTTCGGAACTAAAGACTACACAAAGACCATCACCGCCATGCGCGAGGCAATTAATCAGGCTGAACCCTAACTTAAGTATCAAGCCTTGGTATCTTTTGCATGTAAAGCATTAGCCGCCGCACTCGCGCCGTGCATCATGAAACTATGCTCTGATGCGATAAAGAACATCGTAACTCCGAGTTCACGAAGCTCGCCCGCCGTCTCTGTGGTTGGTGCAAACGTCATGAACGTTTTCCGATGCTTTTGTGTGGCTTGACCAACGATACGCATCGCATCTCTGACCGGAGCTGAATTTGGGTCGGTAGTACCCAGGCAAACGGACAAATCAGCGGGACCAACAAACAAACCGTCGATACCTGCAAGCGCCGCTATCTCATCCGCCGCATCAACCCCTTCGGGTTCTTCGATTTGCGCGATAACAACCGTTTCGTCTTCACTCTGTTTAAGAATATCCGCCATGGGGCGAGTCGCAAAACCTGCCCAGCGTGTGGAGCCGGCGAAACCACGGCCACCATGACCAAAACGAGACCACTTGGCAATATTTCGCGCTTTTTCAACATTATATACATGAGGAACTATAACGCCGGTTGCACCGGAATCCATCGCTTTGAGAATCTCCGAAGGCTCACCGGAGGGAACCCTCACAAGCGTGGGAAAATCGAGCGCACGCGCAATAGCAAGGCAGTTGTCGAGCCTGCCGCGATCAAACGGGGCATGTTCAGCATCAAGGGCGATGAAATCAAGCGACGATTTTGCCAACACTTCGACAACCTCAACTGCCGGTGTCTTGACGAATGTACCGGCAAGCGTTTCCTTCGCCGCCATACGAGCCTTGAGTGATTGCATCATGAATATTTCGAGTCTGGGTACTTGCTTTGCGATGAGATAAACCATACCGCATCAACCCAACAAGGAGATACCTCTCCGCGTTTTATGATGTCCAAGGCATTAATATTATTTGGATCACAATTGGTACTCAACAGGGATTGTGTCTTAGCGGTCATAAGGTATTGGCCTGCAAACGTTTTTCCGATACCCTGCAGGAACTATTGAGTATTGGTAATAAAGGGGAAAGTGTAAATGGAAGAGCAAGTCGCTCAGTTAGCCGCTGAGATTGCTGCGTTGAAAGCCGCTAGTGGCGGTGGCACCAATACAGCGGTCGCAGAGATGTACTACTACATCACCATACCGTTAATGGTATTGATACACGTTGGTTTTCTTGCCTATGAAATGGGTGCGTCGCGAACCAAAAATGTTCTGGCTTCAGGTATCAAGAACATTCTGGCATTTGCCTTTCTAGTTCCTGCCTTTTACTTCTTCGGTTGGTGGGTTTACTGGGCCTTCCCCACCGGCATTGAATTCACACCAGGTCCGTTTGAAATCAGTGGGCTTGAATATGCAGCGGACGTGGCCAATCCGATGGGCGAAGTCATGGGACCACACATCGCTGATAACGCGACAGGTGTCTTCTGGGGCGCATTCACCTTGTTTGCCGCGACGACAGCGTCAATCATGTCTGGTGCGGTCATTGAACGTATCAAACTAGTAGGTTTCATTATCCTTGCCGTTGTATTGGGTGCGTTTGCCTGGGTTGTTGCTGCAGCCTGGGGCTGGCATGCAGATGGCTGGCTGGTTACACAGTTCGGGTATCACGATTTTGGTGCAGCGGGTGTAGTACATATGGTTGCAGGCTTCTTCGCACTTGGTGTACTGATCAACCTCGGACCACGTATTGGCAAGTTCAACCGCAATGGCACTGCCAACCATATCCCTGGACACAGCATGCCGCTGACATTGATTGGCCTGATGCTCATCATCGCTGGCTTCTGGGGATTCTTGATGGCTTGCGCAATTTTTCCGGGTGAAGCCTGGTCATGGTTCGGAACTGAATTTGCCAGTATCTATGGAACGCCCGTTACCTTGTCAGCGTTGAGCTTCAATATCCTGATGGGTTTTGCAGGCGGCATCATCGGTGCGTGGATGGTTACACGTGATCCTTTCTGGATGATGTCGGGCGCACTTGGCGGCATCATCTCCTGCGCTGCCGGACTTGATCTCTGGTGGCCACCATTAGCATTCGCTATCGGTTTTATCGGTGCTTGTCTCATGCCTATTTCAGCGAAATTCTTCGAAAAAATCGGTCTTGACGACGCGGTAGGCGCTGTAACAGTTCACGGTACGCTCGGTGCCTGGGGTGTTCTCGCAGTTGGCATCTTCGCATCAGGCTACCCTGCAATCCCTGGCGATGCCGGTGCAGTGGCGACAACATCTCTGATCGGTCAAATCGTTGGGCTTGCCGTTATGTTTGCATTGGGCTTTGTGCCAGGTTACGTATTATCTTTAATCTTGCGCATATTCCGTCTCTTGCGAGTGCCTGAGCACGCTGAACTCGACGGCCTGGACGTTACGAAGGTTCCTGCAGAAGCTTATCCGGAAGGCGCATTGGCTTCTTCGAGCCGGCTTTAATCCAACAAACATAGAGGAGATACGACAATGGGAGCACCTGACTTTATTGAAGGTACCTGGAACGGTGTGGAAAACGCCTACTATGTCGGTGCGGGATCCGGTTGGGAACCAATCTGGCTTTTTGTATCTGGTGGCCTGTGTGTGCTGGCACTGATTATTGGTGCCGCTCATGAAGGGAGCTCTTACAGAAAATCCAGGCGCCGCTAACTGGCTTACTGGGTTGTTGCTAATGTATTTTGATCAAGTAAGAGTTGATTAACCTGGTTGCTATATAGCCGACTCAGCTAATGAGTCGGCTATTGTGGAAGTGAACATAGATGGCGATAAATATCTCCACGACACTCTGCAGTTTCTTCGTACAACACGTTCGACGCGTTAGTCTCTTGACGTAGTCCTTGTTACATCACCAGAGTATGGTTGATGGCAAATAAGCCCCCCCCAAACCCCTCCCCGCGTTTTACTGGTATGTGGGTAAATGTCACCGAAAAAAGCGCTTTCCAATAGCCTGCGACGATATCGCTCGACGCTACTCTGGACGTCCTCAGTGCGACAAAAACGATCACATTTGATCACCAGCAGGCAACGGGGACAAGTTCGGGTTCAGTCTGCTGAACCTCCTTTTTCAACAGCTAG
This sequence comes from uncultured Granulosicoccaceae bacterium, assembly GCA_964449565.1. GTDB lineage: Bacteria > Pseudomonadota > Gammaproteobacteria > Granulosicoccales > Granulosicoccaceae > Granulosicoccus. The sequence goes on along the minus strand of CAYUZB010000084.1, from coordinate 6,751 downwards.
AAAGCGATACCGGAGTAATTACCACACCACCCAAGTAGCCAGGAAGCCAGGCAAGTTAGTTATGTCCCACCAGCGACTCATATTGTCGAAATTGGGGATCTGACGCCCGTCTGCGTCCTCGAACCATCCGATATGCACTATATGAACAAAACCAAAAGACTTGCGCGAGAATGGAGGCTAAACGCCCATCCAGTAGTAAGACTACAGCGGTCGACCGCGCAAGAATGAGCCTGAATATTGCATCGATCACTGGATCTGACTTGCGTCAAAAAAATGGGAGCACGATTATGTACGAGCGCCACAATAGTTCACAGTTGAACAGTGAAACGAAGCTAAATAACTGGGGACAATAGTAACTCGATTCACATCTCTTTTAAAAAAGAGATGTGTAAACCTAACACAGCACAAAATACCGTTGTTCCTAGCAATCCAGGTTAAATACTATGACTAGTTATGCACCAGCCAAGAAGGCTACCGTAAGATCTGCTGCAAAAGAAGACAACATTCATAGCTCAGCGCCCTCAAAACTCGTAAGCGGTTCTTTGTCCGAGCATCTGTATAACACCAAGAGCTTGGAGACTGTTCAGAACATGCTGCACGCCCGGCCAGAAATGCAGACGTTAGCTCATTGGGGCCTGACACTAAGTGATTACCGCACAGAAGTTCGAATCGCAATCGACTTTATAAAACACGATTGATACTGCGCGGCCAGACTACCCTGCCTGGCACGCGCTATCCGACCCGCGACACGCGCGGTCTTTCAGTTCTGCAAATAACTCTCCAGTGAATCATCCATCGCATCTTTCCAAGCGGTGTGATGCACTGGTGCCATAGTTCCTGTAATCACTGATTTATAGGAATTATTGCGGAACGCCATGATGTCTACTTTCTTGTGCTTCTTCCATTGGTAAAACGCTTCGTTAGCGCCATCGACATCGAAACTCGGATAATCAGTTTCACTAATGAGCTCTTTGACGTAATCACCCTGATAAGCAATGCAGGCATAGTCGTCTTCAAGTGCATCTTCCGCAGCAACACGCGCGATAACATCTTGCTCCATTGTATTGGCATCCGGAAGATCGATACGACCCATGATAATGTCACGCACGTACCAGGCTTGTGCATCAAACATATTGAACGTATACCACTGGTCCTGCATACCCAGATAAAAAAGTGCAGGGTTATCGTTAAAAACCACACCTTTATATAAATTGGCAGCAGCCAGTCGATTAGCGGTCTCCAACGTCAGATCCGGTGTCATGAAAGGAAAGTGATGTTGGTATCCGGTACAGAGGATAATTGCATCAATCTCTTTGGTGCTGCCATCTTTGAAGGTACAGGTGTTTTCTGAAACCGATGTCAACAAAGGCACTTCTTGCCAGTTATCCGGCCATTTGTAACCCATAGGCGCGGTTCGATGACTGACCGTGATGGATTTCGCCCCGTACTTCCAACACTGAGATCCAATATCCTCGGCTGAATAACTGGTGCCGATAATCAGTACGTCCTTATCCTTGAATTCCACCGCATCACGAAAATCATGTGCGTGTAATACTCGACCATTGAACCGATCCAAGCCATCAAACGATGGCACATTGGGCGTGGAAAAATGCCCGTTGGCAACCACCACATGATCGAACTCCTCCGCATATTTCTTGTTGTTGACAAGATCATGTACAGAAACGGTGAATTGGCTGGTTTTTTCATCAAAACTCACATGCCGGACAGGTGTTCGAAAACGCACCCACTTGCGGACATCAGCCTTGTTGACCCGACCTTGTATATAGTCAAAAAGAACTGCTCTAGGTGGGTAGCTAGCGATCTGCTTGCCAAAGTGCTCTTCAAAAGAATAATCAGCAAACTCAAGCCCTTCCTTGGGTCCGTTGGACCACAAATAACGATACATTGAACCGTGTACCGGTTCGCCATACTCGTCAAGCCCTGTTCGCCAGGTGTAGTTCCAAAGACCACCCCAGTTATCCTGTTTCTCAAAACAAACAACTTCAGGAATATCTGCCCCTGTTTTTGCCGCTGACTGGAATGCCCTCAATTGAGCAAGTCCCGAAGGGCCAGCTCCAATGACTGCCACACGCTTACCCATAAAAAATTTCTCCCGTTGTTATTTAAAGCCGATATCGTGGAATATTTCGTTCAGGTTTTTTGAATCACTCATTCATATTTTTATTTTAATCATATTTTTATTTTATTCATATTTTTATTTTATTTATATTTTCATACAATCTATTACTGCAACCCATTACTGAAATCCGTTATTGAAAATCGTTTCATACCTATTTTTCACGCGTTCTCTATCGTATCTTTTGTATTAATGTCTTAATCTTGCGTTCTTCTGAACCCGCCCTAGCCGGCTCTCATGTCGATCAACGACCTGACGATACCAATGATTCGCCGCTTTTAGAAAATGGGGTTTTTGTACTGGGTGCAACCAGGAACGTTTAAGCGCTGTATCACTGTAGGCGGTCTCACCACGTGAGTCCCCAATAGCCTGATAGGCACACTTGGCACCAAGATAAGGCGCCATAACAGTACCAGAGCCAGAAAAGCCCGCGACAAAGTTAATACCTTCATGACTGACCACTTGCGGCATATGACCGAAGGCATATCCTGTGTTACCGGACCAGCTATGACTTATTTCAACATCATCCAGCGACGGCCACACTTCAAGCATCGTCTTGCGTAAACGCCGAGCGGCTTGTTCCGGTTCAGTAGGGATCATTGAGGCACGCCCCCCAAACAAAATGCGGGTACCGTCAGGCGACAATCGATAGTAGGAATGGCGCGCCCGGGTTTCGACCATCATTCTTCCGCCAGGGGCCAATGCCTGAAGTCGGTTACGAGATATGGCTTCGGTCGCGATCAAAAAGCTCGGTAGCGGAAAGACTCGTTGCTGTAGCCAACGCAGCGGCGCTGCATCTCCACTACTCGTATAACCATTGGTTGCGACCATAATTTTTTCGGCACGGACACGCCCTTTCGATGTATCCACATCAAAACCACTATCAGCTCGCTGCCTGATACCTTGTGCTTCGCAATGAGACAACACTGGCACGCCGCGTTGACGTACTGCCTTGCACAAGCCCCGATGATACTTCAGCGGGTGCAGACCAGCGTGTCGCGGAAAACGAATACCCCCGTAATACTGCTCGGTGTGTATCTCTTCATCGAGAGATTCGCGAGTTACCAGCTCTAGCTGCATATCACTCAGCCGAGCGACGCTCTGCACAAGATGCTGCTGCTGCGCAAAATGTTTTTTCGTCCAGGCAAGTTGAATGCGGCCAACGTCTTGCAACTCGCAGTCAATTTTTTCTCGAGCAATGAGATCTCTCACAAATTGTTCTGCGATAGAGGCTTCCGCGTAGATCCCCGCTGCAACTGCGCGGCCAAAGCGTTTTTCCATGATAGCCACACTAAAACGCGGGTGTGCACCAAACATCCCACCATTACGTGACGATGCCCCTACTCCCGGAATGTCTCCGTCTATAACCTGAACGGATACATCGGCATCATGTGCCGCCAAAGCACCGCTTAGACCGGTATAGCCGGCACCGATAATTAGAAGATCACAGCGACTCTGCAGATCATCATCAGTTGCGCGCGGCGCGCCAGCATCATCCCACCAGTAGGGGCTGCCATAACTTGTATCAGCAGTTGGCATCAGCCAAATCGTAGTTTCCCTTCACACGTTCCTTGGTCGGATCAAAATGTGGGAACGCGCAAACGGTTGCCTTTAACCGCTTCTGCTGACCATCGAGCTGCCCAACTTCTATCGCAGTACCGGCAGCAGCATGCGTGACGTCAACACGTGCCAAAGCGATCACCTTGCCGAGAATGGGTGATTTTACAGCCGATGTAATTTCTCCGACTTGCGCTTTTCCCATACGAATACAATCACCGTTCGAAGGCACGACCCCACCTTCGATATCCAAGCCGACAAGCACTTTCTGCGGATGCTCCTTACGTTCGGCAATTGCCGCTCGACCAATGAAGTCGTCTTCCTTTGATTTGAGTGGAACCGTAAAACCGATACCCGCCTCCAGAGGATTGGTCTGATCACTGAACTCATAACCGGCGAAGATCAAACCTGATTCGATACGTAACATATCAAGTGCCGCCAGTCCCAAAGGCAACATGCCTTTTGGTTCGCCTACCTCCCAGATCGAATCAAAGACCGAGGTTGCATCCTTGGGGTGACAAAACACTTCGTAACCCAACTCACCGGAATAACCCGTTCTACTCACGACCACTGGCGCACCATGAAAATCATGCATACGCCCAATGGTGAAACGAAACCAGCCCAGTTCATTGATGGTAGCTTGTGCCGGAGGTGTCCAAATAACCTGATCAAGAATTTCACGTGACAGCGGACCTTGTACGGCAACGTTACATAAGTGATCAGTTGACGAGCGTACCCAGGCATTCAGCCCGCGTGATTCTGCGAGTTCACGTAGCCATAAACCGGATTCATCATTACCCCCGATCCAGCGAAAATTGGTGTCTCCCAAACGATACACCGTACCATCATCGATCATGCCTCCATGCTCGTAACACATCGCCGTATACACCACCTGGCCAACACTGAGCTTCTTGATGTTGCGGGTAACGGCAAGTTGCATCAGTGCCTCAGCATCCGGCCCGGTGACTTCGTACTTGCGCAGCGGAGATAAATCCATGATCGCAGCTTTCTCACGACAGGCCCAGTACTCGGCGGTCGCCCCATGATCTCTCATCTGGTTCGCCAACCAAAAACCGTTGTACTCTACAAAGTCACGCGTATGACGCGAGAAACACTCATGAAAACCGGTCTCTTTGGTTTCTTCCACATCTGCCTCCGGTGACTTGCGCCAACCGATTGAACGTTTAAAGGATTCCTTTTCGTGATAAACCCTGAGCTGAATATCGGTCGGGTTCCAACCGTTGGCTGGGTCGACATCACACGGGCAAGCACTGCTGACACAAACCAGATCGGTGAGTGCACGCAGCATCACGTAATCGCCCGGGCGTGACCAAGGCTCATCCATACCCAGTGCATTGGTATCGTCAAGCAGTGTATTGAAAAAGAAGTTGATCGCAGGCCATCCACCTCTAGGTTTGACAGAGAAATGACCCAATTCAATGTTCATATTGTCTGAGCAATTGATATGACCCGGGTAACCCAGATCATCGTAATAGCGTCCTGTGCAGGCAAGGCCAAACGTATCGTGCCGACCACAAGTATCCTGAACAATTTCAACCAGCGGTTCATGATCAACGCTGAAATACTTTGAGAATATGCCAGGTGTTGGGTACAAGGAACCCATCAAGGAGCGCGTCGTAGTTGGATCGATCTCGCGCTCAAGCCCTTTGTCGAGGGCGCGTCTCGAAAAGGCCTGAAAATCGGAACACTCCCTGCCCTTGACGTCCAGTACCTGAATGAATTGACCTGCCTTGACTTCATAGGCAAAGGCGTGACCCGGCAGAATGTTTTCATCAAGCAATGGGTCGGCCAGGGGATCGGGTGCCTGCATACTGCCTTTGGCTGTCGCCGGTTTGCTGCGACGTCGATACAAGATGATATCTGACGGTACATCTTGCGCATCCGGTGACATGGGCCCGCCCGGTGCACAGACAATCAACAAGCCGTCGGTCGCTGCGTGAAAAGTCTCCATATCCCCGGCCCGACTCGCGTCATTAAAAACCGACACAGCATCAGCGCGTGCGAGATCAAACCCTGCCGTTTTTAATGCTGACAATACGCGTTGACCACTGCTACCACCGTATTGCAAGGTATCTTGCATTCCCAGCGGTGTGCCCGAACCACTCGCGCCCAACATGCCGGCATCAGATTTTCCATCGGGCGTAAAGAAAACCATTTCCGCACGTTGCAGACCGGCAAAATTCAACAGACTGATCTCGTCGCCAGCGTCAATTGAGAGTGCACGTGAGCCGCCTCCGGGAATAGGATGTCGTTCGACATCGTCGGGCAAGATCGGCAGTCCCGGAGTTAACACACCACGACGTTCGTACGGCGTTTCAAACCTCATGATTCGATCCCCAACCTGCGCTTGCGCTCCTTCGCCCAGGCGTTTATCAAGCGATCGGCAATAATGCCAATGGCCGCGATACTTAAACCTGCCAAAACGCCGCGACCGGTATCAGCCGTTGGTAGCGCTCGGTAAATTTCCTGACCGAGATCACGTGAACCGATCAGTGCGGTGATAGCCGTCATTGCCAGCGCCATCATGATGGTCTGGTTAACCCCGAGCATCATCTCTGGCAAGGCATACGGCAATTCAACCTTGTAGAATTTTTGCCAACGGTTACAGCCGTTTGCCGTGGCTGCTTCTTTCAACACTTCCGGTACCCGCATCAATCCCAGATAGGTATAGCGTATCGCTGGCACTGTGGCATAAGCGAGGATGGCGATGATATTGGACAAGTCCCCGACCTTGAACAACATGATGACCGGGATCAGATAAATGAACGACGGGAAAGTTTGCAAGGTATCGCAGATCGACATGACGACACGCGCTACCAATGGCGAGCGAGACGCCCAGATTCCGATCGGTACGCCAATCGCGACACAAATCAACACCGCTGAGAAAACGAGATAAACCGTTAGCATCGCGGGTTCCCAGAAACCAGTCAACATGACCATGCTTGACAAGAATGTGGTCAGCAACATGACCCCCATGCCACCCAGGCGCCAGCCACTGTAAGCAATCACACCGATGAGTACTGTCCACGGCAGCCA
>CAYUZB010000083.1:14054-16798 GCA_964449565.1 uncultured Granulosicoccaceae bacterium | reverse complement strand
GAAAACTATATCAAAAAATTTACAACAACACCCAAGTAGGCCAGTTAGGACACCTCGCGAAGCCCATTGTTATAGACATCTATCTTGTCGATATAATGTTGTGCCGCATCCTGCAATCCGGCCAGCGCTTTATCGTTCAAGGGCTTAATGTGTTTCGCGGGAGAGCCCAGCACCAGAGAACCATCAGGTATCAGCATACCTTCGGTTACAAGCGCATTAGCCCCTATCAGGCAGTTCTTACCGATAACAGCACCATTGAGCACCACTGCATTCATACCAATCAGACTGCCATCGCCAATAGTGCAGCCATGCAGCATCACCTTGTGCCCGACAGTCACCCGCCTGCCGATCGACAATGGCGCATCTTCATCGACATGCAATACTGCACCATCCTGAATATTGCTGCCCTGACCGATCTTGATCAGCGCGTTGTCGCCACGCAGAACCGCATTGAACCAGATGCTGACTTGATCATCGAGTTCGATATTGCCGATCAGCATGGCGCCGGGCGCGATAAAACAGGAGCTCGGAATTTTTGGCGCTTGCCCAGCTAGCGAATAGACCATTTTAGACCCCGGATGTGATTTACCTGACCCGATCTTAACGCAGACAGGCTTCACAGTTTGAACGTGAATCAGTCCTCACTCTGACCGATTAGCGGAGATGAATCGCATTCAGACCCGGTACAGGGCTTCAGAGCAAGGGTTTGAAACCCGATACCTAACAATAGTAATAGCATTGGCGAATTTCGATGAGTCACACAGACGTTCTTGATCAGTCAGCAATGACCGCTGACAAGCAGTCACAACAACGCAAGGTTGTCAATGCGGTGTGGCAGCCGTTTCTGCAATTTAAACTGCTGATGTACATGCTTGGCTCGACCGCACTGGTGGCGATCCTGCTAGGCGCGTTTCTGTATTTCGCCTTCAGCGACCTGATCGGCATCTTCACCGGCAAGGCTGACCCAAGTTCCTACTACGGCGAGATGATCGAAATTCAACTTGTCCATCTGTTCCGCTACTGTGGCGCTTTATTTGTTCTGTACATCCTGTTGCTGGCCGCCGTATGCGTCGCCTATACACACAAGTTGCTCGGGCCAATGCGACCGTTTTCCCGCCATGTTGAAGCATTGTCAAAGGGTGACTACAGCAGCCGTGTAGTCTTGCGCAAGGGCGATCTTGACAGTTACATCGAATACGCTGATCGATTGAACGAATTGGCAGTAAGTCTCGAGATGAAAGACCAAAACAAGTAATCTCAAAAAACCGATATTACGAACCAAAGGCCCGCTTTCGCGGGCCTTTTTCGTTGTACCCTGACACCCTTCTATCAATATGGTGTCTGACGTGTTTCTGATTACCCGACTCGATCATCTGGTTCTGACAGTGACTTCCATCGAAGACACAGTCAGCTTCTATTCAAATGTACTGGGCATGGTAGCGACCCGATTCGGTGATGGCAGGCATGCGCTGATGTTCGGTCAGCAAAAGATCAACCTGCATGAAGTCGAACATGAATTCGAACCCAAAGCCCGTCACGCAGTACCTGGCTCGGCTGATCTTTGCCTGATAACAACTGCTCCTATGCAGGACGTAATCGAACATCTCGAGAGAAAGCAGATAACTATTGAACAGGGCCCTGTCGAACGCACTGGCGCACTGGGAGCAATCGAGTCAGTCTATTTTCGTGACCCGGATGGGAACCTGATTGAGGTATCGCAATACCTCGAGCAATAACTTCAACTTCCCTGCATCCCTCGTGCTACCGGATCAGAGGCCAACAGTTTCTTACGTCTCGATTCGCGACGTACCGTGTATATGGATGCCAACACGATAATTCCCGCACCGACCCAAGTCGCAACGCCAGGCAACTGGCTGAATAGAAGCCAGCCAAACAAAGTGGCATAGATAAGTCGCACATAATCGAGCGATGCAAGCATTGATGCCTCACCGAATTTAAACGCATAAATATTGGCTTTTTGCGCAAAAAAAGACACAAAGCCAATGGCTGCGAGAATCGCCCACTCCCTCGGTGTCGGCGGCACCCAGTTAAGAATCGCTGGCACGATCATCACAATAGCCACACCGACGGCCTGAAACATCAGGATGGTATTGGGCGAGTCAGAGCGCGATAACAAACGAATGATCACCATGACAAAACCCGCGCTGGCAGCGCCAATCACTGCCATCAAACCATAGATCGAGAAGCTGTCTGTTCCCGGGCGTAACATGATCAGGACGCCTATGAAGCCGATCGCAACCGCCGACCATCGATAGACCCCAACGGTTTCCTTCAATACGATGACCGCGAAAATCGTGACAAAGAAGCTCTTGGCAAATCCGAGTGCAGTTGCCTCCGCCAACGGCATATGTATGATAGCCGTGAACCCACACAACATGGCGATCAGTGCAAAGAGTACACGTGTCAGCTGCAGATCAAATCGCTGGGTTCTCACCACGTCAGGAAAATGCGTGACAAGTACGGGCAATAGCATGATAACCATGCCAATTTGACGAACAAAGAGTATCTGAGTGACCGGCAATCGAGAACCGGCAAGTTTGATTAGCGCCGCCATCAGGGCAAAACCAAAGGCCGCTATCATAAGGATCAAGGCACCTTTGACATTATCGGGCAGTGTGCGAAATTGAATCAAGTAAGCGCCTCAGGATCAATTTCGCAGCTTACACTAATGTGAGAGATACTGATCGAGACACAGGTTTGATCGCAACACCGACACCGACACC
>CAYUZB010000083.1:0-13954 GCA_964449565.1 uncultured Granulosicoccaceae bacterium | reverse complement strand
CATCAAACGACATCAAACGACATCAAACGACATCAAACCAGGATATTAGCTTGTGTGAGTCAGTTTTCCGCAGGAATAGTTGATTGCGTTGACGGATCACCCACGATAACCGTCATTTCTCGTGTCGATTTCAGCGACGCATCGTCGGGGTGAATGACAGTAAAACGAAATCGGTGTTGTCCTTGATCGCGGTTACTGGTTGGCCAAAAAAACGTCCGACTGCCATCTTCATTAACGTCGAAACTGGCGTTAGCGGGCAGTCTATCAATAAGAATAATCGGCGGCAGTGCATGATCGTGATCTGGGGCTACTTTAATCGTCAACAGTTTCCCGGCACTGACAATATGCGTGGCTATCGGTCCAAGCGTCGGCGCCTGACGTGAACCACCATTTACGCTGGTTACAGAGCGCCCTGGGTTTGCGGCAGCTGGACTTATTAACTGGCTCTCTTGATTGCTGCCAGCCCCGCGAACTTCAATCTCGATGTCTCGTTCAAATACAAGATTCGGATCGTCTTTGTCCATTGCTCGAATAGTCAAAAAATGACGACCCACGTCTTTGGCCTGCGGCTGCCAATAGACGAGAGACCAGCCGTCTCCGACATCTGTCATGACGGCCCCCGATGGCAAAGCCACACCAATCATGATGGGTGGCTTGCCGGACCTCGAGCGTCCGCGAAAGAAGAACTCCCACTTGATCCCCACATTGAGATGGACTGTATCGATGGGCGCAATCGTTGGGGCAAGAGAGCTCTCGGACCCAACCGGACTCTGCGTTTTGTCTGGATCAACTGAATCCAAGCCGACGGCAGTCAAAACACTCTGATCGGCAAACGCAGTCGATGCCGAAAATAGCAGGCACATCAGCAGAAATAGCAAGCGAGAGCACATGCTACTCAGACCAAACACTTTGAAACGCGCAAAACTGAATCATGAACTTTTGCCGAAAACGGAGCGCAGATGGTAGTCAGGGGGTGTTGGGTGGTCATTCAATCGTTGTGAACTGATAACTTATAGCGCCCGACGAAACGTCAGATTCCAGCGGTATGCGCCAAATTGGGAATCAGTCCTGGCTTTTAACTTGCGCACACCATGATAGTACCGCCTTGCGAGGCCACCGAATACGACAACATCACCATCCTCAAGATCTATTGCCGTCGAATGACCACGCCGCTCAGACCCAATGATATAGAAACGAGCCGGAATGCCGAGCGAGACCGAGACAATAGGCTGCGAGAAATCCTGCTCGTCGGTGTCCCGATGTGCGCCCATCTGAGTACCGGGTGAGTATCGGTTGATCAGGCACGCATCGGGGTAAAAATCTGCAAATTCAGCCTCAGCAGCAGCCTTGGAGGCCAAGCGGCTGAATGCCTCCGGCATTTCAGGCCATGGCCTCCCCGTAAGTGGATCATCCGCTTCATAACGATAACCGCGTCGATCCGACACCCAGCCCACCTGCCCGCAATTGGTTTGCGACACCGACATTTTGAATCCGCGACCCGTTTCCATCTGACGTAAAGGCGCCGCGTCGACAATCGCCATCAAATGAGGCAACAACAGGCTCGAATCTGCATAGCCTTTCAACAGGTATACCCCTGGAAGCACTGGATTCGCGTCGCAGAAAAGATCTTTCATAGGCAGTTTCGCCATATTTCTACCCTAATTCGGGCAAAATATTTGCCCCCTTATCCAATTCAGTCCATCTTCCTGCCATGTCGACGGATCAGCTGCCCGACGAGCTCGTTGACCATCTGTGTCGTCACAGCACGCTTGATGCGTCTGAGGCGACACGACTGGTCATTGAGGTGCTCGCCTTCTATCACGAGGCGCCTGCAGATTTCATCCGCCGGCGACACCATGAGTTACAAAAAACCGGATTGAACAATTCGACGATTTACCAACGCCTGCAGGAAGAGCTCGCCAGCTATCGGTTCACAGCTGAACCGATGACCGAGCGACAAATCCGGCGGACCATCTACGGATAACCAGGAAGCGCTGCATCATGTGCGGGATTATCGCCTATACGGGTTCGAAAACGGCCGGACCGATTTTACTTGACGGACTCAAGCGCCTTGAGTACCGAGGATACGACTCCGCCGGGCTGGCGTTGATTGCACGCAAACGTCTGCGTCACTACAAGTCGGCCGGCAAGTTATCGATGCTCGAAGCACTGCTGCCATCAAGCTTGTCAGGCAACTGTGGCATTGGCCATACTCGATGGGCAACTCACGGCGCGCCAACTGATGAGAATGCGCATCCTCACCTTGACACCTCAGAACGCATAGCGGTGGTTCATAACGGCATCATTGAGAATGCCGATATTCTCAAGCAACGTTTGCTTGCTCAGGGTGTAGAGTTCAAATCAGAAACAGATACCGAGTTGTTTGCCCATTTGATTGCAATGGCAAGCGGCAGTCTGATTGAACGCACACGTGAAACGCTCGCGATGGTACAAGGCACCTATGGACTTGCTGTCGTTGACAGTGAATCACCAAAAACGATCGTCGTTGCACGCAATGGCAGCCCTGTCATTCTGGGCATCGGCGACGGGGAAATGCTCGCCGCTTCAGACATGTCGGCACTGTCTCGCTATACGCGTGAGATCGTTCATCTTGACGATGGTGAGATCGCTGAATTATCACCTGAAGGCTTCTCTGTAACGACGCTCGATGCAGCGCCGAGCCAAAAAACTCGGACAACCTTGCAAGGAGCGGCAGAAGACTACGACAAGGGTGGTCACGCACACTTCCTGCTCAGAGAAATACTGGATCAACCGGAAACCATCGAGCGCACCCTGCGTGGTCGTATAGATCATCGCTTCTCAACCACTCATCTCGGCGGCCTTAACCTGCAACCAAGAGATCTGCTGGAGACCCGACGCATAAAGATACTCGGCTGTGGCTCTGCGTTTTATGCCGGCATGGCAGGAGCGCACATGATTGAAGAACTTGCCAGGATCCCGTGCGATGCAGAAGCGGCTGCGGAATTTCGTTATCGCAATCCGGTGATTGAAAGCAATACCTTGTATATCGTTGTCAGCCAGTCAGGTGAAACGTTTGACACACTCGCCGCCTTGCGTGAAATTCGACGCAAGGGCGGGTTTGTTCTCGGCATTGTCAACAGCGTTGGCAGCACGATAGCTAGAGAGGTTGATGGTGGAATCTATATGCATGCCGGACCTGAGGTCTCAGTTGCCTCAACCAAGGCCTACACCAGCATGCTGACCGTTTTCGCCTTGCTGGCAGTGATGCTCGGGCGATTGCGAGATGTATCACCACAGCGCGGCGCCCATCTTGTGGAGTCACTCGAAGCATTGCCTGGCGCTGTTGCATCAGTACTTGAAAACCGGGAACACGTTAAAAAAATCGCCAACAGCATAAAATCCGCATCCAGTGCATTCTACGTTGGGCGTACCGCAGGCTTTCCTGTAGCCCTTGAAGGTGCGCAGAAGCTCAAGGAAATTTCCTATATACATGCCGAGGCTTATCCCGCCTCCGAACTCAAACATGGTCCGTTGGCACTGGTAACCAAAAAAACTCCTTGCGTGGTCGTATTACCCGAAACAGAATTGTTGAGAAAAACTTTATCCTCACTTGAAGAAATCAAGGCACGCGGCGCACCCGTCATCGCACTGAGCGATGCCAGCGACACAAAACGCATTAGTGAGCTAGCCGACCATCTCCTGACTGCGCCATACATCGATCCGCTGCTACAACCCATCGTGCTCGGCATCAACCTGCAACTGCTCGCCTACTACACCGCGCTCGCCCTGAAACGCGATGTCGACCAACCCCGCAACCTCGCCAAAAGCGTCACTGTGGAGTGATGTGTCGGGTCGGACCTCGCCAAGCGGTTGATTATCTTGGGGAAAAGGCAAATTTTCGAACGAAATTCGCCCTTATATCGGCTGTTCGAACGCGTTCATATAGTAATTAAGGCAGTGATACGTCCAGTTGTTTTTCGTCCCGTTCACATGAGAATCGGTTAGCGACCACGCCAAACAGGATCACGCTTCTCGGCAAATGCCTTGGCCCCTTCCAGCTGATCTTCAGAGCTGTAAAGTTTGTCGACTGTCTGTAACTGGCGCTTGCTCACGCGACTGAGCATGTCCTGAAAGCGCATGTCTTCCGCTTCACGCACCACTTCCTTGATAGCGGCATAGACCAACGGTGGTCCGGAGGCGAGATGACGTGCCAGAGACCAAACCTCCTCATGCAGATCATTCGGAGAAACAACAGATTTGAGCAAACCAAGGCGAAGGGCTTCATCTGCATCAAACCAACGTCCGGTCAACAACAAGTCCATAGCTACATGATAAGGAATGCGTTTTGGCAATTTGATCGAAGCCGCATCAGCAACAGTGCCGGAGCGTATTTCAGGTAACGCAAACGTCGCGTTGTCGCTCGCTATGATCAAATCACAAGACAAAGCTATTTCAAGCCCGCCTCCACAGCAGATACCATTGACCGCACAGATAACCGGTTTATTAAGGTTACCGAGCTCCTGCAAACCACCAAAACCACCGATACCATAGTCGCCATCAACCGCATCGCCATCCGCCGCGGCTTTCAAGTCCCAACCAGCGGAGAAGAATTTTTCGCCCTGTGCACGTAATATGGCTATACGTAGTGAGTCATCATCACGAAAATCCATAAAGACATCACCCATCAATCGACTGGTAACCAAATCAATTGCATTGGCCTTGGGACGATCAATGATCACTTCAAGAATCGTCTCTTCACGTCGTGTCTGAATGGGGCCGGAATTCAATTCGATCATCGTAATGTCTAACCTTTTATTGTTGAAGTGACAAAGTACAGCATCGTCGTTTAACTCAGCGGAAGATCGCGAACGGCTATCAACGCGTCGACCGCTACACATCGGTCAGGAGCACAGATCAATGGATTCACTTCAAGCTCGACCAATCGGGGACCGAGTTGCAATGCAGCCTGCTGAATAGCATCAATGGCATCAAGCAAGGCGCGACGATCAACCATTGCTCCTCCTCGATAGCCACGAAGCCGCGCATTACAACGCAACGAACTCAGCATGTCATCAACTTCCGACCGAGACACAGGAAGTAATGCCTGACACGCATCACCTAGAATTTCTGCATGAACACCGCCAGCAGCTATTGTCAGCACCAGACCGTGAACAGCATCCGGAACAACGCTAACCAACAGCTCCGCTACTCCATCAGTAATTTGCTCCTCAATCAGACATCCACCGTCACACTCAATATTACGAATGGCACGCTCAAGGCGACGCCGATCATCGATGTCGAGTTGTATGGCATTGACATCACTTTTGTGGACAACACCCAATCCTTTTGCAACCAGCGGGTACGATAACACTGGCGATGCCTTATCGAGCGCTCGGCTCAGACGTCTTGACGATCGAACATCAGCAAACGACAAACGAACGCCGGTTGGCACGATACTGCCGTAACGAGCCAGCCACCGTTTCGCTGCGATTTCATCAAGCAGACGATTGTTGGGTCGCCTCGAGGCTTCTGCGGCATGACGCCCCCAAACGTCGTCGCTCATTTTACGTGCGTTGCCACGCTTGCTATCGTTGGAACCAGATACGAGACGCAAGCCTGTGACCAGAACTTCAACTGAGTCTCCCAAAGAATATTCACTTAACCAGACTGGTGGTGGCAATGAACCGCCTGCACGACGACCTAACCACGCGGCTACCGACAATGCAGCAAGTCCATCATCAACTCCTAATAAAGGGACAATATTCGCTGCCAGTAACTTCTGACTAACAGACTCAGGCAAATTTTCAGGCAAGGTTGCCAAAACTGCCTGCAGACCTTTGAATGTTTCTCCAGCTTTTATATAGGCATCCAGCGCAACATCCCACGAAGGCGCCTCACAGCGGTCAAGCCGCGGAAAATCCAGAATCAGGACACTGCAATCAAACGGACCGGTCATCGCGGCACGCATCATGGCCATCATTGCATCTGAATCATTCCATATATAAGTGTGGTAATCGAGTGGATTGGCCAAAGCAACGCGTTTACCTAATACTTCACGCAATTGGTCACGCTGGGCTGATTCGAGATCCGGACACTCAAGCCCATGTCGTACAGCAGCATCGCCTAGCAGTGCAGCTTCTCCTCCAGAGCAACTCATTGAAACGAGTCGTCTGCCACTCATAACACCGTAGGTGTGCAATACCTTCAGTGTTTCAATCAAGATGTTGAAGCTACGTACTCTTGCGATACCTAGCCTTTTCAGAAATGCATCGCTCGCGGCATCATCACCAGAAATCGAACGTGTATGTGATACCAGAGCGGCGCGCGAAGAAGCTGTCTCACCCGTTTTAAGTGCGACGATCGGGATTTTTTTCTTGTGGGCCAGAGCCGCAAGTGCTTCGAAAGCACGAACATCCTTGAACCCTTCAATATGCAAACCCAAAGCGGTCACTCTATCGTCATCAAGAACTGCCGCTGCAAGATCCGCGAGGCTTGACTGTGCCTGATTACCCACAGTCAATACATAAGCGATCGGCAAACCGCGCTGTTGCATGGTGAGATTGATGGCAATGTTCGACGATTGAGTTATGAGCGCTACACCGCTATCGACCTTTTGACCACCATGTTGATCTGGCCACAACATCGCACCATCGACATAATTAATAAAACCATAACAATTTGGACCAACCATAGGCATGTCAGCTGCGGCCTCCAACAATCTGGCTTGCAAGGCTTCGGCTAACTCATCTTCAGCAGCGGCCTCACTGAAGCCAGATGCGAAGCATATTGCGCCACCCGCTTCACGCCTGGATAACTGTTCGACAATCTCGATGGTCGCCTCACGATTGACACCGATGAAACTTGCATCGGGCACACCTGGCAAGTCATCGATACTCTTGACGCAGGGAATACCCGCCATGGCGTCTCGGCTCGGATGGACCGGCCATATGTCTCCAGCGAATCCATGAGCCTGACATTGCTCGATAACATTTTCAGCCCAGGTACCACCAAAAACGGCGATGGAAGCCGGTCGAAACAAACGACGAAAGCGATCGATCATGAATCAGGAACCCAAGGGTCGTAAAAGATCACGACTGATGATATGACGCTGAATTTCACTCGTACCATCCCAGATACGCTCAACCCGTGCATCACGCCAAAAGCGCTCAAGCGGTAAATCGTTCATCAATCCCATTCCACCGAAGATCTGAAGCGCAGCATCGGTAACCCGAGCAAGCATTTCAGACGCATAAAGTTTGGCGCTGGCAATTTCACGGTTTGCCGACAAACCCTGATCAAGACGCCATGCCGCTGACAACGTCAACCAGTCCGCCGCATCTATTTCAGTGATCATATCCGCCAATTGAAAAGACACCCCTTGAAATCGACCAATAGTCTGGCCGAATTGTTTTCGTTCCGCCGCATAGGGCAAAGCCATTTCAAACACACGACGCGCACGGCCCACACACATGGCAGCCACCGTCAGACGCGTGCCATACAACCAGTTATTAGCCAGATCAAAACCGCGATGCACATCGCCAAGAATTTGCGCACTCGACAATCGGCAATCGGAGAAGGACAAGATACAGTTCTGGTATCCACGATGCGATACCGACTCGTAGCCCGGCAAAATATCGAACCCTGGTGTTCCGCGGTCCACCAGAAAACAACTGATCAGTTTTTTCTCACCACGAGGAGTTTGTTCTACACCAGTGGCGATAAACACGATGACAAAATCAGCCACATTCGCATGTGAAATGAAATGTTTACTGCCATTGACAATCCAGTCATCGCCATCAGCAACAGCCGTGCACTTCATACCGCGTACATCAGAGCCAGCATCTGGTTCAGTCATGGCAAGAGCGTCAAACTTCTCACCTCTGGCAGCGGGCAACAGATAGCGCTCGCGTTGCGCCTCGTTGCACCCCATCAGAATACCTGATGGTCGGCCAAAGAAATGATTTAACGCCATTGACCCTCGACCAAGCTCTCGCTCAAGCAGGGTAAAATCAAGATGCCCCAAACCACCACCACCTACCTCCTCTGGCAAGTTGGCGGCATAAAACCCGGCATCGATACACTTCTGTTTGATCGAGTCTCCCAACTCACGAGGTACAACACCGCTTTTTTCAACGGAGTCCTCATGTGGGTAAATTTCCTGCTCGACAAATTGTCTGACAGTATCGACAATCAGTTGCTGCTCTTCGTTCAGTCCAAACTGCACTCGGTGTTCCTCACGTTGGTAGTTCTGACGGTGCGCTCGTCACACACCCGATTATCAGTGCACGTCAGGAAACGCCGTTATCGACTGGCGCACGTTTAGTCAATGCCAGGCGTTTTCGAACATCCGCAGGCCCGATGATATTAGCCCCCATGCCGCTCACGATATTTGCAGCTCGTTCCACCAGTTGTGCATTGGTTGCGAGCTGCCCTCTGGCAAGGTACAGGTTATCCTCAAGCCCAACGCGAACATTTCCCCCAGCGAGCACTGCAGCGGCGGCGTAAGCCATTTCATCGCGCCCTATCGAGAACGCGGAAAACTCCCAGTCTTTGGGCATGGCATTGACCATCGCCATAAATGTATTCAAATCATTAGGTGCGCCCCAGGGAATACCCATACATAACTGCACGAGTACCGGAGATGTAATCAAGCCTTCATCAACCAGTTGCTGAGAAAACCACAGATGCCCTGTATCGAATGCTTCAATCTCGGGACGCACACCCAGTGACTGAATCCGCTTGGCCATATCCCGTAACATGCCAGGCGTATTCACCATGACATAATCAGCTTCGGCGAAATTCATCGTGCCGCAGTCGAGTGTACAGATCTCGGGCAGACACTCAGCGACATGAGCAAGGCGTTCTTCAGCACCAATCATGTCAGACCCCTTCTCGTCGAGTGGTAACGGTGAAGACGACGGACCGAGCACCATATCTCCACCCATGCCTGCTGTCAGATTCAGTACAACATCAACGTCACTGTCACGAATACGATCGGTGACTTCACGATAGTACTCAAGCTTTCGACTAGGCGCACCGCTGTCCGGCTCTCTGACGTGACAATGCACGACCGCCGCACCAGCCTTGGCAGCCTCGATAGCGCTGGCTGCAATTTCTGCCGGACTACGTGGCACATGCGGCGATTTGTCTTGCGAGCCACCAGAGCCTGTCACGGCGCAGGTGATGAATACATCGCGGCTCATCGAAAGTGGCATGTGAAATATCTCCTGAATATGCCAGAAGCACTTTACCAGCAGCTTATTTCGCCCGCTTGCATGGTTCCGACAAAAAAACGTCTTTTACATGCGCAAGCTGACGCCTGCAACAGGGCGTAATCCAGTATAAAATCAGCGATCATTTCAATAGATGTACTCGACAGGAGTCGCCTCCCTTTGGCAAAGTACCCAACGATCACAGTGCGCAAGGCCAGCATTCCGGTTCTGCTTGTCAGCTACAGTGCATCGGTTCAAGCTGGCGAGCCCTCCATCGACACCAATTCGATCAGCACTGATGCGTCGAATACAAACTCTAAGCTGAAACCTGCGGCAAACGCTGATCGCGAACCGCGATTTGTCACCGTTGCCAATGCAGGAGAGCAACTCAATCAAGACCACTATAAAGACGGCAAAATAAACCTCAACAAAGTCGGGTTTGGTCAGTTACAAAAAATTCTGGATTCATATGCGGAACGTGGTTGCGCACACACAGTGCAATCGTCTTGTCGCTGGAAAGTGTTGAAGCTGGAACGCACAGGTCGAGGTAACGATGGCGAACAACTAAGCGGTGTTAGTGCAGTCCTGACTCCCAAAGTAGCTAACAAACAGAACAATCAAGAGCCTGATACCGCAAAGCCCGTTAAAGTCGCATCATCTTCGTCGCAACGCCATTCAACGCCAGCTGCGAAAGACGAACCGCGCCCTGCCATTTATCAACCAACACAAATTGCTTCAGCAGTCGAGCAAAGGGTGACCGCGTCAGAATGGATACAATCGTTTAGCGCCCCTCCTCCTGATAAAACAAGCACAACCACTGCGGAACTTGCCACGCCTGTGGCAATAAATCTAACGCAACAAAGCGAAGTTCGCCTGCTCGTCGATGGTGATGAGAAAACTTCTGACATTCTCGATGCAGGGTACAACTTGCTGGATACAAGCTCTCTGCCCGAAGGTAACTATCCGATCGAGATTCAGGTCTCCAACGATCGCGAAGGGCAACGAATCATCCATCAAACTTACGGACGTCGCTATCTTGCTGCGCACCGGCCCACGACTGCATATGGTGCATTCCAGCAGAAACCATCAAACCGACCACAAACCAACGCGAAAACAACACGCGCAGATGATGTCGCGCTCAGCACAACAGTTATAACGTCACTTGGTTCAAGGCCTGACATTTCTACCCAGACGTCAATAAGCTCGACAAGTAAAGCTTCGCAAACCGCAGACATGATACTTGCACGGCGTGGCAATCAATATCATTTAGTGCTCGATGGCGCTATCAGTAGTCATTCAGCGTTGGGCATGACCTTGCAAGCTGCTTACCTTGGCAAAAAAGTGACCCTTTTCTTTCAAGACACCGGATTTGTACCAGCCCGAGCATTGACGGGCGACCCTGTGTTGGCAAAATTTCTCGGTGTCGCCAAACATTCGGCAAGGATGAAACCTGTCTGGTATCAAGGTGATTTCATTTTTCCGCTCATACCTGTCAGGCATCAAGACCCGACTAATGGACTGGTTGAAACACGGGCTCATTTCGCCAACCGTCTGGCTCTAGCACTAGAAGCCGATTCGGACAGCAAAGCTGAACTGTCTTACCGACTTCTCGACATGCGCGAACTCGACGAAATACAATTGCACGCGAAATATCAAGTGGGAAAAAATCTGCCGACAGCAAAACACCGTGTGCTCCTATCAGAATTGGAGATCGAAACACCGTTTTTCAACCTGGCTTGATTTGCTCGCGTAAAACTGACTGTTCAGATCAACGACTGTTATTTCGGTACATTTCTTTAGCGCCGATGTAAACCGCCTCAATTTGTAACTGACGAATATCATCCACCGTAGTCGGGTCGTCTGACATAACAACAAAGTCAGCCAGCTTGCCAACTTCGATCGACCCACGATCTGCTTCGAGACCGCTCTGCCAAGCGGCATCGATAGTCATAGCCCGCAAAGCGTGGAGTATCGAAATAGATTCTTCAGCCCCAACAACAGCTCCCGTTAATGTTTTACGTTGATTGGCGCTCCAGGCTACTTGCAACTGATCGATAGGCGTGACCGGTGCGTCAGTGTGCAAGCTGAACCGCACCCCGGCATTTCTTGCCGACGCCAGTGGGCTTATAAAAGCCGTACGTTCCTCGCCAAATAATATCTGACGATACCAATCACCCCAAAAATAGGTATGGCTTGGGAAAAACGAGACAGCCATTCCAAGCGCCGCCAGACTCTCCAGTTGATCTGGTTGAACGGTCTGGCCATGCACAAGAATATGTCTTAAATCAGAATCAGGAAACTCGCGTTGCGCAAGTTCCACCGCTGTGATGATTGCATCTATGGCTGCACTTCCATTGCCATGCAATGCCAGTTGCCTTCCCGCGCGATGATAGCCACGTACAAGGTGTTGTAAAAAATTAATGTCCATCGCAGCGCTGCCATTATCGCGAACCCCGTTTGTCTCCGTCAGGTAAGGCTCTCGTAACCAGGCCGTTCGCCCTTGGGGACTTCCATCGACGATAAGTTTTATGGCGCCCAGTCGAAATTCCGTCTCATCGCTCAACGTATCTCGCTCAAAAAATTCCAGCATGGCCTTTTGATTTTCGAACTTATCGTGTGCCGGCCATACAACAATGCGCTGCGGCAGAATCTTTAGCATCTGCAAGGCGCGCAAGAGGTAAATCATCCCCTTGCCGGCATAACCATTCTGGATAGTGGTAACCCCAGCCGCGAGGTATTCATCACGCGCCGACAACAGCACGTTGAACCATTTGGTTTTTGGTGTGAATTTAAGCAGATCAACCAAGGGCGGCGCCGCATGCTCTTGCAACAATCCGGTCAATCGGCCGGAGTCGTCACGTTCAACATGACCTTCGGGGGTAGATACAGTGAGTGCTGAAATCCCCAAGACTTCAAGTGCTCTGGAATTCGCAACGCCCATATGTCCTGAACGATGCCATAGATAAACCGGGTTATCCGGCGCTATACGATCGATCTCCTGACGAGTTGGGTGTCGCTGAACATCCAACGATGAGTCATCGTAATTGAAGCCAATGATCCAACTACCATCGGCTTGCTCGCCAACCGCTTGCTCGACTTGCGTCAGCAAGGATGACAAAGTATCCGTGCCACCCACAGGTGACGGCGCGAGATTAATACCGAGAGTAGTAAGCCCTGAGGAAGGGAAATGACTGTGGGCATCGACAAAACCTGGTAACAAGGTTTTACCCTGCAGATCAATAACACGAGTGCCATCGGGCATTAGCGACTGAATTTTGGCAGCACTGCCTACTGCGACAATTCTGTCGTCTACAACCAAAACCGCTTCAGCGCGCTGATTAGCCGCTGACATGGTAATAATACCCCCATTAACGAAGGCAACATAAGTCGACCCAGCCCCCACAAGCCAATAGAATGTGAGAACTAGGGCCGTAAACAATACGATCCTTTTCATGTTTTTTCAGACAGACTTTCAATACTGTACTGATGAAGCGCAGATGAGTTCACGGCGTAAAGTATCAGCTTTCGTATACTGGCCGCTGAAATAAAAGGGAGTTCCCCATGCCCGTCAAACGATCCAGTCGTTTTTTTCCGACGCCGTCAAGCTTTCTTGTCATTGTATTACTCGCAGTAGCGGCGAATCCGGCAAACGCCCAGAACCTTCCCGACACCGAACCACCGATTATCGAGATTGAAGCGCTGGGAGAAAGCGTCGCCGATAATACACAAGTTTTTGCAGCGCAAATTGCCGAAGACCGTGTTCTGCGCGACGCCATCCTGTATTTTCGACGCCAGGGACAAGCGGCGTTTACCGGTGCTGAGATGAGTCCAATTGGTGATACCGGCTACTACAGCGTATCAATAGAGACCGATCCCAACGACCTTCGCACCATCGAATACTATCTTCAGGCACGCGATGAGTCTGGCAATCGAACCGTCAGCGGCTTTGCTTTTGACCCATTTCAACGTCAGCTTTTGCCCGTGACATCGCGTATTGTCCAAAACGGAATCTCGACTGGAAGCCCAAGTTCAGTCGCTGACAATTCTCCTGAGCCGTTTACTCCCATCTACAAACGGTCCTGGGTACAAATTGCAGTGGGCGTGCTTGCACTTGGTGTGCTTGCTAGTGCCGCTGGCGGTGGCGGCGGCTCATCCGACGACACCCAAAGCATCAGACTTAACGTCCCCGAACCAAATCTGTAACCGACATGCTAAATGTGAACATCCATAAGTTAATGGTCTTGGCATCGTCCCTTTTTCTGGGCGCATGCGGACTCGATTCTAATTCAAACGCCAATTCTGTCGTGCAGATGGCAACCCCTTCGGTAATACTTCAGGCACGAGCTGTCGATCCGACTCAAGTTAGACCGATCGTCACACTTTCCAATGGACAAAGTGTCAGGATGAGCCGCCTTGAAGATGGCTCCGGTAGTTGGACAGGCACCATATCCGTTCCGACGAATCAAAGCTATGTAGTGACCGTGTTATGGGTGGAAACCATTCAGTCCCGTGAGTTACAACTTCTCAGACTTGACCAGACAATTACCGTAACACCTGACAACAGCGAGTTCTCACTCGACGCATCACGTTATACAAAAAACCTGGATGACGATGGTGACGGCGCGACGAACCTCGATGAAAGGATCGCCAATACCGACCCTTTCTTCAATGACGGTGAACAAATTGCCGGAGAACCATCGAGTCCTGATGATCCAACTCCAGTCACACCAATAGATCCTGTCAATCCAACTATTCCTCCT
>CAYUZB010000082.1:0-17450 GCA_964449565.1 uncultured Granulosicoccaceae bacterium | reverse complement strand
CCACCGCCGGAACCGGTTGATTCGATTTTTGGTGTGGCGAAATCCGAGGTTTTACCGAAACGTTCTGCGACGACGGTCGCGAACGGGAAGACTGTTGAGGAACCGACAACGCTGATGCTGTCTCGTGCATATGCCTGTGTGACCAAACCTGTCGCGAGCAACGCTGATGAGGCGACTACTTGAAACTTGTTCATGGGGTTATCTCTTGAATTGCTGATAGATGATTAAGCTGAATCTTAATTATCGGGTGGGAATATGACAGGCAGGTTACAGAGAAGGTAGTTAGCAAGTGCGATCAGGCAAATTGGCGCTTTTTGGGTGGCTCACTGGCACGGGAAGCCGGAAATTCTATCGAAAACATGGATCCGGTCCCAGGTGTACTGCTGATGTCCAGATGCCCGCCGTGGCGTTGCGCGGAGTGCTTGACGATGGCCAGTCCGAGGCCGGTCCCGCCCGATTCCCGCGAGCGACCCTTGTCAACGCGATAAAATCGCTCACTCAGGCGTGGCAGATGATGCGCTTCAATACCTGGTCCATCATCACTGACGGAGTACACCGGTGAGCCGTTCTCGTTGCGATACCAGGCGACCGTGATGGTCGAGCCTGCATGTGTATATTTGGCCGCATTGCTCAACAGGTTCAGACACGCGCTGTAGATTTCATTTTCAGATCCCAGCAGCGTCAGCGACTCATCGATGTCGGCAACAAAGACATGCTCTTTTTCGGTCCGCTCGATGACCGCGAGCATCGAGCGAAGCATGTTGCTCATGTTGATGTTATCGCCTTCGTTCTCGCCGAGCGGGTTGCCCTCAAGCTTTGACAGTTCGAGCAAGTGATCAACGATATGGCGCATGCGATCGGATTGTGTCGCGACATCTTTCAGCGCATTAGCCACACTCGGGTCACCGTGTTCCATTTCATTGAGCATCTCGAGATAGCCCTGAATCACGGTAAGCGGTGTTCTTAACTCATGTGACACATCGCCGACAAAGGCTTTACGCATTTCACGCACCCGCACCCGTTGCGTGACATCGCGGGCGATCAGTACTGTCATCTTGTGACCCGATGGCACGCAACGAATCGCGAGCGTCCTGTCGTTGCTGTTCAGCCCATCGAGTTCGATCTCGCTCTGACTGTCTGCGCTGTTCAGGAATTCACGAAATTCCGGTGCGCGAATCAGGTTGTCGATGCGTTGCCCACGATCACGTTCTGGGTCGACGTTCAGTAATCCAAGGGCCGCGGAATTAGCCCATCGAATCTGTTTCAGCTCGTCGAGAACCAGGGTTGCATCCGGCATCTCCGACGCCAGATTGTTGAATTGGGCGAGGGCATCGCGGTAGCGCTTGTTCAGCTTGCCGCTGTATTTCTTTTCGCGGTGTACCTGCTGCACCATCGCGTCGGTCATACCAGCTGATTGCGGCGCACTTTCCGCCTTTGCACCACTTTCCAGCCAGGCAACGATGCGTGCCATACGCAGCATTAACCAAGCGGTGAACCCGAATAGAAATACAACCGGCAGCGCCACCGGCAGGCTGATCGCAGCGCCGATCACAAAGCTCGCCAACAGGCCACCGCCGAGCCACACTGCCTCTTGTTTCAAGGCCGTGGGCACGTTTTTCATGGCGTTGCTGAAATGGGTGACTCTGGCCATGGCGGCGATAGTACCCCAAGTTCAACGCTAGCTGGGCGGTCCTTCGGGTCGCGGTTCAGAGGCGGTCCGGAAGCGGTACCCCACGCCGCGGACCGTATCGATCAAGAGGTCCGCCTGATGCGGTTTCAAGCTCTTTCTGAGGCGCAGAATGTGGACATCAACGGTGCGATCCTCAATAAAGGTACCCGGCCCCCAGACGTTGTCCAACAGCTGAGCGCGGCTGAAAACCCGGTCGGGGTTCTTCATCAGGAAGGCAAGCAGCTTGAATTCTGTGTGCCCGAGCGGGATTTCAAGCTGACTCTCTCCGGCAGTGACCCGATGGGCCGCTATGTCCAGCGTCAATGGACCTCGAGTGATGCCGGTATCCGCGGTGAAATTGCGACTGCGACGCAGCAGTGCCTTGATGCGTGAATGCAGTTCACGCGGCGAAAAGGGCTTGGTCATATAGTCGTCTGCACCCGCATCGAGCCCAGCGGTGACGTCCGCCTCCTCGGTGCGTGCGGTCAGCATCATGATTGGCAGATTGCGATAGCGTTCGTCGCGCCTGAGGCTCCTGACATACTCCAGTCCGCTACCACCGGGCAGCATCCAGTCAATCAGTGCCAGGTCAACCGTGATGGTTTCCAGAAGGGTTCGCGCCGCCTCGACCGATGCGCAGGTATGGACGTCGTATCCGTGGCGCTGCAGTGCAAAACGCACCATATCGCGTATCGCCGCTTCGTCTTCAATGACGAGAATGGTGGCAGTTTCGGTTTCCGTAAAGGGGGTGTTCTGGCTGGCAGTCATGGCGGTTAACAATGGCATAGATGGCTGAAGGTAGTCAGCCAATATGACAGCTGGATGAAAAAACACTGTTGATGTTCGCATAGCGGTTGCGGCAACAGGATTTAGCAGGGACAATGGGCGGGTTATGGTGTTCCGTATCGGCACTCTCGCGACGAGAAGCTGTTAACCCCGTCAGGCCCGGAAGGGAGCAGCGGCAGCAGTGGATTCGGGTGCCGGGATGCGGCTGGTGCGGAATGCCACCCAATAATTTGTTTTGCAACTCGCAAATACTATGAGCTACAAGGTTCTTGCGCGTAAATGGCGACCCCAGCATTTTCGTGACATGCTGGGTCAGGAACCGGTATTGCGGGCGCTGAGTAATGCACTCGATACCGATCGCTTGCATCATGCCTATCTGTTTACCGGCATGCGCGGTGTGGGCAAGACCACTATCGCTCGCATTCTGGCCAAATGCCTCAATTGCGAGACCCATGGCGTCAGTTCAAGTCCCTGCGGTGAATGTTCAACGTGCGTGGATATCGAAGCGGGCCGTTTCTTTGATCTGATCGAAGTCGATGCTGCATCGCGCACCAAAGTTGACGAAACGCGCGAGCTACTTGAGAACGTCCCTTATGCACCCGCCAGTGGTCGCTACAAGGTTTACCTGATCGATGAAGTCCATATGTTCTCCACGCATAGTTTCAACGCCTTGTTGAAAACGCTGGAAGAACCACCCGCGCATGTCAAGTTCGTGCTGGCAACCACAGACCCGCAAAAGGTACCGGTCACGGTTCTGTCGCGCTGTCTGCAATTTAATTTGAAACGCATTGCGCCCAGCAAGCTTGCCGACTATCTGCAACATATCCTGGATACTGAGTCTATCGATAATGAACGCCCGGCGCTGGAACTGATCGCGCGCGCGTCAGAAGGCAGCGTGCGTGATTCCTTGAGTCTGGTTGAGCAAGCAGCTGCCTTTGGTGAAGGCGCCGTACGTGCGGTAGACGTGGAATCCATGCTCGGCCGCGTATCAACGGCGCGCCTACTTGAGTTGCTGACACTGCTCAACGCGGGTGACTTGCCAGCCTTGTTCGCATCGGTCGATGCCTTGGCCGAATACGGACCGGACTTTGGCGAGCTACTCGGTGAACTGCTCAGTCTGTTGCATCGCGTTGCTATGCTGCAAAGTGTGCCAGGTTCGGTTGATGAAACCACACCGGGTTATGAGCAGGTACACGCCTTGAGTCAGTCAATGGCTGGCGATGTCGTACAGCTCAATTATCAGATAGGCATGCATGCACGACGTGACATGCCATTTGCACCGGATCAACGCGAAGCCTTTGATATGGCCTTGTTACGCATGCATGCGTTTGCGCCTGCTGGGGATGTGGTTACCACTGCATCCGCACCAGCTGCACCGGTTGCAGCAAAACCAGTTGCCGCGAAACCAACTGCCGCGAGACCGGCCACAGCAAAACCCGCCAACGCCGAATCACCCGCCAACCCCGAAGCCGCTAAACTTGCCGTACGCGGTGCAGTAGACGCTGGCGGTGCCTCTCGTGTAGTACCTGCAACACCGGCACCAAAAGCAAACAGCAGTCTATTAAAGCTGACACCCGAGGATTGGCCTGAGATTGTCAAAGAGCTTGATGTCTCCGGCATGCCACGACAATTGGCCAATAACTGCTTGTTGGAATCAATCACTGATTCAAGCATTACGTTGCAGCTTGAAGAAAACGCGGAACATTTAAATACCGCGCGCTTTGCCTCCCGCCTGGAGTCCGCTGTCAATGATTGGTCCGGGCAGTCAAGGAAACTGGTCATTCAAATAACGGCGACTAAGCTTGACGCAACACCGGCGCGACTCGATGAAGCGGCTCAGGCAGCGGAACTTGAGGCGGCGCGGGATTCCATAGATCGGGATCCACTAGTACAAAGTCTCGTGCAACAGGTAGACGGTCAGATTGATGCGGCCAGCATCGAACCCAAATCCTGAACAACTCTAACGACTATCAAGAGGTCATCGACATGAAAGGCGGTATCGGGAATTTGATGAAGCAAGCGCAAAAGATGCAGGAAGACATGCAGAAGGCGCAGGAAGAAATTGCCACGATGGAAATCGAGGGCCAAAGCGGTGGTGGCCTGGTGAAGGTGGTCATGAATGGTGCACATGAGCTGCGCAAAGTCACGATTGACGACTCACTAGTCGGTGATGCTGGTGACAAGGAAATGCTCGAAGACTTGCTCGCCGCTGCCGTTAATGATGCCTCGCATCGTTTGGCCGATGCGTCCAAGGATCGCTTGAGTGGCCTGACCAGCGGCATGGAACTACCGCCGGGGATGAAGCTTCCGTTTTAATGGCTGCTAGCGGATTACTTGAAGATCTGATCGACGCCCTGCGCTGTTTGCCGGGTGTCGGGCCGAAATCGGCGCAGCGAATGGCGCTGCATCTGTTGCAACGTGATCGTGAGAGCGCCTCGCGTCTGGGTCAAACGCTACTTGACGCGATGAGCCGTGTGCAGCATTGTCAGGATTGCCGCATCTTCACCGAACAACCCTTGTGTCGCTGGTGTACCGATCCCGCGCGCTTATCGTCACAAATTTGTGTTGTTGAAAACCCGGCGGATGTGTTGGCGATCGATCGTTCAACCGATTATCAAGGTCGGTATTTTTTGTTGCTGGGCCACTTGTCACCGCTCGATGGCGTTGGACCCAAAGATCTGGGTCTTGATCTTCTGGAAGAAAGACTTGCCGGCGGCGGCATTGATGAACTCACCCTGGCGACAAACCCGACTATTGAAGGGCAAGCCACTGCACGCTATATCGGTGAAATGGCGGCGCGACATCAGGTATCGGTATTACAGATTGCACGCGGTATACCGGTTGGCAGCGAACTGGAATTTGCTGATGGCGGTACCTTGTCAGTCGCCTTCGCGCAACGCACTCCGTTGAATTGACTGGGTAAGGGTAGCGTTGTCAGTAATTCTTGTTATGTTGTCAATAATCTTAAGTTGACTGCGAAAACACGTGCTCACGATAGTGGGCGAGCTCGCCGATGGACTCGCGGATATCATCGAGTGCAAGATGCGTGTTTTGTTTCTTGAATCCCATGCCGCTTTTGATATTCCAGCGCCGGACCAGCTCCTTGATCGTACTGACGTCGATATTGCGGTAGTGAAAGTAGGCTTCCAGCTCTGGCATGTGACGCACCATGAAGCGACGGTCCTGGCAGATGCTGTTGCCGCACATCGGTGACTTGCCCTCAGGCACCCAGTCACGCAGGAAATCGATCGTGTCGCTTGATGCTGATGACAGTGAGTCAGTGCTGGCGCGTACGCGCTCCAGCAAGCCTGACTCCGTATGGTGTGTGGTATTCCATTCATCCATCGCCGCAAGGCGAGCATCGTCGGTGTGGATAGCGATGACAGGACCGGTCGCCAGGGTATTGAGCTCCGCATCGGTGACGATCGTGGCGATCTCGATGACGGTGTCTTTCTCCGGATCGAGCCCGGTCATTTCCAGATCGACCCAGATAAGATTGTGTTCACTTGCTGGCATGGAGCCCGTTAGCCTTGTCAAACGAGTAGAGTAGTATTCAAGCACACAACGACAAGAGCTGCTCTGCATGACTGAAATTCGATGAGAGACGGGTACGTTATCGCGAATTTTAATGCCACTGTGGCAGTAGAGCTCGGCGGAGAAACAGGTGTCGTCCAGGCGCACCCGATGCGTAATCTTCCTTTGTTGGTCGCCGGTGACAAGGTCGTTTGCGAACCGGAAGGCGATATCTGGCGCGTAATCGAATTGCAGCCGCGGACATCAGTACTCGAACGCGCTGACCGACGATCTCAGATGAAGGCCCTGGCGGCCAATCTGACTCATCTTGGCATCGTCTCGGCCGCACCACCGGGGGTGGATGACTTTTTGATCGATCAGTTTTGTATTGCCGCGCAACGCTGCGGCATCGAGGCGATGATCATCATCAACAAGGCCGATCGTTATTCACCCGAAGAGACCGCCAAATTCGAAAAGTTGCTGTCGGTGTATGCGGCGATTGACTATCCAACCGCCTTGATTGATACCAAGTCCGAGACGGGTATGGCGCCGCTGATTGATCTGTTGAAAAACAAATCGGTTGCATTGGTCGGCGCTAGTGGTGTTGGCAAGTCATCGATCATCAAGCAGTTGCTTCCGGATCTGGACGTGCGCGTTGGTGCTATTTCCGCGGCAACAGGATTCGGCTCGCACACGACCTCAGTCACCTTTCGTTATGCCTTGCCCAACAATGGCGTGATCATTGACTCACCCGGCGTTCGCCAGTATTCGGTGGCACATCTGAGTGCCGACGATGTGCGCGCGGGTTACCGGGAATTGTCGATCATTGGCGAGACTTGCCGTTTTAATAATTGCACGCACAAGGTCGAACCTGGATGCGCGGTTCAAGAACAGTTAGCCAGTGGTAGCGATTCAATCGCGCGCTGGCGCTATGACAATTACCTGAAGTTGTCCGCGCCAAGCTGACTCACGATATCGCCTGCTTAGACTTCTACCGGAACATCATCACGGTTACCCCAACTTGACCAGGCACCATCGATGGCACGTACATTGTTAAAGCCGAGGTGCTTTAACGCGACGTAGCTGACTGCCGAGCGTTGATGACTCTGGCAGTAGACAATGATCTTGGCGTCTTTGTCGATACCCGCGTCAGTAAAATCCTTGTTTAAAGCAGCATCATCAAGCAACGCGCCGTTGGCATTCAGATGTTGTGTCCATTCGAGATGTTTTGCTCCAGGTACATGGCCACCGCGGGCGCTTCGCACATCGGTGCCGGCAAATTCGGCCGCGCTCCTGACATCGAGTATGCGCAGCTTCGGATCGTCAAGCTCGAGGGCAAGTTTGTCGGCAGCGACGACGTTGTCTGCGCGCAATTTAAGTGTCTCGGTGCCGGGAGCATCGGGTCCTTCATCTTCGCCGGTGTCCAGTCCATAGCCGCTCGCATGCCAGGCGTGCAGACCACCATCGAGGTAGCTGACATTGTCAAAGCCGTAGGCGTGCATCACCCAGATGAACCGCGCTGCCGAGGTTTCACCACCAGTATCGTACGCCACCACCCAGTCGCCAGGATTCACGCCGATACTGCGAACGATGGCATTGGCTGTCGCAAGGTCCGGCAGCATGCCAACCGATGGTGGTGCGGCGCGATTGAGCAGTGCCGGGTCAACACGTACTGCGCCATCTATATGCGCCTCGGCATAGACGTTTTCCGCTCTGACATCAACAATGTGAACTTGCTTTGGCGGTTCTGCCCCCGATTGATCACCGCGCGTGTCAAAATGGCCCCTGAGAGCATTGTTCAGCGCATCTGGGGAAACTACCAGTGGCAATGACATGAGGTTTTCTCCGAACACTTGTTGACAAATAAATGGCGATTTCTGGGCCATTTCACAAAAATTTCTGCTATCACGTGAACTATACCGAGAATTGGGGTCCTAATCTGCATAACCCGATAGGGCTTAACAGGATTCAATACTGCTATGATTTCCGCCTCCAAAATGGTGTCCTCGTCTTCGCGAAAAGCGGCATCCGTGACCGCTCAAGGAGCGAAACCGTTGAGTGACAAAGAGATCGATATGGCGCTCGTTGAGCGTGTGCAGAGAGGTGACAAGTCGGCCTACGACTTGCTGGTTCTCAAGTATCAGAACAAGATCGGTCATCTGGTATCGCGTTATGTGCACGATGCACATGAATCTCAGGACGTGACGCAAGAAGCATTTATCAAAGCTTATCGCGGATTGAAGAACTTTCGTGGTGATAGTGCGTTCTATACCTGGCTATATCGCATTGCTATCAACACGGCGAAGAATCATCTGGTGACTATGGGTCGCAAAATCAGCGATACCGGCATCGATGCTGCAGATGCAGAGCAGTTCGACAGTGGAGCGGCGCTGCGAGAAAACGCAACGCCCGAGCGTGTTATGGCAACGGATGAAATTGCCGGAGTCATTCAGAGTTCCATTGAGGCTTTACCGGAAGATTTACGCATGGCTATCACTCTGCGTGAATTTGAAGGGATGTCTTACGAAGAAATTGCAACGGCCATGGATTGCCCGATAGGTACTGTTCGTTCGCGCATCTTTCGCGCTCGCGAATCGATTGATAACAACCTCGAGCCATTGCTCGATGAGAGACGTAGATAGTCATGTTTAACAATAAAGATTTGAAACAGAAGTTGGAAGAGCGACAAACATTGTCGCGTTTGATGGATGGTGAATGGGCCGATCTGAACCCAGCAGAAAGTGTGGTTGGCTTGTGTAAGAACGATGCGCTGAAAGCCAAGTGGGAACGCTATCACCTGATTCGCGATGTTATGCGCAATGAGCCGGTTGAGGTCGACAGTGCCTTGTCTCTGCGCATCAGTGCGGCGATTGCTGATGAGCCCAGTTACTCGAATGTCACTGCATTGTCGGGTGGTATGTCGTCCGCCGAGACATCGGCAGCGCAAACCGATTCCACGGTCACGCCCATCGGTGTGATGCCTAAGTGGCGTACGAGTCTTGTTGGTCTTGGTATTGCTGCCAGTGTTGCCATGGTGACAGTGGTAGGAATGAACCAGCTTCAAGTGGGTAATCAAGAGGGTAATCAATCTGCTCAAGTGGCTGCGGCCACAGATAATGTCCCGGCCTCTGTGGTGACGGCTGAGGAAGCATTCTCGCAGCAGGTACCTGGGGCGCCGTTGCCGCAGGTCGAATTCGTTGCCAATACAGGTGCGTTCTGGGTTTCTCCAGATTCCACCAAGCGCGTGGAAG
The DNA here is from genome assembly GCA_964449565.1 of uncultured Granulosicoccaceae bacterium. Taxonomy (GTDB): domain Bacteria; phylum Pseudomonadota; class Gammaproteobacteria; order Granulosicoccales; family Granulosicoccaceae; genus Granulosicoccus. Next base: position 8,231 of record CAYUZB010000082.1, on the reverse strand, counting down.
CAGAGGAAAAGCTGAACATGTTCCTGTCGCAGCATATCGAGAATTCCCCGACTACGGTCAGAGAGGGCATGCTGCCTTATTCTCGTCTTGTCGGTTACGACGAGGCTGTGCCAGCGCAGTTTGAAGAACAGTAGTTTCTGCAAGACAATAGTTTTTACAAGACAACGTGAAACGTTTATCACTCCAAGTCGTGTCCTTGACCGCCGCAATTGTTTGCGGCGGTTTTGTACCTGCCCATGCTAATGAAGCCAATCCTTCGGCCTTGGTTGACGAGATGTCGATGGCTTTGAAAACGCTGAACTACGAGGGCGTTTTCGTACATCTTCAAGGTATGAGTGTCACGTCCATGCACATATTGCACGCCAGCGATGCCAGTGGTGAACTCGAACGTATGACCTCGCTTGACGGTGAGGCACGAGAAGTCATTCGTGATCATTCTCTGGTGACTTGTATCTGGGCTGAATCCGAAGCCGTGGTTGTCAACCGATCCAAGCCACGCGACTTACTCCCGGATGTTACGTCTACGCTTGTGCATAACGACCGGTATGACTTCACGCTCGGTAAACCCGATCGAGTGGCTGGACGTGACACGCATGTTGTCGAGGTCAAGCCGCGCGATAAATTTCGCTATGGCTATCGTTTCTGGATCGATCAGGAAACCAAGATGTTATTGCGTTCGATGTTGCTTGATGGTCCGGATATGGCGGTTGAGCAAGTCCTGTTCACGTCGATCGAATACCCAGAAAAAGTCGATCTTGCTCGTTTCGATGTCGACACCAAAGAAGAACACATCAGTTGGATTGAACCGAAGACAGCACAGGCCGTTAACTCGTTATCAGCGCAACAGAACTACAAAACCAATGCCGTTGATCGCGTCGGTTTTCTGCGCTTGCCCGACGGCTACGAAGAGGTGTCGGAGACTTACCGCCCCATGCCAATAGACGACGGTCCGATCTCTCATGTGATGGTTTCTGACGGTATGGCCTCTGTATCCGTTTACGTGGAACATGTCAAAGCCCCGGAACAGGACAAGAGCGCTTTGGGCCTGTCCAAGATGGGCGCCATGAACGCCTACGGACTAAGTCTTGATAATGCTTTTGTCACCGTTGTCGGTGAAGTACCTGCCAGCACTGTGATGGCAATTGCCGAGGCTGTGCAGCTCAAGCCGTGAGCATCCAGCGCTCGGCGCAGGTTACCGCCGATTGTGTTGTATCCACCGATCTTGCATTTGCCACGGTTGTACTCAAGCAAACATCTTCCTGTCGCCAATGCGCGCGCGGTAGTGGCTGCGGAGCCGGCCTGCTGACGTCTAGCCAGAGTGCTGGCATCGAGTTGCAGTGCCGGACCGATCAATCCGTGTATCGTGGTCAGCACGTCACGATCGAAATTGATGATCCGAACAGTGGCTGGTTGCTTGTGGTACTGATAGCTTTTGGTTTGCCGATTCTCGGGCTTGGCGTCGGTTTGGCCGCCGGAAGTTGGTCTGCTTTGGCGTTGAGCGTCGCAGAAACTGCCGACTGGCCAGCTGCAATGGGTGCTCTTGCCGGCCTCGCTGGTGGGGTCCTTGCATGGTGTAAGGTTGCGCCTTTTTTGGATCAACGCATGTCAACGGGTCTTTTTGAGCACTCTGCCCGTATAGTGAATATCTGTTCGGACTCTAGTTCGTACTCCTAGTCGAGGTATAGCCGTGTACAAATTACTGATCGCTACTCTCATGTTCAGCCTGTCAACCGTGGCAATGGCGCGTGAAGGTTTGCCTGATTTCCGCACCTTGGTCAAGAAGAACCATATGGCTGTGGTGAACATCAGCACGCAGCAAAATCGGGGTGATGACTCCGATGGCAGTGGGTCTGATCGGCCGGGCCTGGGGGATCCAACGCTTGATGATCTGATCAAGCGTTACAACGAAGAACAACGACCGCGCAGTCCGTTTGAAAGCAATGCATTGGGTTCCGGTTTCATTATCAGTGAAGATGGTTTCATCCTGACCAATAATCATGTTGTCGAAGCGGCTGACAAGGTCATTGTCCGCTTGCATGATCGTCGACAACTGACCGCGACCGTCGTCGGTACCGATCCGCGATCCGATGTTGCCTTGCTGAAAGTCGAGGCAAACGGGCTACCGACTGTCAGTATCGGTAACAGCGATGCCTTGGAAGTCGGCGAATGGGTGCTTGCCATTGGCTCACCTTTTGGTTTTGATTTCTCCGTGACAGCAGGCATTGTCAGCGCAACCGGCCGCGCCTTGCCGAACGAGAGTTATGTCCCGTTCATACAAACTGATGTTGCCATCAACCCGGGTAATTCCGGTGGACCACTATTCAATCTTGATGGTGATGTCATTGGTATCAACAGTCAGATTTTCAGCCGCACTGGCAGCTTCATGGGCTTGTCGTTTGCGATTCCGATCGAGATGGCCATGGATGTCAGCGAACAGCTGCGCCTCAATGGTCGTGTGGCAAGAGGATGGCTCGGCGTCATCATTCAGGAAGTCACCATGGAGTTGGCAGAATCCTTACAGATGCCGATCGCACATGGTGCATTGATTACCAGCATTCTTGAAGATGGCCCCGCGGCGCAATCCGAATTACAGGTAGGCGATGTGATTACCTACTTCAATAACAAACGCATTGAACGTTCCTCTTCCTTGCCGCCACTGGTCGGTCGTGTGCCTGCTAATGCCGATGCACCGGTCAGAGTCATGCGCAATGGGTCTGAAATCGAGTTGTTGGTCAATATTGGTGAACTGCCCGGTGATGAGCAGATCCGCCAAAGCATTCGTCCGGCATCCACTGACGAGCCCAAGGTGAATGTATTGCAACTGACGGTCAAGCCGCTCAGTGATGAGGAGCGACAAACCGTTGGCATTGACAAAGGTGGTGTTCTGGTTGACACGGTCGAGCCGGATGGGCCGGCTGACAACGCCGGAATCATATCGGGCGATATTATTTCTACGGTCGATAATAAATCCATCGACACGCCAGCGGATCTGACCGCGATACTGGGTGAGCTGGATGAGCGAAAATCAGTCGCCGTGCTGGTGCACCGCGCTGAAGGCCCCGTGTTCCTTGCATTAAAAATTGACGAGTAGCTGTTTTTGCCCGATTTGGCGCCCTTGCTGACCCTGTATTATCGTGAGGGCTGTCATCTGTGTGAGGACATGGAAGGACTTTTATACGAGCTCCTGCCGACGGACAGTTTTTCCCTGGAACGCATCGATATCGATGAGGATCCGCAGCTGCAGCGTGACCTGAACGATCAAGTACCCCTGCTGGTTTCCGGGAAACAGGTGCTATCTACGCATTTTCTCGATCTGGAGGCCGTTACTGGCCTCCTTGCAAGCTACAATACCCCGAATTGAAACCCCTCAGACACCTGTAACAACGCGATGCAAGAGAACATTCGAAACTTTTCGATCATCGCGCATATTGATCATGGCAAGTCAACGCTGGCCGATCGGTTCATCCAGGTCTGTGGTGGCTTGACCGACCGTGAGATGTCAGCACAGGTTCTCGACTCCATGGATCTGGAGCAGGAGCGTGGCATCACGATCAAGGCTCAGGCGGTATCGCTGAACTACACGGCGAAGTCCGGTGAGGTTTATCACTTCAATTTTATCGATACACCGGGTCACGTCGATTTCTCCTACGAGGTATCGCGCTCCTTGTCTGCCTGCGAAGGTGCCTTGCTGGTCGTCGATGCGTCTCAGGGCGTTGAAGCGCAAAGCGTGGCCAATTGCTACACGGCGATTGAGCAGGATCTCGAAGTTCTGCCCGTTCTGAACAAGATCGATCTGCCCGCCGCGGATCCAGAGCGGGTGGTCGATGAGATAGAAGAAATTATCGGCATTGATGCACACGACGCGATTCACGCCAGCGCCAAGACCGGTGAGGGCATTGTCGAGGTGCTCGAACAGATCGTCGAGCAGATCCCACCGCCGACTGGTGACGCCGAAGCGCCCGCCAAAGCGCTGATTGTCGATTCATGGTTTGATAGCTATGTCGGTGTCGTCACCCTGGTGCGAGTGATAGAGGGGCGTATCGAGCGACGCTCGAAGATTCAGATCATGTCTACGGGTCGTACCTTCCAGGCAGATGATGTTGGCGTATTTACACCCAAGCGCGAAACACGTGATGCGCTGTCTGCCGGCGAGGTGGGTTTTATCATTGCCGGTATCAAGGAAATCGAGGCGGCGCGTGTGGGTGACACCATCACCTTGGCGTCCAAACCGGCATTGGAACCGCTACCGGGATTCAAGGAAGTTCAGCCACGTGTTTTCGCCGGGCTGTTTCCGATTGAAAGCGATGATTACGAAGCTTTTCGTGAAGCCTTGTCCAAGCTTCGTCTGAATGATGCTGCCTTGCATTTCGAGCCTGAATCATCGACGGCGCTGGGTTTTGGTTTTCGCTGCGGTTTTCTCGGCATGTTGCATATGGAAATCGTGCAGGAGCGCCTTGAACGTGAGTACAACCTCGATCTGATATCCACCGCTCCGACCGTGGTGTACGAAATTCTGGATACCAAGGGTGAGCTTAGCTATATCCATAATCCTTCCGAGCTACCGATGGTCAACGTTATTGACGAAATACGTGAACCGATCATCCGCGCGAATCTTCTGTTGCCCCAGGAATATGTCGGTGACGTAATCGGTCTGTGTGTCGAAAAGCGTGGTGTGCAAATCAGCATGCAGTATCTGGGTCGTCAGGTATCGATGACCTATGAAATTCCGATGTCGGAAGTCGTACTCGACTTCTTTGATCGTCTCAAGTCGGTGAGCAAGGGGTATGCGTCGTTCGACTATGAGTTCAAGTGTTTCCAGAAAGCAGATCTGGTCAAGGTCGATATCCTGATCAACGGTGACAAGGTTGATGCGCTTGCTTGTATCGTGCACAAGGATCGCTCGCAAAGCCGCGGCCGGGAGTTGGCAGAAAGAATGAAGGAGATCATTCCACGCCAGATGTTCGAGGTCGCTGTGCAGGCTGCAATTGGCGCACATATCATTGCACGCAGTTCGATCAAGGCACTGAGAAAAAACGTTACGGCAAAATGTTATGGCGGTGACGTCAGCAGAAAACGCAAGCTGCTTGAAAAACAGAAAGCGGGCAAGCGTCGGATGAAACAAGTGGGCAAGGTGGAAATTCCTCAGGAAGCCTTTCTCGCCGTATTGCAAGTTGACCGCAATTAAGCTGTTGTGACACGTGAATGTCGTGACACTCGAACAGAGTCAGGATAAATGCCCACTAGTTTTGTCGACAAATTGAATTTTCCGCTGATCCTGGTTATCGGAACAGCCGTGACGGGTCTGATCTGGTTGATTGATGCCGTTTTTTTTGCGCCTAAACGCAAAGCGGCCGTGCGTAGCGATGCGGCTCCGGTGCCCTTGCTCACGGAATATGCTCAGTCGTTCTTTCCGGTACTGCTGATTGTTCTGGTGTTGCGTTCGTTTCTGTTCGAGCCGTTTCGCATACCGTCGGCATCGATGGTGCCGACACTGCTGATTGGTGATTTTATTCTGGTCAACAAATTCAGCTACGGCGTGCGCCTGCCAGTGACACATACCAAGATTCTCGATACTGGCGCACCGGAGCGCGGCGATGTGGCAGTGTTTCGATTCCCGCGAAATCCCAAGCTCGATTACATCAAGCGGGTTGTGGGTCTTCCTGGCGACACCATCACATTTCAGGGTGCAAATCTTACTGTGAATGGCGTCCCGGTCAAGGTTTCTGGTGCCGATGCTTACGCTTACGTCGATGTGGGCGATAGAACTGTCAGTGGAGAACGGATCCAGGCGACGCTTGGAGATGTGACCCATGACATTCTGGTTTCTTACCGGGGTTCGTCGCAAGCACAAACAGTTGAAGTTCCGGAAGGTCATTATTTCATGGTTGGTGACAACCGCAACCATAGTAATGACAGTCGGTTCTGGGGATTTGTACCTGAGGCGAATCTGGTCGGTAAGGCTACTTACATATGGATGCACTGGCGAAGTGGAGTCCAGTGGAATCGACTCGGGGACAAGATTCAATGAGCAGGTCAATTAGGCACAGCAACATCGCAAGAATCGGCACAAGAAGACGTCAGAAAGGCATGTCTATGGGCATGGCAATGCTGGTCGTGAGTGTATCCGTTTTTCTCGGACTGTTTGCCTTCAAGGTTGGGCCGAATTATTTCGAAAACTGGACGGTGCAGAAGATTGCAGTGGATGCAGCGACAAATGCTGACTTGATGAAGACTAAATCCAAGGGCAAGATTTACGCGCATCTCAATAGAGCTTATCGCACTAACAGCTTATGGGATCTTAAACCGGAAGACACAATTGCGTTGGTCAAGAATGGCAATCGTGGCTGGGACGTTCATGTAAAGTACGAAAAACGTGAAAATCTGTTCTCAAACATCTATGTGGTTACTGCGTTCGACAATATAGCCGGCGAATAGTTGTTTCGCCCCGTCGCGACCTCGTCAGGCATACGCGCGACCCGCGTCAGACATACATTGAACCCCATAAAACATGCCGGCACTGGTAAAGTGCTGGCATGTCTCGTTCCAGTTCCTCGAAAAAACCGACCGCGCCTTCGGCACATGTCTACCTGCCGGTCAAGCAGCTGCTCGACAAGCTGAATCTCAGCACCGTAAATGATGCTCTGTACCTCGAAGCTTTGACGCATCGCTCCAGTGGTTCCCCGCATTACGAGCGTCTGGAATTTCTCGGTGATAGTTGCCTGAACTTCGTCATCGCCACCGATTTGTTTGAACGATACCCGGATGAGGACGAGGGTGCATTGAGTCGCCTGCGCGCGAGCCTGGTGCGAGAAAGCACCTTGGCCGACATCGCGCTTGAGTTGGGCCTCGGCGACTACATAAGACTTGGTTCGGGCGAACTCAAAAGTGGTGGTTTCAATCGAGCTTCGATCCTTGCCGACGTGGTGGAGTCCTTGATTGGCGCGACCTTTCTCGACGCGGGTTATGACGCGACGCGCAAGCTGGTACGGCAGCTGTACGGTGATCGGGTTGCGGTGTTGCCACCTTCGGCGGAGCTCAAGGATCCCAAGACCCGTCTGCAGGAGCATCTTCAGGGGCGCGGTTTGTCCAGGCCGGAGTATACGGTTACCGAGACAACAGGAAAGTCACACGAGCTCAAGTTTACGGTTCGTTGTGATATTCCTTCTCATCATGTGTCGGTTGTCGCGACCGATACCAGTCGACGCAAAGCTGAGCAACTGGCTGCAGCGGACATTCTTGCCAACATCGAGACGTTGTTACCGTGACTTATTGTGGTGTTGTATCCATCGCTGGCCGTCCCAACGTAGGCAAGTCCACGTTGATGAATCGACTGGTCGGCCAGAAGCTCAGTATCACGGCTCACAAGCCGCAGACTACACGGCACAGTATCCTGGGTATTCACACGGCCGATGAGACTCAGATCATCTATGTTGATACACCGGGTATTCATGTCAGTGGTAAGCAGAAACTCAATCAGGTTTTGAACCGTACGGCGTCCAACGCTTTGTACGATGTGAACGTGGTGGTATTGATGGTGCAGTCGATGGTCTGGAATGAAGATGATCAACGTGCCTGTGAGATGGTCATCAATGCCGATGTTCCATTTATCATCGCGGTCAACAAGATCGATACGGTTGCTAAAAAACAAGAGCTGCTTCCCTTTCTGAGCAAGCTACCGCAGCATGAACGATTGCAGGACGTCATGTTGATCTCCGCACGTAAGGGCGCAGGCGTTGACGCTTTGATCGAAGCGGTGAAAAAGCACATCCCGGAAGCACCCTGGCAGTTTGATGAAGATGAACTGACTGATCGATCATCACGCTTCCTCGCCTCAGAAGCGGTTCGTGAACCGTTGACACGTATGCTGTCCGAGGAATTGCCTTATGCGCTAAGCGTTGAAATAGAATCGTTTGAACAAACGCCAGGGCTGTTACGTATCGGCGCTGTCATCTGGGTCGACAAGAACAGCCAGAAGGGAATTGTCATTGGTAAAGGTGGGCAACGTCTTAAAGATATTGGCCAACGCGCGCGAACATCAATGGAAACCCTGTTTGAAAGTAAGGTGTATCTGCAGCTGTGGGTGCGCGTCAAGGAAGGTTGGGCGGATGATGATCGCGCCTTGCGTTCGCTCGGTTACGAGAATCCGTGATTAGTAGTAGCGGCGTCGGCGCAGGCGGCACTGGCGCGGTCGGCGGCACTGGAACCGGCGCAGGCGCACGCACGGGCACGGG
>CAYUZB010000081.1:0-17752 GCA_964449565.1 uncultured Granulosicoccaceae bacterium | reverse complement strand
GGCGCGCAAGGTCCCGCCGGGCTAACAGGTGCGACTGGACCACAAGGTCTGCAAGGCGAGAAAGGCATGTCCTGGCAAGGAACATGGACATCATCAGTCATATATCTCGTTGACGATGTCGTGGCGTACAACGGCAGTTCCTACATCAATATTCAAGAGACATCGGGCACTGAAAACCCGGACAACACTTCTTACTGGGAGATCGTCGCGCAAAAAGGTATTGATGGTTCGAGCGGTGGTGGTGGCAGTGGCGGTGGAAGTAGCAGTAGCGGTGAAACTGCCTATGAGGTGGCTGGGTTTTCAAGTACGCAGGTAGCAGGAAACGTCGGCTTTCTCGGAATGAACACGGCTTGTCAAAGCGCCTATGGTTCATCTGCACGCATGGCGACAACTGAAGAGGTTTATAAAACGACGGGGTCGTCGACCGCATCAGGCATAGGATGGGTTCGAGGCATTGCCCATCCGGGCGCCGCGAATGTAGACAATACAACAGGTTTTACAAACGGGTCCGGAGCATCAACCGGTCTGTCCTGTCAAGGTTGGTCAAGCACAAGCTCCACGGGACTCGCTATATCCGGCTACAACCTGGCGTTACAGACAAGCTCATGCGCTAACACCGGGTTCGTCACCTGTTCAATACCGGCTGGAGCAGAACAAAACTTTAAATTCGCAGGTTTTTCCACGGCTACGGTAACAGGGTCCTCCGGATACTACGGAATGAACAATGCTTGCAAAGCCAGTTTTGGTCCGGATGCAAGAATGGCAAACAGCCAGGAAGTTATAGAATCATCCGATGTGCCCGCACAGACAGGTACCGCATGGCTGCAAGGCCTTCTTCACCCGAAAGACGCCTTTATCGATAACAGTAGTGGTTATGCCATTGCGAGCGACAGTACGCTCACGTGCAAAGGGTGGTCTTCAAGCTCCGGCGCTGATCATGGTTTGTCGGTCGATGGTTCGAACTTCGCAATGTCCAGTCAATTTTGCTACATCAGCTCGCCCGTTGCATGCTCGGTACCCGAATAAATCCTTGCATGTAACGTACGGCATCGCGAGAAACATGAAATCCCGCCGATAAACCTGTTTTAGATGAAAGCTATTCCAGGGACGTCCGTGCAAACAGAACCAAAGAGCTGCTTTATCACTGAACTGGTAGATTCGTTCCGTTTTGAAGATGCGAAACTACCGTCTTTACCCAGCGCTGTCATTTATTTGGAAAAAGCCATTCGCGATGATTCGGTGAGTCTCAGGCAATTGGCTGACTTGCTCGGTAAAGACCCGGTGCTCGCGGCGCGACTGATCCGCGTCTCCAACAGCGCGTTTTATCGCTCGGTTTCACCCGTGGAGTCAGTCCCTGAGGCGGTAGTACGAATTGGCTTTGCAGCAACGCGCAATATCGCTTTGGTTCTATTGCAAAACTCGTTCAAGGCACGGCATGAGCTGGTCGGCAGTATGATCAATCAGTTGTGGACCGAGTCCTTGCAAACCGCAGCGGTCGCGTCAGCTCTATCGCAATACTATTATCTGGTCGATGCCAACCGGGCCATGCTCGGCGGTTTAATGTACAACGTTGGTGCGATGTTGTTGTTGACTAAAATTGACGAGAAGGTCAACGAGATCAGTAACCCGATGATCATCAATCTCATGTTGAAGCAACACTCCCAGATGTTTGGCATGAAGCTTCTGGAGCACTGGGAGATGGATCCGGACCTGTTGCAGGTCGTCGCCAATCGCGACAACTGGGGTCGCGAGACCGAGAACTCACCGGATCTCGCAGACCTGATACTGGTCGCACGATGCTGCATCCCAGGTGCCGATGGAACTGAACCAGATTACGACCGCTGCGAACGCCTCGGCAGTTACTCGCGTTTACAAACACATATGCGAAGGAATCAAGCGCTCAGTGCTGTAGTACAGGAAGCACAAGAAACCATTGAGCAAACAATGGCCTTGCTCGGTGACGATTGATCTGACGACTTTAGCAAGTCTATTTGTAAGCGATCGACCAGACACATGATGTCAAGGATGTGAGAGATCCTGATTCTCTTCTTCCTTTCATGAAGAACTCTAGGCCATCAAATTCGGTAACGGCATATACTCCTTCGGGGAATTTGTCAGAGTAAGTCAGAGCGCTGAGCCCGAAAAAAGCCCAGATTCAATTCATGTGTCGCTACCTGTGTTCGGTAGACCGAGTAATCCCATTGCGCGTAAGATTGGGCAACTATTTGGCTTATGGCACACACAACCACTCCATGCCTTCCTCCCTGCCTGCGGTTAACGCTACGGTGCAACGACGAGCGAGTTTCAGTCGATGTCGTCGTTATCGGTATAGCTTGACCCGGCGCTTCGACGCGGGCAGCGGTGTATGCCTGATGATCGGACTGAACCCTAGCGTCGCGGATCATCGTCAGGATGATCCAACAATCAGGCGTTGCATGCAGTTTGCCCATGACTGGGGCTTTCAAGAACTGCTTATGGTCAATCTGTTTGCCTGGCGTGCCACTCAGCCACGTGATCTATTAGCAACCAAACAGCCGGTCGGACCACGAAATATGCAAGTACTTAAACGGGCGGCGAGTCGTGCTGATAAAATTGTCGCAGCCTGGGGTGTACATGGCAGACACCGCTCACAGAGTACCAAAGTTGTTGACGCACTATTGGAGTTTCCGCTCTATTGTTTTGGCCAGACGCAAAACCAGGAACCGCTGCATCCTCTTTATCAGCGCCGCGATGCTGAACTGACAACGTTCAACTACCAGACATAAGTCATTGGGGCGTATTCGATTGCGACGGATCCAGATTGGCCACCGTGCCGGAGGATACGAGCGTGTCGGTAAATGTCTTTCTGTCAGGCGATCGTCTGGATTGTCGACACGACATTCTGAACAAGGCGAATATCACCAGTACGCCGTGCACGGTACCGGTGAAAAGAAACAACACCTGTGGGCCGAATTTATCCATCAAGGCAGATGCAACCAAGGGACCGACTACAGCGCCCGATGCATATAGCAGTAACAAGCCACTGGACGCTTCGACGTATTCATCTTCTTCGACCTGATCGTTAAGATGAGCGGCGCAAAGCGCGTAAAGCGGCAGTGCGAAAAATCCGAATGCGACGGCGCAGGCAATGATGCCAGCTGGCATGTAATACGACGCGAGCACATGACCGATAGCGGCAATCGATGCGCACAATGATGCGATGACGATAATGATTCTTCGATCACAACGATCAGACATCCAACCGAGCGGCAGTTGCCCGACTGCCCCGGCGACGACGGTGGCTGCCATGAATGCCGCCACCATGGCAACATCACCCGTTTCGCGTTGCGCAAACACAGGGCCAAGCGTCCAGAAAGCGCCAGTCGCCCATCCAACGGCCAGCGCGCCAACAACCGCGACGGGCGACAAACTGTATAGATAGCCCAAGCGCAATTTTGCGGTACCGGTCGGCACCGGTGCATTCTTTTTGGTCATCGATACAGGCACGGACGATGCTGCAAACAACATGGTGGCGATGGCAAACAGCGTGAATGCGGCAATATCGGCACGCGTGGTCAGAAACTGACCGATACTCAACATGGCGAGTGTGATGACGGTATAGACCGAAAAAATCAAGCCACGATTCTCGCTGGTCGAATTGGCATTCAACCAACTTTCGATAACGACAAAGAGAATGGCCAGACACATGCCGGTCAAGGCACGCGCTGCCCACCAGGCGATCGGACTGGCCGAGAGTGATTGCAGCATCACAGAAATACAAATTAACGCGGCCATCGCTGCAAACGTTCGAATATGCCCGACGCGGTTTATCGCACGCGGACCCAGTACCGTACCAACACCAAAGCCGATGAAAAACAGTGCGCCAAGAATACCCAGTTGCCCCGAGCTGAAATCCTCAAGCAAGCCACGCAATGGCAGCAATGTGCCCATCAAGCCGTGGGCCATCAACAACAGACTGGCGCTGAGCAACAACGAGCCTATCGGTAAAAATGCATTCATTACAGCTAGACGCCCGTTGTATTGACTATCCGTTTATTGACTGATACCACGCCGATAACAAATTGATACCGCGTATAGCCCGATTTACAACACGTCGCTTTTGATAACCAGCATCTTTTCACGGGTCATTTCATGCATGGAGTATTGAATACCGCCCATGCCTAATCCCGACGCATCACGTCCACCGAATGGCATCCAGTCAACACGAAATGCGGTGTGATCGTTGACCATGACAGCCGTGGCATTCAGTTTGTTGGAAGTATCGAGCACATCGGTCAGATCATTGGAATATATGGACGCCTGAAACGCAAACGGCAGAGAATTGGCTCTGGCGATAGCATCACTTTTATCCGTATAGGAATAGATGCAGACGACCGGGCCGAATATCTCTTTCTGCGATACGGTTGTTGATTCATCAGGATTGAGTAACACGGTTGGCATATAGCAGGTGTCGGATAACTTCTCCCCGCCACACAATACCTTCGCACCACTGTCTCGTGCCTGCTCAACCCATTGCGCGACTCGATCGACTTCTCTGGGCAGTATCAGCGGGCCCACTTCAGTCTTTGGATCCAGTGGATCACCCACAATCAGGTTGCGTGCCTTGTCGGCAAGTTTGTTCGCCAGTTCCTCGCAAGCACTTTCATGTACATACACGCGCTGCACGGAAACACAAACCTGCCCGGCGTGATAAAAACCACCCTTGAGCACACTGTCCACAACAGCATCAATAGGTGCCGACTGATCAACAATGACCGGCGCCGCACCACCATGCTCCAGAGCACAACGTGTCCCGGGTGAGAGCTTCGAGCGCAACATCCAACCGACATTGGCTGAACCGATAAAAGAGAAAAAATTAACCCGTTCATCCACGACCAGCTTTTCCGCGTCTTCGTTCTCGACGACCAGGGCCTGACACCATCCGTCGGGCAAACCCGCTTCTTTGAGAATTGACACGAATTTCAAACACGACAATGGCGTCGTCTGGGCGGGCTTGATAATAACCGGTGCGCCAACGGCTACGGCAGGCACAGTCTGATGCACGATCAGATTCAGTGGATGGTTGAAGGCACTGATTGATGACACCACACCAATGGGTTCACGATGGGTAAACGCCAGCCGGTTGGCCGACGACGCCGTGTGTCCCATGGGAATTTGCTCACCCTTGATTTGCGGAATGTGCTCGATAGCCAGCTTCAGGCCATTGATGGCTCTGTGCACTTCCACTTGGGAATCAGCGTAGGGCTTGCCACCTTCTTGCGCGGCGATTTGGGTCAGTTCCTCGATCTGATCGCCCATGATCTGGACGGCCCGTTCGAGAATCTCCACGCGTTGATGCGCAGGCAACCAGGCTGAGCGATCCTCGACCAGGGCATGAGCACGCGCCAGGGCGCGCTCCACATCCTCGGCCGAGTTGAGCTCGATTTGCTCGATGAGCTGCCCATTAAAAGGATTGTTGACGTCTAGCATGATGTTGCTCTCGCAGGAGTTAAACGATACAAGCGCTTTCCTTTAACAATACATTGAGTATCGAGTGGTTCAGCGAGTAATCAACAGGCAAATCAATCAGATGAACGCCCTTGCTATTCAATGAGGATTGCAGAATTTCTACAAAATTCTCATAGCTTTCGGCACGATGACCGATCGCACCAAAGCTGTTGGCGTATTGCACAAAATCAGGGTTATTGAAATCCAACCCAAAATTTTCAAAACCAACACCTTCCTGCTTCCATTTGATCATGCCGTAAGCGCTGTCGTTCAATATGATGACAACCAGATCCAGCCCCATACGCACCGCTGTTTCCAGCTCTTGCGAGTTCATCAGAAAACCACCATCACCGTTTACCGAGACCACCTTGCGCTCGGGGTGCAACTGCTTTGCCGCCATCGCCGAAGGCAAGCCTGCGCCCATGGTCGCCAATGCATTATCCAGAAGCATGGTATTTGGCGCGTAACATTCGTAGTTGCGGGCAAACCATATCTTGTAGACACCATTATCAAGCGTGACGATATCCTCGGCATCAAGATTTTCACGCAACAGACTAACCAATGCCTGAGGGAGTACAGGAAAGCGGGTGTCTTTGAAGTATTTGGTGACGTGTGCATCCACCTCATTACGTACACGCTCGAAGAAACTGAAGTCTTTATCAAGCTTGCCCAGTTTCTCGGCTATGCGACTGATGGAACTTGAAATATCACCGACAACGTTGAGCTGCGGGAAATAAACATCATCGATATTCGCCGCATCAAAGTTGACATGAATAACTTGCTTGCCGCCCTTCTCCATGAAAAAAGGCGGTTTTTCGATAACATCGTGACCTACATTGATGATCAGATCCGAACGGTCTATGGCGCAATGCAAGTAGTCGTCAGACGAAAGTGCCGCGGTGCCAATGTAGCGTTCGTGGCGCTCATCAACCACACCCTTGCCCATTTGCGTGTCGAAAAAATACAAGCCTGACTGATCAACCAGCGTTTTGAGTGCTTCGCTGGTTCGTTTCCGGTTCGCACCGGCGCCAATGAGCAGCAACGGCATTTTGGCGTCCTTGATCATCTGCACAGCTTGATCAATGGAAGCCTGACCGGCATCCGGGCGTCGATGGCCAGCGACATTGAAAACGGTTGCGTCTGTTTCTTCTTCGGCGATATCTTCGGGCAACTCTATATAAGCGGCGCCCGGTCTCTCATCCATCGTTAAACGGAAAGCCTCTCGGACCATGGACGGAATATTGTTTCCATCAACAACCTGTTCCGAGTATTTGGTCACAGGTTTCATCAAGTTGACCACGTCGACAATTTGAAAACGACCCTGCTTGCTTTTACGAATCGGTTTTTGACCGCCCAGCATGATCATGGGCATCCCGCCTAACTGCGCGTATGCTGCTGCGGTTACAAAGTTGGTAGCACCTGGGCCTAGTGTCGATAGACAAACGCCGGGCTGACCGGTCAATCGGCCATAAGTGGCCGCCATGAAACCCGCTGCTTGTTCGTGCCGAGTCAATATCAATTCAATGGAGGAGCCTCTGAGCGAGTCCAGAAAATCCAGATTTTCCTCTCCGGGTATACCGAAGATGTATTTCACACCTTCATTCTCTAGCGCTTTGACAAACAGATCTGAAGTCTTCATTTCTAACTTTCCCTATGGTTGTTTTTTGGTCTACCAACGATCCGCTTGAGCAGAGTGCCAGTCGTCTTTCCAGTCTTCCGGTATGGTGCTTTCATCAAGAAGACATCCATCCACTATGTCCGGGTATAACTGAGCGTAGGTTTTCAAATTGGTACCCTCCACCCGCCTGACAATATGTTTCGGTTCTAGTTCATCCAGACTCTCCAATCCAGCGGCCGCCAACAGCTCCCCCAGATTATTGATCGTTTCTCGGTGAAAATTTGCCACCCGCTTCGCCTTGTCACTCACGACAAGACCCTTGGCACGCGCCGGATTCTGCGTCGCGATGCCGGTCGGGCAGTGATCGGAATTACACGTACGTGATTGTATACACCCTAAGGCCAGCATCATTCCTCGCGCTGAATTGGCAATATCGGCACCCAGGGCAACCATCCTTAGCAAATGAAACGCGCTGAAGATCTTGCCTGACGCAATGATCCTGAGCTGATCTCTGACACCAATGCCGATAAGCGCCTGATTGACGAATATCAGCGCATCGCGAAGTGGCGTGCCGAGCGAGTTCGTCATTTCGGTCGGGGCGGCACCCGTACCACCCTCACCACCATCAACCGTGATGAAATCCGGGACCTTGCCAGACTGTTTCATGGCTTTACAAATAGCGAGAAATTCATCTCGGCGGCCAATACACAATTTGAAGCCAACCGGCTTGCCGCCGGAAAGCTCACGCAGCTGCTCGACGAATTCCAGTAATTCCATCGGGGTGCTGAATGCCGAGTGCAGCGGCGGGGACACAACATCCTTACCCATGGGCACGAGACGGATTTTCGAAATTTCTTCGGTCAACTTGGCTGCAGGCAAAATACCGCCATGTCCGGGTTTCGCCCCCTGGGACAATTTGATCTCGATCATTTTCACAGCATCGAGCGTCGCAGACTTCTTGAACAGCTCTGGACTGAATTCTCCGTCCTCGGTACGACAGCCAAAATACCCCGTACCGATTTGCCAGACGATATCGCCGCCGGCTTCCAGATGATAGGGGCTCAAACTGCCTTCGCCAGTATTGTGCGAAAAGCCGCCGATCTTGGCCCCTTTATTCAGCGCCTTGATCGCGTTACCACTCAGTGCGCCGTAGCTCATGGCGGAGATGTTCAGCGGCGATGCCATATACGGTTTGGCACACCGATCCCCGCCAAACTTAACGCGCGGATCAGGGTCATGGGTAAGTTTTGGTACCACTGAATGATTGATCCATTCATACCCGGCACGGTTGACATCGAAAATGGTGCCGAAGGGACGGGTATCGCGCGCGCCTTTCGCGCGTTGGTAAATCAGTGAGCGAAACTCGCGGGATATGGGGGTACCACTGGTATCTGACTCAACAAAATACTGCTGAATTTCAGGTCTGACAGATTCGAACATGTAGCGAAAGTGCCCGATGACAGGATACAAACGTCGAATGGTTTGTTTTTCCTGCAAAACATCAACGATTCCTATAGCGATGATGGGCGCAAGCAGGGCCAAAATCCAGATGGCAGCTGGCCATAGTGAGGCCAGCGCCAGCACCAGTAGGGGCGCACCGACCGCAAATATGTAAAAGTAATGACGTATTATCATGTGTGAGAACCGATGTTGTTCAATGGATGATTGAGCCGCTTCATCTGTACTGTTCCGTGTATTGTGAAAAAATTCCCGAATAAGTGATTATAAATAAAAGCACTGACGGCTGCCAGACAACCGAGAACAGCTTTATTTCTGTTCATGGAGCGAACTTACCTATCAGGTGGTTTACCCGGCTTTGACAAGGCCCGCTCGATCAGCCAATCAGCCAACCACACGGGGACTCTGGATGATAGTAGTTTCGCAACACCCGCTCCGCGACCAATTTCATACGCTAATTTTCTTTTTCTGTTTTCAATAATATCGTCAACCAGCGTGGCGATAACCGACGCAGGAAGCGCATTGGCCGCCGCGTCCTGCATGATGGCCTGCGCATTGCGGTTCATACGCTGATAAGACGGATTGTCGTACTGCGGCGCGTCTGCGCTATTTTTCGACCAGATTTGCGATTGAATGGGGCCTGAACGAATCGAGAACACCTTTATACCCGCCGAACGAAGCTCACGTCGGTAGATTTCGCCGAGACTCTCCAGTGCATGCTTGGATACGCAATAAGCACCGTTCATAGGGGTATTGAGGATGCCAGACAAAGAGCTGATATTGATGATCTTTCCAGGCGACGTATTTTGTTCACCCGCAACCACAGAGTCTGTTCCTCTGAGCATCGGCAAAAAGGCGTTGGTCACTGAACGCACGCCGATAAGATTCACGGCGATCACATCTTCAAACGTATCGTCGTCCAGACATTCCATGGGGCCGAAGGCCGCAAGACCCGCGTTATTGACCAGCGCCTTGAGTGGATAACCATTGAGCTTTTCCGACACCATCAGTGCGGATTGCTTGATGGACTCCGCGTCACGTACATCAAATAGCATGGGTATAAACATACTGCCAAGGCTCGCTTGAAGCCGGTCGGCATCCGCCTGCTTCCTGACAGATCCAAATACACGGTAACCACCCGCCAAAAGAGTCTGTGTAATAGCCTCACCAATGCCGCTGGAAACACCAGTCACTACGGCGCTATGGGTCAGTTGACTATCCATAACTCGACGTCGGAATGTAAGCGGTGAAGCGATTCATTCCATGCCCTCCAAGTCTTGGGAATAGTGTTTTTCATCCGGCCTAGTCATACGCAGTGGTCTACTCAAACGTTCACCGATCTTGTTCTCAAACCAGGCCAATAGCTGATTGAAGCGAAGATTTTTAGATCTATAAGCCTTGATAAAATTTGTTGCCGTCGGACTCGCACAAATGATCATGCCTGCGCCCAGCGCAATGACCAATACCCCACCCGGTATTGGCGTCAACATGGATATCAATCCCAGAGTCAACAGAATTGCTCCGACGAGTATCATTATGAGTCGCACTAGCTACAGTGTCCTGTTTGACTGACCAGCGTAGGAAAAGCGGGGACTACGTCAATTGAATAATTCATATCAACCTTCGCAGCAAACCTAAAAAAGACGAATCCGTTGATTGAATAACTGCTCGATAACTGTCTGACAGGAAAAATTGCTCCAGCGATTCAACATCACTGGAACAGAACACAAGGACGCCGTCCATAAGATCCGGTATTGGCGTGACAGACTGATCTTTCGACACTGAAGCTATTCCATGGGATTTCAGACTGGAAAAAACCAAGGCGACCTGTGTACCGTCAACCGCTTCACGTGCACGAACAATTGCTTGCTGGTCACCTCGAAAATGATGGACCAGATAGCGCCTTGAATCAATCGATTCCGGGACAAGCTCTTTCGCCGATGTTTTTTTACTCAAACAGAATGTGAAGTCACTAACAGAGACTGTCCGCAATAGACTTACTATCTTGAAATAGGTATTTTCAAGCATCGATCGAAAATGATTCGCCGACGGGTATCTAACGATAAGCAAAACATCTCGAGAATCTTTTTTATCACCAAGAAGCGATTTTGTCAGCCTACCCTTGAAAAGCGGCTTACCGCCAACCCGCTTCACCGACCTGCCGGCAATCAGATTATAAAAATTGTATACCGCCATTGAGCGCGTGTTAAACCAATTGAGCGCATGCACCTCTTCTTCCCAGGCAATACCAGGATTATTCCTGCGAATCTCGACGTAGTTTTCGCCGACAATTTTTGCACGAATAGCCTCCGAATCTGAAGCTGCTATTTGATCGGGATTAGTAGACATCACGAAGATATCGTTTGTCTCGAAGCAACTGCTTTACATAGGCAACAGCTGCATCCGGTGAAAGGCCGCCCTCCTCTTGAATAATCTTGTGCAATGCGGCATCAACATCTTTTGCCATTTTTTGTGCGTCACCACAGACAAAAACGACAGCGCCTTCTTCCAACCAGTTATAAAGCTCCGCTGCATGTTCAAACATTCGATGCTGCACATAAATCTTTTCGGCTTGATCTCGAGAAAAGGCCAGATCCAACCGGTTTAGCACCCCTTGTTCCTGCCAAGTGGTCAGCTCATCCTGGTAAAGATAATCTGTCTTGGCATTACGATCGCCAAAAAACAACCAGGCCTTTCCCTTCGCCTTACGCGACTCACGCTCTTGTAAAAAACCACGAAACGGCGCAACACCGGTACCAGGGCCGATCATGATAATCGGCACATCGTCATCCGGCAGAGAGAACGCATTATCGGGTCCGATGTACACCCGGAGTGTGTCTCCTTCACTCAGCTCGTCAGCAAGAAAGCCTGATGCGACTCCATGATGCTGACGTCCGTCTACCGTGAAGCGTACCGTTGATACCGTGAGATGAACCTCATCAGGATAACAACGTAAACTGGAGGAGATCGAATAGGATCGAGGTGCCAAAGGACGCAGCACAGCAAAGAGCTCTTCAACGGAGGAAATCGCACCCGGATGCGCGCTTAACAAGCTCACTATATCCTTCCCCCAGAGATACGTGTCCAAAGCGGCACGATCATCACCGCGCAGAATATCTCGCACCGATTCATCATCGGTCTTGTCAGCAATAGCATTCAATAAGGCGCGCGATGGAGTGCGAATCTCCAGATCCTGACTTAGACATTCGAGAACTGTCTTGTCACTACCCGCAATTACTTCATCAGCATTGCCATTGACCAAAACCAACAGTTCAGATACCAGTGAGGGCCGGTTCGTCGGCAACACATTGATCGTATCCCCGGGCGAATAGTTAAGCTCTTTACCCGCCAGTGACAATCTATAGTGATAGATCTCTTTCGACGATCCTTGCCCCGTGAGAAGCTGCTTCTCAAGCAAGCGGGCGTGTAGCGGATTGTCACGCGTAAAACTCCGGGTGTTCGATTGTTGCGAAGTCGTCCGCGTTGCAAAGACCGCGGCTGTTGCATCAACCTTCGTTTGATCGCCTGCTTGTGAGATCAGGGGTAGCACGGCTTCGATCCACTGTTCTGCGGAATCAGCATAATCCACATCACAGTCCGTTCTGTCCATTATTCGGCTTGCGCCAAGTTCCGCGAATCGCGCATCCCATTGTTTGCCAGCCTCGCAAAACGTCGCGTAACTGCTGTCGCCAAATGCCAGCACCGAGTAATGCAATTGACTCAAGCTTGGAGATTCTGGCGCGCTGAGCACATTCCATAGGGTTTGTGCATTGTCTGGCATATCACCTTCGCCGTAGGTGCTACAGACGATCAAAACTCTTTCCGTCGCCGCCAACGCCGAGACATCTAAATCATCCAGTGCCATCGATTGCGCCAGAAGCTCATGTTCACTAGCGCGTTTGGCAATGTCTTGTGCAATGAATTCAGCGTTACCGGTACGCGAACCATAAAGCACCAGTAAGGGCTTGCCACTTTCAACCGTAGTCTCAACAGCTACACCTGTCTTCTCTACAGACACCGGGAGACCTGAAAAAGCAGCATTGCCGGTCAACGCATCAATATGCTGGTGATCGGTTATATCGTTGACGCTGACGCCGGGTTTGGCTTCGGCATGAGGAATTCGCGTGCCAGAACGCGTATGGCCAAATCCATGCGGTATGGAGACCACGCCGGGCATTACGTTGTCAGTGACCTCCGCCGGCAAACAGATTTCCCCGGCTGCTGAACTGACAGCGACATTCTGCTCATCAACAATAGACAATCGTTTTGCATCGTCAGTATTGATCATCGCCGTACAACGAACCTGTCGGCTGGCACTGAGTTTTTTAAACTGATGCATCCAGGAATTATTGGTACTGACATGTCTGCGACCGATAAGACGGAAAGGTCGTTGCGGCGGTACGCCTTCGCTGACATCAACATCCGGTGTATCCGCATTCAATTTCGACAATAGCTCTTGCAGCGCCTTTTGGAAAATATCAGGCGCAAGATGTATTTTTTTATCGGGCGTCATCATCCCATCCGGCACCCGAGGGACCAAAGGCCCAAGTCGAATTCCATGCGTCGATGAAATGACTTTCTTAAGGGTCAGACCCGTCAGCCATCGTTTGGGGTGGCTGAGTTTTCCGTAAGCGCCGAGCATCAAACCCCAGTTGATTATGCGCCGTGGGTTTAAAAAGCGGTGCATGAAACCCGGTCCATTTGGGGACAAGCGTGCAATCAGCTCTTTGAGTACTTGCCAATCGAGTGGACGCTCGGCATCCGGAGGAAACAAGGCCTCGGAGTATTTGACGTTGTTTGAAACCGATATCAAGTTGAAGATCAAATCGTAGTGTTCGATCTCCAGTCCACTCGGTGTCGGTAGAATGATATTGGCATGGCGGGTTGTCTCATTGATGTAGTTGTCAATCGAGAACATGAATTCGACATCCGGCAAGGCTGCATCGAGTCGATGTCCACCAGGGCTGGACAGTACTGGATTGCCGCATACGGTCATAAAGGCTCTTACCCGGCCTGGCCCATCTGTGGTGAACTCTTCCGTCATTGCCGATACGGGTAATTCACCATAGAACTCCGGCATCTTGCGTACGCGACTGCTCCAGCGCGCATATCGGTTGGGCTGAGATTGACCGCGGGCAAGTTCGATTGCCGGGGTGGGAAACATCATGCCCCCCGGTTTGTCAAAATGCCCTGACACTATATTGATGGCATTGATCAACCAATGACAAAGTCCACCGTGTTGTTGCGTCGATAACCCCATTCGCCCGTAGAGCACCGCCCGTTCCTGTTTTACATAACCGCTAACCAGATCTTCAATCACTGACGCTGGCACGCCAGTGATCGGTTCGGCTTGACGGGGTGTTACGGCATTTCTGGCGAGATCCAATAACTCCAGACCTGCGATGTGTTCTGCCAGATGTCCGAGATCTATATGTTGATCGCGATACAGCACATGCAGAAAGGCCAACAGGAAATAGACATCGGTACCGGGACGAATGAAGTGATGCGCTGTTGCCAGTTTCGCCGTCTCCGTCAATCGAGGATCCAGTACAACAAACTGACCGCCGCGTTCCTGGATCGCGTGCAAACGTTCACGAATACCTGCTGAGGTCATGATGCTGCCGTTACTGGCGATCGGATTCGCACCCATGATGATCATGAAATCCGTACGATCAACATCCGGTACCGGAATTCGGAACTCATGCCCGAACATGAAATGCGCTGCAAAGTGATGTGGCAGCTGATCCATGCTGGTGGCAGAGAATACGTTTTTGGAACCGATAGCCTCAGTCAGCGTTTTAATGAACAACATCATGCCCATGTTGTGCACGATGGGATTGCCCAGATAGCTGGCGATCGAATCAGCGCCGTGTTCTGTTCGAATGCGCTTGAGATTGGTCTCTATCGTTGCATAGGCCTCATCCCAACTGATTTCGATCCAGTCACCGTCGACACGCTTTACGGGTTTACGCAAGCGGCTAGGGTCAGTATGCAGTGCCGACAATGCGGGCGCCTTCGGGCACATACTGCCTTTGCTGAACGGGTCCTCAGGATCTGCTCGCACAACAATACTTGCGCTATCGATACGTGCACTATTGCTACGTCCACTATCAATACGTGCACTAAGGGTACCGGCACTATCGGTTGATTCGTTATCTTTCAGTGTGACTTGAATGCCACACATGGCTTCGCAAAAATTACATACCC
The DNA here is from genome assembly GCA_964449565.1 of uncultured Granulosicoccaceae bacterium. Lineage (GTDB taxonomy): Bacteria > Pseudomonadota > Gammaproteobacteria > Granulosicoccales > Granulosicoccaceae > Granulosicoccus. Next base: position 2,982 of record CAYUZB010000081.1, on the reverse strand, counting down.
GATAGTGAGTCTGTGATGATGGCATCAGGCGTTGGCATTGTGTACATCACAGGCGCGCTTGTACGGGCCGATCAGGAACAACACCAGAATGACAATCGTCAACGCCAGTGATATGTAACACATCGGGATCGAGCCACTCGATGCTCCGCGCAAGCTTCCTCCGCTCGTGGTTGGACATACATCACCATCAAACATTAATTCGGCGCCGGAACCCAGAAAGGCAATAAGGAAAGCAGTACCCCAACCCACACAAAACAAATAGTGTTTAAGGCTGATCTTACCCGCCAGCATAGCCGCGATCATCAACGCATAGGCAAGCAAAACCACATAGCAAACGGGAACGGAACCCACTCGAGGACATACGGTTCCCGTGAAATTGGCATAACTGACTTTCAATGCACCCAGAAAACCAATGATGATCAATACCCAAAGTGCAATGTCTATTAATTTACGTTGACTCATGATCCTGACTCGCTGCTATTTTGCAAAAGTTTGACGATTTCATTGCGGTACTCGCCCTGTACAGAGGCCACCGTGCCATCGAGCGCAACCGCGGAAATCGTTGTTGCCTGCTGATTACCCAATCCGAATGTCAGCATATGTGATTGATCCGATAGCAAGCCTTCGCCCACGACGAAGGTCTGGACAATCGTCGAACCGTCCGCCAGTGTCACTGACACGACAGTTCCAACCGACTCAATGGTGTTTGGCAAGCTGACCTTCAGATAGCCTTGATCACCACCTTCACTCAGGAAAACATTCTGTGGCCCGAGGATATTGACATGCACCAGATCGGGATAGCCGTCCTGATTGAAATCAGCGACCAGCGGCGCAATCCCGTATTCACGATTCCGCACGCCAGAGTCTTTACCGGTTTCTGAAAACACACCTTGTTCGTTTTGCAACAGAAATCGGCCATCGAGTCGCCAGAATGGCAGTTTGTGCGGTGGCCAGCCTGAGTAATTTTCTGACACGACCAAATCATCGCGGCCATCAAGGTTGAAATCCTCGAAGACGGCACCCCAGGAAAACTCATAGGCCGCCACTTGTCTTTCATCAGCTGAATCGATAAATGAGAAATCACCCTGATTTTCAAACAAGAACCAGTCTGTGTGCAAGGTCTGCTCCTCGCGCAAATCACCACGCACCAGAGCATTAGGAACCGTCGAACCTACATTAGAGAAGAAAAAGTCGGGTAGACCATCGTTCTTCAAGTCGGTCACTGCAATACCCATCGGGTAGGAGAAAACATCGCTACTTGGGTTCGGCAGATTCTCGAAAGTCATATCACCGTTGTTCTTCCAGGTTCGAATGGTCCCGGTATCATGCGCCACTACGAGATCCTCCAGCTGATCGCCATCGACATCAATAAATACGCCCTGAAACGTATTGTGTTGATAAAGCATGCCCGCCTGTTCAGTGATGTTTTCAAAGGTATCGCCCCCGGTATTGACGAAAAGCGCACTGAAGCCGCCGTATTCTTGATTGAATATGGTTTCACCCTCGACATGTTTTCGGGCGATATAGCCGGAAACATACATGTCGTAAAGCCCATCTCTGTTGAGATCCGCAACTGCGGCCGACAAAGGCACGGTCTTTTCATCCAGATCCAGATCCAGCTTCTTTGCGCTGAACGTACCGTCAACGTTGGTGTAAAGAAAAACACCGGATTGACGCGTAATCAACATGTCGTTATCACCATCAGTATCCAGATCCAGCGATATTGCACTGAAGGTTTTATCCGGCGTGTCCTTGATCCAGCCAGTATCAGCTGTTATATCTTCAAATACCCCATCCTTGAAACGAAAAAACGCATCCTGCTGATCTATTCCGCCGCCAATAAAAATCTCTTCAACACCATCATTATCGACATCAATGATGGCGCCAGCGGTAAAGGGCAGCGTTTTTGTCTCATCGTAGGTGGGAATGAAATTGATTACCTGCCTTGAAAACGTTGGAATAGTCAGGTTTTCTGCCTGTACCGGATAGACGTTGGCGCGATCACCCAGACTCAACCACGTCAAACCGCCCAACACAACCATCAACAATGCAACGACAAAAAATACAATGGATTTTAAAAGTTTTCCGATACTCATTTTGATACTCCGCTCCTGTGTATCAGGATTCGTTTATTGGGGCTTTTTGAGCAAACCTGATGGACAATGCGAAAAAAATGAAAAACGCTACATTAAGCGCTATCGGCATGGAATGCTTACCGATTGATGGAGCGACTACAAACAGAATAAAATTGGCAATAATGAGCAGTATCGGATTGAACAGCGCCATCCATTTTGGATAGTAGGAACGACCGGTAAGGCATAGCCAAATAATGATGACCGAAATTGTTAATGTAGTTAAACGAATCACTTGTAGCAATGTCTCGTAGCGTAAGTCGTACAACTCGATCAGCCCAGTAATTTCAGCGGAAGTGGGCAATTGCATCAAGGCAGAAATACTGGCACGAGAACCTATCCAGACAACACCCACGATAAAGCCGAAGGTACCGATAAGAAAGACGGCAAATGCCCAACGCTGATTCGCGGGGCGAAGCATCTGATAGATGTGATAGCAACCGACCGGATACAAGGTTGCGCCAAAGACACCCAGAAAGTGGCCTGCCGTTGAGCGCGAATTCGAGATACCTTGCATGAAATCGTACCCCCCTTCGGCAAAGCGGGCCTGCGCGTCATAGTGAAGCAGATATTCACCCACGCCTACAAAAATTGCCGCGAGCAAACCCGCGATCCCTGTCATGACCAGTTTATTTTGCATCCGCCCGGATATTTCCTTCACGTGACTGTATTAAAGAGCTGTAAGTATCGTTCATTACTCGATCAGCCCTGAAAGAGTCTCTTGGTACCGCCGACTGGGCCCGAAGGCCTCAATGAACATGCACTATATAGTCAAGCGCGACCACTCATATTTGATAACAACGAATTTTTTTCCCGCGAACATCATGTTCGCATCAGACACGAACTATAG
>CAYUZB010000080.1:8440-17892 GCA_964449565.1 uncultured Granulosicoccaceae bacterium | reverse complement strand
GTTAGCAGTTAGCAGTTAGCAGTTAGCAGTTAGCAGTTAGCAGTTAGCAGTTAGCAGTTTTTCATACTGGAACTTGCCGATCTTCAAATGCTTTCGACCAATACAGTATTTCCACATTGCTGCGAAGACCTTGTTGCCAGAAAGGATCTGTTTCGATCAAGGCTTCGACCGATTCTTTTGACGAAGCTTTAACTATCCATAATCCACCTACCGGGTTGGTACCGGGTTCTACACGTAATGAACCTCCAACCAGAACACTGTCAGCGTGTTGATCGAGCCAGGCGATATGTGCATCCAGATACTGCTTTCTGGTCGCAGATTTACCCTGATCATCTTCAAACCGAACTGCGAATAGCATGGCCTTCTCCGTCATACTCAAATCAACAAGCAGAGGTAATCATTTGCACTTGAAAAAGCGTATCTGCAAATGTTTTTTACCAATCAGTCAACAACACTCTACGTAGAGACTGTGTGAATTTCATCACACTTGGGGTGTGTCAGTTAAACAGGCAGATACAAGCACTATTTCACTCGCACTAACTGTGGCTGAGAATGTCCTAGTAATAGGGGTTGTCACGAATTCTTACAGATTCCTGAGTGGAAAAGCCCTTGAATTTTGGCTAAGTTCCAAGCATCGGTGCTAAAACACATGAGTGCTGACGTCTGACTGACGACTGACTATGGTGTGATTATGAATAGATCGTTGATCGCAATACTAAGCTGCATACTGCTTTTGCCAGTATCCGTATTGGCCGGACAGGCTGACGAAATCCTCGAATCGCATGATGATCCCCAGATACGTATGCTATACGCCGATGCACAATCGGGTTCGATTGACGCGCAATTTACACTCGGAATGACCTATGAGTTTGGTCGAGGAATCGCGCAAGACGATACCGCTGCAGCATGTTGGTACCAAAAAGCCGCTGACGAAGGGCTTGCCGATGCTCAGTATCGCCTGGGCGTTCTCTATGACAACGGCTGGGGCCTGCCGATCAACAAGACTGAAGCGGTCAGACTGTACGGTTTAGCTGCTGAACAACAGCATGAATTTGCCCAACATGATCTGGCTTTCATGCATTTTGAAGGCGTTGGTACCGACAGAGATCTCGTGCAAGCCTATCGCTGGTTGCGTATTGCAGATGCCAGCGGCAACGAGTTGATGAAAAAACATCTGGCTTTGGTTTCGGCGCAAATGAACCTTGTTGAAATTGACGAAGCAGAACGCCTTGCTCGACTGTGGCTGGAAAGCCGCCGGTAAATACTATTAACGCTACAAAACGCTATACAACCCAACAATCTCTACCTACTCGCACTACGCACTCAACACGCAACACGCAACACGCAACACGCAACACGCAACACGCAACACGCAACAGACGCTCTACACACCCCCATATTCCTTGTTCTCATCACCAATCCATCGACGGATAAGACCTTGTACGTTTTCCATATGGGATTGCAACAAGGTATCGGCAATATCGCTTACCTCATCGAGTAGATCATCATCGCGACCGAGCTCTGCGATACGAAATTCGGCGAGACCGGTTTGACGAGTGCCCAAGACTTCACCCGCGCCGCGTAGCTCGAGATCTTTTTGTGCGATGACAAATCCATCATTCGTTTCTCGCATGATGCCAAGCCTTTCTCGGCCATTATTGGACAAGGGACTTTGGTACAACAGTATGCAGCTCGACTGAGCACTTCCCCGCCCTACTCGACCGCGTAATTGATGCAATTGCGACAAACCGAGGCGTTCCGCATTTTCAATGATCATCAACGAAGCATTCGGTACATCGACACCCACTTCAATAACGGTTGTTGCAACGAGGAGATCAATCTCGCGATTTTTGAAAGCTTGCATGATGGCTTCCTTGTCACGCGGTTTAAGCCTTCCATGAACCAAGCCAATTCGGTGCTCGGTGAGTATTGACTGCAAGGTGGCTACCGTGTCCTCCGCCGCTTCCGCCTGCAGGGATTCAGACTCTTCAATCAAGGTGCACACCCAGTACACCTGTCGGCCCTCCGTTATCGCGGTACCGACTCGCTGCACGACTTCACCGCGACGGGCATTATCGACCGCGACAGTGGTAACCGGTTTTCTGCCCGGTGGCAGTTCATCAATGACGGATACATCGAGATCTGCGTAGGCGGTCATCGCAAGTGTGCGCGGGATAGGTGTTGCCGTCATGATCAACTGATGAGGCAGCGTATTGGCTGTCGCCCCCTTGTTACGTAGGGCCATACGTTGGTGCACACCAAAACGATGCTGTTCATCAATGATCGCCAGACCGAGGTTTTCAAACTCCACATCATTCTGGAACAAGGCATGGGTCCCTACCACAATGCGCTGGCGCCCCATCGCCACTGACTCGATTGCATCCCGACGTTGGGCCGCGCGCAGTTTTCCGGATAGCCAACCGACATCAACGCCCAGTGGCTCGAACCAATCACTGAAATTAAGCATATGTTGCTCGGCGAGAATTTCAGTGGGTGCCATCAAGGCAACCTGATATCCCGCCTCTACAACTTGTGCCGCGGCAAGCGCTGCAACAATGGTTTTACCGGAACCAACATCGCCTTGAACAAGACGCAGCATGGGCTCTTCAGTGCCCATGTCGTTGAATACATCAAGCAGCACGCGGTCTTGTGCACCCGTCAGCGCGAAATCCAGTCCGCTTCTGAAACGGGACACCATGTCCCCTGCCGGGCGTATGCGGGGGGCCAATTGCTTTTGCGCATTGACGCGTAGCAAACGCAAGCCAAGACGATGGGCGATCAACTCTTCCAGGGCCAAACGTCTATGTGCTGGATGCATGCCGTCCATCAATGCTCGCACATCAGCATTGGGCGGCGGTCGGTGAACAATGCGCAAGGCAGTCTTCAAATCCGGTAGTGTCGAACTTTGCAACAAGGCACCCGGGATCCAATCCTTGAGCTCATGCGTGTCCAACGCCGCAAGCGCCTGATCAGTCAGACGACGCAAGGTGGTTTGTTGAACGCCTTCTGTCGTCGGATAAAACGGTGTCAGCGTGTCATCGAGCGTGGTACTTGGCTTGCCGTCGCGCAGTACTCGATATTCCGGATGCACCATTTCAAGCATACCGGGACCGCGGCGCGCTTCACCAAAACACTGGACCCAGGTGCCACGCTCAAACTGGGCGACCTGCGCTTTGCTGAAGTGGAAGAAACGCAGCGTAATGGAGCCAGTACCATCATTTATTCTCACCAATAGAGAACGACGCTTTCTGATAACAACATCGGCTATGGCGACTTCGCCGCTAACAACCCCTTCGCGACCGGGTTGCAGACTACCGATTGGAACAAGTTGTGTGCGATCCTGATAACGAAACGGCAGATGAAACAAGACATCCTGCAAATGATGTATGCCAAGACCTTTGAGCTTCTCAGCCATCGCAGCCCCAACCCCTTTAAGAGTTGTGACATCGACAGTATCGAGTCTCACTGGCGCAGACGTTACTGCCATCGCTATCGCTAACCGTTGCTAGCCGAGATACATGACACCTTCGACCTCGACAGCCACATCCTTGGGCAAGGAAGCAACACCAATCGCTGCACGGGCCGGATAAGGTTCTTCGAAATGGGTTGCCATGACTTCGTTGACGATTGGAAAGTGCACAAGGTCAGTAAGAAAGACGTTCAATTTCACCACGTCGGCGAAGCTGCCCCCGGCCGCGATGCAGACCGCCTCAAGATTCTTGAATACCTGTTCTATCTGCGTGCGTACATCGTCGCTCACGACTTCCATCGTGTCAGGCGATAACGGGATCTGACCGGATAAAAAGACAATATTGCCGGCAACAGCCGCTTGAGAATAGGCACCGATGGCACCGGGCGCGTTTTCGGTACTGATGATCTTGCGAGGCATGACGTTTACAACCCTGTTCGATTGACGACGGTCAGTATAACCGCAACGCTTCAGGCTTCGCGTTTGACGCTTCGAACCACGGTGAGATTACGCAGGCGACGAACAATACGGGCCAGTTGAACACGATCCTCGACCGACAGAACAAAGCGAATGTTGATGTCATCGCCACCACGGTTGTTGAAATCCATGTTCTCGATATTCACGTTCATCAAGGACATTGTCGATGTGACTCGGGCCAGCGCACCAGGCTGATTGGCCAGATGCACAATGACCACCACTTCGAAGCTGCCCTGCACTTCTGACGCCCAGTCGACCGCTACCCACTCTTTGGGTCGGCGACGAAAGCGGCGTACGTTACGACATCCGGCACGATGCACAGCCACACCTTTACCCGCAGTAAAAAAGCCTTGCACATTGTCACCGGGTATTGGGTGGCAACAACGCGACATGTACAGCGCTGGGTTTTTCTTTGAGTCGATCATGACAGGAGCCGTTTCACGTACCGGCAATTGCGGCTCATCCGGCCCACCGCCTTGTTGCTTGGCGATCAGTCGGGTAGCTATCTGGCTTGGCAAATGTACACCGAGCCCAACCGATTCATAGAGCTCGGCGGTTGAGCCAAAATGAAATTCTGCCAGTAATCCTTGCACCGCCTTTTCCGAAATTGCATCGAGCGATTGTTCATAGCGACCCAAGGCTCGACGTACCAAACGTTCGCCGAAATCAGCAGCCTTCGTCTTGTCTAGATCGCGCAAATGATGACGGATTGCCGTACGGGCCTTGGCAGTGACTACCGAGTTCAACCACATCGGGCTGGGGTCTACATTCGGCCCGGTGATGATCTCGACGGTCTGGCCATTTTCAAGTGGCGTACTCAAGGAAACAAGCCGTCTGTCCACTTTCGCAGCCACACAGGTGTTACCGATTTGCGAATGAACCGCGTAGGCAAAATCGACAGGTGTCGCATCACGCGGTAGCTGGATAACCTTGCCTTTTGGTGTGAGGACATAGATCTCTCCAGGGAAGAGATCGATCTTGACGTTTTCGACGAAGTCTACCGAGTCAGTGCTGGTTTGTTGCAAGTCAATCAGTCGGGTCAACCATGGACCTGTGGGTTGCTTGACTGACAAATCTGCATTTTCCTTATAAGCCCAATGCGCAGCGATACCACTCTCGGCAAGCTGATCCATCTCATACGTGCGAATCTGCACTTCGACGGGCGTGCCCTCAGAGCCATGATTGACCACGGTATGTAGTGATTGATAACCGTTTTGCTTCGGGATAGCGATGTAGTCCTTGAAGCGCGAGAATATCGGCGTATATAGCTGATGAACAATACCCAGTACTTGATAAACATCTTCCACTGTATTGACCACAACCCGCAATGCCGACATGTCAAAGACACGCTGAAATGGCAGCTGTTTTTTCAGCATCTTGATATAGAGGCTGTACAAGTGTTTTTCGCGACCGGTGACGGTTGCCTCTATGCCCTTTTCTTCCAGCGACGCCTTGACACGTGATTCCACACTATCGATAACATGCTCGCGATTGTGATGAGCCTGTTCGACAGTGGCTTCAAGCACACGACTACGCATCGGGTAGCTCGCGCGAAAACCTAAATCTTCAAGTTCGTTCTTGATCGTGTACATACCGAGGCGGGCAGCGATCGGTGCATAGATTTCAAGTGTTTCCTTACCAATACGCCGTTGTTTGTCTGGACGTAAGGCATCGATGGTACGCATATTGTGCAAACGATCGGCGAGCTTGATCAGGATGACACGGATGTCATTGGCCATGGCCAACATCATCTTGCGAAAGCTTTCCGCCTGCGCTTCTGCTTTGGAGCGAAATTTCAGATGGTTCAGCTTGCTGAGCCCGTCGACGATTTTCGCGAGCTCCTCGGTAAACAATGAAGCTAACTCATCTTGTGACACCCGAGTGTCTTCGAGCACATCATGCATCAAGGCCGCCATGACGCTGTAGTGATCAAGGCCCATGTCAAAAACGATGGCGGCAACGGCAATCGGGTGGGTTATATAGGGTTCGCCAGAGCTGCGAGTTTGCCCTTCGTGCGCATCACGTGCCACTACATAGGCACGCGAGACTTCATTGACTTGCTCTGTGTTGAAACGAGTTTGCAGTCGATCCTGCAAAGCCGAGTAGGCTTGCCATTCAACAGGCGTGGAGGATTCTGGTTTGCCTTCGGCATTGACCGTCATAGGTGTGGCTGACGGTGTCATCGCCCTATTTGTTGGAAACAGGTTCGATGGAAACAGACGTTGCCAGCCGCATGATGGGCTGGCAAGTCAGGACGACATTCGAGCGTAAGGTCAGCGGCTCAGATGTCTTCGCGAATTTGCGGTGGTTGTTGCTCATACAGTACGGGTTCAACCTGGGCCGGTGGTGGTGGCGCAGCTTCTTTCAGGATATCTTCGGTGACCATACCTTCGGCAATTTCACGCAAGGCGATTACCGTGGGTTTGTCGTTATCGGCAGACAGCATCGGCTCAGCGCCCATGGAAATATTGCGGGCTCTTTTGGCCGCAATCAACACCAGATCAAATCGGTTGTTGACCATTGCCAGGCTGTCTTCAACGGTTACTCGGGCCATGATAGGTCCTGTAAGTAGCGGAACCCTCTATATTAGGGGCTTCTGTACGCAAACACCACTCCAAAAATGTAAATATTGGTGAGTATTTTGATCTACTAGTGAGTAAGACTTGTGATCAAACCTGCGTGGACCAGCGCCTGGCGGGATTTCAGCACCCGGTGGCTTAGCACAACGGCCTTCAGCTCAGCCAGCGCCTCGTCGAAGTTGTCATTGATGATCAGGTACTCCGCCTTGTGGAATTGCTGCATTTCGCGCACCGCCTCTTGCGTACGACGCTCGATGACCTCGTCGGAATCCTGAGCGCGACTTTTCAGCCGTTCGATCAGCGTGGCCCGGGACGGGGGCAGAATGAAGATCGATACGACTTGTTCAAATTTGCGCCGAACCTGCGCCGCTCCCTGCCAGTCAATTTCCAGAATCACATCCTGTCCGCGGCCCAGAGCATCCTCCACGGTACCTACACTGGTGCCGTAGTAATTGCCGAAAACCTCGGCATATTCCAGGAACTGATCCTCGTCAATCATTCTCTCAAAGTCAGCACGATCGACGAAGAAGTAATCATCGCCCTCAGCTTCACCCGGTCGCGCGCCGCGGGTCGTGTGAGACACCGCTACGGTAAGATCATCCAGCTCAGCGATGGCCCGTCGCACGAGGCTGGTTTTACCAGCACCGGACGGCGCCGAGACAATAAACATCCGGGCCTGAGAGTTTTGCATGGGTTTAATCCTGCGGTACGGCTGATGCGAGGCGGTAACTCCCGATACTATAGACGCAAACCTGCACCTGGAAACACCTGGAGCCTCAGATGGTCCTGACAGAATCAACAAATATGCCGACAGGCAGTTCAGCGCCGGATTTCACACTGACAGACACGCGAAACGGCAAGCCAGTGACTCTAGGCAACATTGAAGGTCCGGTACTGATCGTATTCATGTGCAATCACTGTCCGTATGTGGTGCATATTGTTGACCCTCTGGTCGCCCTTGCGGCGCAATTGAAAGAGCGCGGCGTCACAACGATCGCCATCAGCGCGAATGATATTGCCAGTCATCCGGCGGATGGCCCTGACAGGATGGCCGATCTGGCCACAGCCAAGGGATTCGATTTCCCGTATTGCTTTGATGAGACGCAGGAAGTAGCGCGCGCGTACAACGCGGTGTGTACACCGGATATTTTCTTGTTCGACTCGGAGCACAAGCTTTACTACCACGGTCAGTTCGATGACACGCGACCCGGGCGTGACGTCGCACATGGCGACGAGCTGCGAGCGGCTGCATCACAGATGCTTGAGGGCAGCCCGGCACCTACGGGTACGTCACCCAGTGTGGGTTGCAGTATCAAATGGAAGGTTGCCTGATTCTTGGCTCCGCGTGTTTCGGTTTTACTGCCGATTCGCCAATGGCGCGAGTCCTCGGCGGGGGCTGTTCAAAGTGTGCTTGATCAGACCTTTGACGATTTCGAGTTGTTGCTGATTGGCGACTCGGATATCGAAGCTCTGCGGGATCAATTACCTGCCGATCCTCGAATCAAATGTGTTGTCCGTGAAAAGCCTGGAATCGTATCGGCCCTGAACACCGGGCTTGGCGTGGCCACCGGCAAATACATTGCACGAATGGACGACGATGATCTTGCCTATGCTTCACGCTTTGAGATCCAGCTCCGCTATCTTGAAACGCATAAGGACATTGGCCTTTGTGGTGCTCGAATTCGCTTCGTCGATCAGCGCGGGCTGGCTGACGGCGTTGGACAGGGCAACAGACGTTATGAAGGTTGGCTGAATGGCTTGATAACATCCGAGGCCATTTCAGATAACTGCTTTATCGAATGTGCGTTGCCACACCCAACATGGATGGCACCAAAGACAACCTTCGACTTGCTTGATGGTTATCGCGAATTTGATGGACCGGAAGATTTCGACTTTGTATTGCGTGCCTGCTTGGCGGGGGTGCGTATGGGCAAACCGGATGAGGTCTTGCTGGACTGGCGTGTTCATGAGTCACGATTAACACTGACTGATACGCGCTACCGACGTGAAGCATTTACCGTGACTCGCGCAGCCAACGCCTGTCACAGTCAATCTGGACTTTCGCTCGATACCGGGCGGGCTGTCTGGATATGTGGCACCGGACGCAATGCTCGTTACTGGTTTGATGCCTTGCTTGCCGAAGGCTGTAATGTGTCGGGCTTCGTTGATCTTGATCGTCCTGGTGCTGCGCAGCGCAAACGTCATCGACCGGTGATAACTTACAAAGAACTATGGCAACGTCGGCACGATGAGCTTGTTGTGACAGCGATAACTGATCCAATCGCTCGCAGCAAGTTGATTGAAACGTTTACGGCACGCGGATGGATCGCCAATCATGACTACTTGCTGGGTGGTTGAAGGAAAGTCAATGAATAACAATAACGAAACTAGCGTTCTGAACAAAGCACACTGGAGTTTATGGGTCGTTGGACTCGCCGCATTTATCTGGCATGGTCTGGGTTTGTTTAATCTTGCCATGCAACTCAATCCGGATGTACTGACCCACATGCCGGACTCGCATCGCGCAATCGCCGAATCACGACCTGTCTGGGTTACGATCGTGTTTGCCTTGTCAGTACTTAATGGAGCTATCGGTGGTGTACATCTACTACTGAAAATGAAGTTCGCTTCGTCTTCGTTCTTGATTTCACTGCTTGCAGCCGTTGTCGTGATACTGCATGCGATTATCAAAGGGAATGCCTTATCGATATTCAGCCCATTTGAAATTTCATTGGCGATCATTGGACCATTGATAGCGGGACTCTTTTTCCTTTGGTATTCAATCAAGGCGAAGAAAAAATTCTGGATCCGTTGATCTTGGCCTGATATCCAGCGGCGCTAGATTTTATCGCATACCTCTCGACAACTTACTCTAACTACTTATCGGGCTACTTATCAGTACTACTTATCGTGCTTCTTGAAGGGCT
>CAYUZB010000080.1:0-8340 GCA_964449565.1 uncultured Granulosicoccaceae bacterium | reverse complement strand
CTTGTAAGGCTTCTTAAGGTGCCATTAGTCTAGCTACTGATCTAACTTGTTCGGCTACTCATCCAGCTTGATCAAATCACTGGCTTTTTCACCTACCATGATCGAGGGCGCATTTGTGTTTCCTGTTGTTATCGTCGGGAACACGGAGGCATCTGCAATTCTGAGCCCCGTCATGCCATGTACTCGCAATCGATTGTCGACTACTGAAGTTTGTGGGTTGCTACCCATCCGACAAGTCCCACACGGGTGGAATACGGTCCATGCATTTTCTTTGATGAAGTCGGTCAATGACTCATCAGAGACAACCTTTCTGCCTGGGTATATCTCGTCTTTAACCACCGATTTGAATGCGGGTGTGGCTAGCAAGTCACGGCACAATTTCATGCCTTCTAGCATCAGCGCATTGTCATGGTCTGTCGCCAGATAGTTTGGATGAATCTCTGGCGCATCCAGGGGATTGCTCGTCGTGATGTTCAGATGCCCTTCACTGGTCGGTTTACAAGGGTTAAAGCCAATCAGGAAGCCGGGAAACGGATCAGGATTGATCAATGGTCGCTTGCCAATCGGCGCACGCGTATAACTGACCGGAGAAAAGTACAATTGCAAATCAGGAAACTCGACATCCGGATGTGAACGAACAAAGCCGCCTGCCTGATTAAGACTCAATGTTAATGGGCCGCTGCGTTTGATCAAGAATTCAAGACCCGCGCGTAACTTGCCATGCCAAGGTCGTAGTGCCTGATTCAGCGTTGGCACATGGGTTCGGCAAACGATATCAGCGCCTAAATGATCTTTAAGATGCCGCCCCACTGCTGCCAGTTCGTGCTGTGGCGTGACGCCTGCCTTGCGCAATACATCCGACGGGCCAATACCCGAGAGTTGCAGCAATTGTGGCGAATTGATGGCACCACCTGAGAGAATCACCTCACGTCGCGCTTTGACTCTGTGGGTTTTGCCTTTGCGCTGATAATCAACACCGGTAACATGATTGTTTTCAATATTGAGTTGTACAACCAGTGATTGTGTTCGAACAGTGAGAGCCGAACGTTTCATCGCAGGACGAAGATAGCAACGAGCCGTTGAAGCCCGCAGACCATTGGCGGTAGTGATCTGATAAAGACTGGCGCCTTCCATATCAGGCCCGTTGTAATCCTGCGCGATAGGTAACTGAATTTGTTTTGCTGCTTCCAAATAGGTGTTGCACAAGGGATGTGCTTCACTGGTGATATCGGTAATGGGCAAAGGACCATCGGTGCCACGGTGCTCGCTTGGCGCCCCCAACCAACATTCCATCTTTTTAAAGTAAGGTTCAACATCCGACCAGCCCCAACCATCCGCCACTGACTGCCACTGCTCATAATCATGCAGATGCCCACGCACATAGACCATCGCATTAATCGAGCTTGAGCCACCGAGCACTTTTCCGCGTGGCCAGTAGCTGGAACGGTTGCCAAGACCCGGCACAGGCTCAGTCGTGTATTTCCAGTTAACACGCTTGTCGTAGTAAACCTTGCCATAACCGATCGGCATCTGCACATACAAGCGTTGATCACTAACCCCAGCTTCGAGTAACAGCACTGAGTACTTGCCTGATTCACTCAGTCGGTTCGCTATAACTGATCCTGCAGAACCCGCGCCCACGACAATATAATCGAAGGTTTGCATTAGATTGGCGTGCCGGTCGCGGTTGCAGTTATCGTAGTGCTGAGAAAGAGTTCGCCATCGATATCGTGATCAACATGATCGGCCGCAGTTTCCGTGTACACCTGTACGCCTTTGCCACCTGCAGCTTGCGCATGTTCGCGCGCGCCAGTCATGGCCAAATGGGTTGCATGGTCAATTGCTTCATCGAGCGTACTGAATTGACTGGGCTTATCCTTATAAAACACGATGAAGTTTCCAAACACTGGCTGTGTCACCGTAACTGATACCGCTTGCCTGACGCTACCAAGTACAGCGCCGATGGCACTGGCGGTGCTGGCATGCTTGGGCAATTCATACGCTATACCCAGTAGTTTCGCCACCGCTGGAAAAAAGTCTGCGGCAGGACCACCGACAGCGACCAATGGCATGTCGTTTGAGAAGCGCAAACCAAAAACCGGTTCCTTACCCGTCTCGGTTATGTTTTGCAACAGCATATCGGCCAACAGCGGCGTGAGCTTTTGCGCTTTGGCTTCGTTGAGAAATCCACGATGATTCAGGCCTGCTTCAAGCAGGCGTTGCGCAAGCTCGTGAGTAACCAGATCAATGACATCTCTGGCAGGCGCTATTGCATCCCCAAGCTCCCAGTTTCCACAACCGTAGAGGTAACGCATCTGACGTGCCCAGATACGAGTAGCGATGCTCGCGGCATCCTTGTTCCAATGTTTGCTAAGCCCAAGTGCATGGGTCGCATCAGTCGGTGTGAACCCGCTGAAAATGACGAGCCCTGCTCGTTCAAGTCGAGCGATGGAGCGCATCAAGGTCTTGTCGTATTCAGCCAGCGCATCCATTTCAACCGGACCTGCTTCCAGGTAATCCCAGGCTTGGCGTTGCGCCTTGTCCAACTGTTCAACCATCGCAGGAGTAGCATGCAGACGCAGAGCAAATCGATTATGTCGCGGATTCGGCATCGAATCCCATTGCTGTTCAAGGCGTACCATCAAGTGAGGATGTTCATCTACCAGCAAGCTCATCGGTACAACACGACGTGATGCCAGAAACAGCTTGCCGTTGAAACGTACTTCGCTGTCACCACCAAGGCCAACGGATACAACGCGTACCGCGTTGATCATCGGTTGCCAATCACCGATTCGCGCCCCGTCTTCGCAAAGCTCAGCCTGGCGATCATTGACGATGGCTATATCAGTTGTGGTGCCGCCCATATCAGCGATCAAGGCATTTTGATAGCCACTGAGAGCCGCGGCACCTGCAACACTTGCAGCTGGCCCCGAGAGAATCGTCATCAACGGCTTTTTTTTGGCCGTCGCGACATTCACCAACGATCCATCACCCGTGACAATCATCAAGGGTGCGCTTATCGAAAATTGCTTGAGTATGGCTTCGACCGATGAGATCAGCTCATGAATGAACGGCAACATGCGTGCATTCAAGGCGGCGGTCAACGCACGACGAGGCGCACCAAGTTGGGCTGCAAGCTCATGGCCTGTCGTAACAGGCTTATCCGTGTGTTTGGCGAGTAGATCGACTATCGCTTGCTCATGCTCACAATTGCGTGTTGCAAACAGCGATGAAACAGCGAAGGCGGCGACCTTATCCTTTTGCGTGCTAATAATATTTTCAATCTGTTCAAGATTCAGGGGATTGCACTGTTCGCCCGTTGCTGTATGGCCTCCATCGAGGCAGTGAACACAATCCTTACCCAGGAGCTCCAACAGGCCGGAATCTTTCAGCTGTTTTTCCGTATACCCGGGCAGCAACGCACAAACACGTGCACCACGACCTTCGACAACAGAGTTGGTTGTTAATGTTGTCGACAGCGAAACGAAATCAAAATTTTTTAAGAGTTCAGAAGGTAAAGCTTGCAGCGCATTGTGAATACCAATGCATAGATCCTGCGGTGTGGTCAGTCGCTTGGCGGTAGCCAACACGTTTTGCTCACTATCGACAACCACGGCATCCGTGTAGGTGCCGCCAGTATCGATACCAAGACGATAAGTCATGGTTCTTCGTAGCGTCTATTCAGCGCCTGATAGAACTGTCGCATATGGAAAACCACTTGTTCATCAGGGTAGCGATACCCAGCACCTTCCGGACACGCGTTTCGCGCAAGACATCCCGAGGTATGACAGGGAGCATCAGGCGTGTTACGAAGATACTGATAACAGGCATGTACATCGTACTGCTCTCCATCGAACGCGAAAACTGGACACACCTGAAGACATGGCGTCTGCGCGCAGGTGTCACACGCTGACCCGGTGTCAGTCACCGGTTCCGCGTGATCGATTTCGTAGGGTAAAACAAGTGCAAACCGAAAGGCATGCCACAAACCAAATCGTCGATGCAACGACAATCCAAGTCGCGAGGGGTTAACCGAGCCTGACTGAGTTGCCCAGCTGATAAACGGATGAAAGGGTGGGCCATCGAACGGAAACAATGCCAAACCATCTAGCTCACGGGCCATCGATTCGCCAACTCGACGACTCCAGCGATCTAATGGATCAGCATGCTTATCGTGGAATTCAGATGATTGACTGAACGTCGGCCACAAGGACCCACCTTCGGCACCGATCAGAAGCAACGCAAGCGAAGGGGATCCATCTGCTAGCGTTGGCAGGTCTTGCGTTTGTGCCGGCAACGTGCCGCGAATACGGAGTCCGTGAGTTTCCGCGAGTATGTTTATGTCATTAAGTGTTTTGGACTTAGCCGAGCTTACAGGCGGCTTTTTCATCGCTTAAACACCGCTGTAAGGAGAAAAAATGGGGCGTCAGGTGCCTGATTCTTAATTGAATCAGGCACTTGCCGTGGTCCGACCCTACCAACCGGTGGCTTGCTTTACGGCGTGGCCTAGTTCGGCGGGGGAGCGGGTGATGGTGACGCCGGCGGCTTCGAGGGCCTGGAACTTGTCGTCGGCGGTGCCTTTGCCGCCAGCGATGATGGCGCCCGCGTGGCCCATGCGTTTGCCCGGAGGTGCGGTGACACCAGCTATATAGGCAGACACAGGTTTGGTGACATTGCTCTTGATGAAGTCTGCGGCCTCTTCTTCGGCAGTTCCACCGATTTCGCCAACCATCAGAATAGCTTCGGTTTGTGCATCGTCTTGGAACAAGGCGAGAGCATCAACGAAACTGGTACCAGGTATTGGATCGCCTCCGATACCGATACAGGTGCTTTGCCCATAACCGAGATCGGATGTTTGCTTGACGCACTCATAGGTCAGTGTGCCAGAACGCGATACGATGCCGACCTTGCCCGACTGGTGAATGGAACCCGGCATGATGCCGATCTTGCACTCATCAGGTGTGATGATGCCCGGGCAGTTTGGTCCGATGAGACGAACACCATTTTGTTCGACAGCAATGCGTGCTTCAAGCATATCGAGTGTCGGGATGCCCTCGGTAATACAAACAATCAGTTCAACACCACTTTCCGCAGCTTCGACAATAGAGTCTTTACAGAACGCCGCCGGTACGTAAATGACCGTGGCGGTTGCTCCGGTTTCGCTAACCGCATTTGCAACGGTATTGAAAACCGGCAGATCAAGGTGTTTGCTTCCACCCTTACCTGGCGTGACACCACCGACCATTTTGGTGCCGTAGGCTATCGCCTGCTCAGTGTGAAAAGTGCCCTGACTACCCGTCAAACCCTGGCAGATGACTTTGGTGGACTTGTTGACGAGAACACTCATGCGGCATCTCCTACTGTGGCAATTATCTTCATCGCAGCATCTCCTAGATCACTGGCCGATTGCAGGTTGAGCCCACTCTTGTCGAGGAGATCCCGGCCTTCCTTCGCTTTGGTACCTTCCAGTCGAACAACCACAGGTATTTCGATACCGACATCAGCAACTGCCGCAATTATGCCTTCAGCTATCAGATCACAACGTACGATGCCGCCAAAGATGTTGACAAGAATGCCTTTGACATCAGGGTCAGACAGAATGATCTTCAAGGCTTCGGCAACACGCTCCTTGGTTGCACCGCCGCCGACGTCCAGAAAGTTGGCAGGCTGACCGCCTTTGAGCTTGATGATATCCATCGTTGCCATCGCAAGCCCGGCACCATTCACCATGCAGCCGATATTACCTTCGAGCGCCACATAGTTGAGATCCCATTCAGAGGCTCGCAACTCGCGTTCGTCTTCCTGACTCTTGTCTCGGAGCTCTTCGAGATCCTTGTTACGGTACATGGCGTTGCTGTCGATATTGATCTTTCCATCAAGGCAAATCAGATCGCCACTACCGGTAACCACCAAGGGATTGATTTCAACCAGAGCCAGATCCTTGTCATGAAACAGCTTGACCAGACCTGTCAGCAGTGATGTGAACTGTTTGACCTGTGCGCCAGTAAAGCCAAGTCCAAACGCCAGCTCCCTGCATTGATAAGGCATGATGCCTAGTAATGGATTGACCTCGGCTTTGAGAATCTTCTCCGGCGTTTCGTGTGCGACCGTTTCGATCTCCATACCACCTTCAGTCGATGCCATAACAACCACTCGCTGGCTGGCGCGATCAATAACCATTCCGAGGTAGAGTTCGTTGGCAATGTCGCATGTCTCTTCGACAAGGATCGTGTTGACCGGCTGACCTTTGGCATCCGTCTGATAAGTGACAAGGTTGGTACCGAGCATTGAAGCTGCATAGTCTTCTGCTTCATTCGGTGTGTCGACGAGCTTTACGCCACCCGCCTTGCCTCGCCCACCGGCATGGACTTGAGCCTTGACGACAACCTTGTCGGTTGTCAGTTTTTCCGCAGCTTTTTTAGCGTCGGCCGCCGTCGTGGCAACGATGTTGTTCGGGACGGGCATACCATAGGCTTTGAATAAAGCCTTGGCTTGGTATTCATGCAGATTCATGAATTTTCCTGTAGTCGAAAGTGGTTAAGAAAAGGTTCAGGTTTACGCACTCTTGGCTTTGCGATTACCGATGTGAATGGCACGACCATCCGCACTTAGCGCGGCTTCATGCATCGCTTCCGACAAGGTCGGATGCGCGTGAATCGTGTGGGCAATGTCTTCAATGGTCGCATCGAATTCCATCGCAAGAACTGATTGAGCCAGTAGCTCTGACGCACTCGGGCCTATCAGATGGGCACCGAGCATACGGTCGCTTTGTTTATCGCGAATGACCTTGACCATGCCACTGGTATCACCTTTGGCTTTGGCGCGACCACTGGCGGCAAACGGAAAGCTGCCCACTTGATAATCAACACCTTCGCTTTTCAGCTGCTCTTCGGTCTTGCCGACCCACGCCACCTCCGGGTGGGTGTAAATGACATTCGGCATGACATCGTAGTTCACCGAACCATGCTCGCCAGCAATGCGTTCGGCGGCCATTACACCTTCTTCGGAACCCTTGTGCGCGAGCATCGGGCCACGCACAACGTCACCAATGGCATACACCCCAGGCACATTGGTCTCGCAAAATTCGTTGACATGAAACAAGCCACGCTCATCCTTTTCGACATTCGCCTCATCAGCGCAAACATTATCGGTGTATGCGCGACGACCAACAGCAACAATCAGCTTGTCGAAAACTTCCTCGTGCTCACCATCCTTGTCACTGAAGCCAACATTGACCTTGCCGCCTTTGACCGTACTGCCGGTTACTCGGGTAGCAAGTCGAATGTCGAGTCCTTGTTTTTTGAAAGTACGCTGCGCCTCACGGGCAATGGCCTTGTCGACCATAGGCAGGAATGTATCCTGCGCCTCAAGCAAGACCACCTCGGATCCCAGTCGACGCCAGACACTGCCAAGCTCGAGGCCGATTACACCAGCGCCGATTACGCAAACCCGTTCGGGGACTGACTGCCAATCAAGCGCACCGGCTGAATCCACGACGATGTCACCCTCAAGCGGCGTTGCCGAAAGCTCGATCGGTACCGAGCCGGTTGCAATAATCACGTTACCAGCCTGGTACTCCGTTTCCTTGCCATCCTGCGCGGTGACCTTCACTTTTTTGTCGCCGAGCAGCTGCCCTTTTCCCTTCAGCCAGTCAATACCATTCTGCTTGAACAGCATTTCGATACCACCGGTAAGTTCCTGGACGACCTTATCCTTGCGGTCAATCATCTTGGGTACATCCAGCGAGACTTCACCGACGTTGATGCCGAGATCAGGGAAGTTGTTTCGTGCAACATCGAACAGCTCGGTACTCTCGAGCAGCGCCTTGGAGGGTATACAGCCGACGTTCAGACAGGTACCACCGAGAGCCGGCTTGTCCTGTTTGTTGATCCACTGCTCGACGCAAGCGGTGCTGAGCCCCAACTGGGCAGCACGAATGGCCGCCACATAGCCGGCGGGGCCACCGCCAATCACGATCACGTCATAGGTATCAGGCATCAAGATTTCTCACAACATCGGGGTGGAAAGCCCACCATTATATATTGCCGGCGCTCTGCGACGGTATTTCGCTCGATACCTTCATGTATCGGGCCTGAATGGCTGGATCATTACCGTTAATCACGAGAGATCCGCTTGAAATGTCCAGGGAACTGGCAAAAAAGGCCGCCAGCGTCGCTACCAGCCGTGGATCCCCCCTAACTGGCCTACTTCAGTGTTGTTGGATATACCCGGTTTCGCTTCTACAGGCTCTTATGCAGGCTCTTAGAAGTAGGACCTTCAGCGGGAGTTAACCCGAATTACCCCGCAGCGCCGCCTCACGGCATCATCGAACAGGGCTTT
>CAYUZB010000079.1:0-18245 GCA_964449565.1 uncultured Granulosicoccaceae bacterium | reverse complement strand
CTGGTGACGGTGTTCCTGACGTTATTTTTATGCCCGACGTCAACATGGCTGCGCAATTGTCAACCCGCCGCTCTAACTACCTAATGGAGATATCAGACAAGGTAGATGCCAGCATCACAGATGGTTTTTATCCCACATCGCTTGCGCCGTGTGAAAAAGACGGTGGATCACTGGTTTGTCTACGCAATGATGTTGCTCATTTTATGCTCTGGTATAACGCTCCGCTGATGGACGAGTTAGGCTTGAGTGTCCCTACCACTTGGGAGGAATATGAAGCGGTCGGTGCGGAAGCTGCTGCCAATGACAGCGGCATTGTCTCTGGTGCCGCGGCGATGCATATACCGCTAATGAACTTTCTATATTCCAACGGCTGCGACCTTGCCGTACCCGTAGAGGGTGACTCGGAAACATTGAATATCAACGCCACAGCACCTCAATGTGTAGAAGCTGCTCAGCTTGTGGACCGCATGCTTGAGAACGGGTCGCTTGCGCGAGTCGCGCCGTTTGACCCTGAATTTATCGAGCTGGCAAAAACCGGCAAATTACTGATGATTCCTGGCCCAACATGGTTTGGCGAATTCATCATCAAGAGACGTTACGAATTTGCCGAAGGCATAACAGGTGTAGGCATGACACCGAAATGGGCCTCACAGGACAAGCCAGTCGCCTGGAGCTGGGGTGGTGGTGTCTGGGGTGCCTGGAAAGACACCAAACATCCTGAAGTCGCCATTGACTTGCTTACTTTTGTGACTACCGATATCGACACTAACCGGGACGCGGTCACCATGCCCGCCTATCAACCCGCGTCCGTTGAATGGGGAACCGGATTTGATAACTCTGGCTATTATAGTGGTGACAGCAATTTTCCAACTATGGTTGATGCAGCCGCAAATGGTCATCCGGGTTATGTTTCTTTACGTGTAGACACGCGAGCGAGTTTTACCAAAGCGGTGGTCAATGATCTTGCTGCTGGCGCATCGTTTGAATCACTGCTGCCGCAACTGCAGGAGGAATTTGTAAATGCAGCTAAGCTTGCACGATACAAAGTAATCACTGAATAGACGCATCGCGCTGCCAATTTTTATTGGCAGCGCACTATCGTTTAGTGTCTGACTATGCCATCGATTAACCATTCAGAACGACAGGCTCGTAAGCGCACAACAGCTCGGCGCAGAATACTTGTGGCCTATGCGCTGCTAACACCCTATCTGCTGTTGATGATTATGTTTGCAGTCTTTCCGGTCCTTTACGCCTTCGGTTTAAGTTTCTTTGACACCTTTGACATGGTTTTTTGGGGACTGACAAATTACAAAGAGGCGTTGTCTGATTATCGACTTGTACCAGCCATATGGAACGTACTGCAATATGTTCTGGTATGGGTGTCGATGATGGTAATCGGAGTAACGCTACTGGCCCTGCTTCTGGACACGCTATCCTTACGCACTGCCGCTATTGTTCGCTCTGTCTACTTCATTCCAGGCGCAATAGCCTCGTCAGCAGCGGTTGTTTTATGGCTATTCCTGCTCGACCCAATAGTCTCTCCATTTGGCTGGCTATATGAATTGCTCGGCTGGGAGAACCGACAAAGTACGATCAATGGTATGGGAGAGGTCTGGATTTTCGCATTGATGGGCTTTCTTGGTAATTCCGGAGGTTGGATCGTTGTACTGGGTGGTGCCTTATCCGGCCTGTCGAGAGAGGTCATTGAGGCGGCGCGGATAGATGGTGCTAACACCTGGCAAATGGCCACTCGCATTAAAATACCCATGATCTCAAAAACAATAACATTGATGGCAATCATGACACTGGCGGTTGGCTTGCAAGTCTTTGTTGAACCACAATTGCTTTCTTTGGCAGGTGGGCAATTCGATAAACCCGATTGGTCGGTAACGCAATTAGCCTTCTACTATGCGTTCCGCTTCGGCGATTTTGGTGTAGCCGCGGCGATCAGTACTTTATCGTTGATTTTGCCTTTAATCATTGCCTTTACAATGATCTTTGCAACTCGCTTCTACAAGATCGACTAGCACTCGATGGCAACGCTAACGCATCAAAAAAAACTGCGTTTCAGCAGTCTGA
This sequence comes from uncultured Granulosicoccaceae bacterium, assembly GCA_964449565.1. Lineage (GTDB taxonomy): Bacteria > Pseudomonadota > Gammaproteobacteria > Granulosicoccales > Granulosicoccaceae > Granulosicoccus. The sequence continues at coordinate 16,166 of CAYUZB010000079.1, read as the reverse complement.
TCATCTGGTCGGTACTGGCATTTTTTATCATACTCTACGGGGTGCCGCTTCTGTGGCTGTTGCTTGCCAGTACGCGTACAGAAAGCTCTCTGATCTCAGATACACCATTAAGTTTTGGCAGCTTCGGCGCGGCGAAGGAAACCTATCTCAATCTTGCCAGTTACAATAGTGGTCAAATTTATACTTGGGCGTGGAATTCAGTAATCTATACCGTAGGCAGTGTCACATTAACACTGCTGTCCTGTATTCCAGCAGGCTATGCTCTGGCTATGTCCGAATTCCGTGGACGAAAATTTATTCTTATCATGACCCTGATAGCGATGATCACTCCATCGCAGGCGATTATCCTGCCAATCTTTTTGGAATTGACGCTATTGGGATTAACCAACACATATACCGGACTGATATTAGCGTCATCGTTCTTTCCATTCGGCGTGTACCTGGCGTATATCTATTACACAACCTCCCTTCCAAAAAGCGTCGTGGAAAGCGCCCGAATCGATGGCTGTGGTCACTTTCAATGTTTTATCCATATGGGGCTGCCGCTGGCCAAACCATTGGTTGCGCTTGTGGCGTTCTTCAGCTTTGTTAACAACTGGAATAACTATTTCCTGGCTTTCATATTAATTTCTGACGACAACAAACAAAACCTGCCGGTTGGTCTGACAACCTTAATCAATTCCTCTGGTGCGCTAAACCCGCAGGAAGCGGCCAACAACCTGCCGATTGGCCAGCCGGAAGCCATTCAGGCTGCAGTGCTGGTGGTGTTGCCAATTATTGTGGTATTTCTGTTCTCACAAAGTTACGTGCGCTCCGGGCTCAATGCCGGTGCTGAGAAAGGTTAATGATTGCAACTCGCAAGCTTGCCTCTAACAACCTGCCTGTTACCGAGATCGGACTAGGTTGTGCCACTTTCGCGTTTGATGCTACACCGCAGTCCATTGACGATGCCCGACAGATGCTTGGCAAAGCATTGAGTATCGGCATTAATCACTATGACACATCACCATTTTATGGTCGCGGCCTGTCAGAAAGGCTGGTTGGTGATGCCTTGCGCGGTAGAACCGACTTGATCCTATCTTCTAAGGTTGGGCGTTTACTGAAGCCCGATGCAAACGCAACAACCCGTATGCCATTTCGCGTGGCCTTCGACTACAGCTACGATGGCGTCATGAAAAGCGTAGAACACAGCTACCATCGACTCGGCTTAAGCAAAATAGATATTCTCTACGCACATGATCTAGGTCAGTACACACACGGAGAGAAAGCCTCGGAACAATTGGCCATGTTTTTTGATGGTGGAGGATATCGCGCATTGAATGAGCTGCGCAGCGCAGGTGATGTGGGTGGGATTGGCATTGGCGTTAACGAGGTCAGTATTTGTCAACAAGTGATGGAATACGGTCATTTTGATGTTTTTTTGCTTGCCGGACGACACACTTTACTTGAGCGCAAAGGCGCGCTCGATCTGTTTAACTCATGTGAGCAGCATGGTACAGATATCGTGATTGGCGGCCCGTTCAACTCGGGATTGCTGGTTGGTGGAGATACTTATAATTACCGCGCGATCCCCGAAGGGGTTATACAAAGTTATCGACAACTGCGAGACTACTGCGCAGATCAAGAAGTTTCAATGGGAGCAGCAGCCTTGCAATTTCCATTGCGTCATCGTGTTGTAAAATCTGTTATTCCGGGGCCGAAGAATCCCACAGAACTGAAGCAGATTCTCAATTGGTATAACGCCGAGATCCCGGAAATATTTTGGGATGGATTGGACTCATTCAAAGATATTTTCTAAGGCCCCTACTACGCATGTGGCATTCAAGCTGCCAATTAATAATTAGAAGGAGAAGCCATTGGTGCAACGTATGGGACGAGTAATTGGCATTAAGCCAGAATGCATCGAGCGGTATAGAGAGCTGCACGCCCAGCCCTGGCCGGATATCATAGAGCAACTAAAGCAACGCAACATTCAAAATTTCTCAATTTTTTTACGTGAACCGGAAAACCTTCTTTTTTCATATTGGGAATATACCGGCACTGACTTCGAAGCTGATTTTGCGCGAAGCAAGGAAGATCCGCGTACCCAACAATGGTGGGGGCTGACCTCCCCTTTGCAAAGTCCGCTGGATAGTCGGGAGTCAGGAGAATGGTGGGCGTCAACTGAGCAGATATTTTTTGCGCAATAGAATTTAGGCAGATAGATATATTTTTGGGATTGATGATCTGTAAAGGCTCTAAAATCAAGCCACGAAAACACCACGATCCAATTCAGAAAATATTTCAGGCCCATCGGCACGAAGAATAACGATCTCTTCAAGGCGCACACCAAACCGCCCCGGCATATAAATGCCCGGTTCGATTGAAAAGACCATGCCTTCCTCAAGCACTGTTGTTGAATTGGCAACCATATACGGTGGTTCGTGTATTTCAATACCTAAGCCGTGGCCGGTACGTGAGGTGAAGTACTCACCATAACCTTCCGCTTCGATTATCTGACGCGCGGCCTTGTCTACATCACCGCTTAGACCACCTACTTTTGCAGCGGCCAGTCCCGCTAGCAACGCACGTTCAACGATGTCGTGTACTTTTGAATAATCCTCTGGCTCGTCACCGATCACAGCCATGCGCGTCATATCACTAGGAAACCCATCGCGCCTTCCACCAATATCCAGTACCAGTGCATCACCCGATTGCAGTTTGCGGTCGCTATAGCCATGATGCGGAAACGCTCCGTGCGGGCCGGAACCCACGATAATGAATTCGGTGGTGGAGCCGTGTTCCGTGAATGCGCCTTTGACCACATCGGCAATCTCACGCTCGGTGACCCCCGGCTTAAGGGCGTCGAAAGCGGTTTTCATGACTTCATCATTGATTAGAGCAGCAGACTTAAGCAGACGGTATTCGGTCTCGTCTTTACACATACGTAGCGCACCCACGGTATCGGTTAAATAAGTACGCTTTGCATCGGGTATAGCATCCAATACATGAAAGGCAAAATCGGCTCGCATCGTTTCATCCAGCCCGACTAAAGTTGCCTTTTCTGCATTCACATCAGCAATGGCTGCCGCCAAGGCCGCAACCGGGCCGTCGGCATCAGACCAGGTATGAAACGGCACGTCTGTTTTTTGCTCACACTCTGCCGCATTGAGTACAGGCATCAGCATGGCCTGTGACTCAAGCCCGACTAAGAATAAACACGGACGTTCATCAGGATGAGGATGAAAACCCAGCAGCCACTGCATATGTGCACCCGGCCCCACGACCACAAGCTGTGTTCCGGTAGACACCATGCGCGAGCGCAGTCTTTCAAGACGATTGGCTGTTTGGGTATTCATGCTATGTCCTGTATTAAAGAGGGCCGTAAATGCTTATCGCATCGGCTTCTGAAATAAGACCATTCTTAATGTCACGGCGCACTGCTGCGCGATCACGCTCTTTGGGATCTCCAAATCCGCCTCCGTTACCGGTGATCACTCGAATAACATCACCTTTTTCGGTTTTCATATTCGATGCGAAAGCCAGATCCTGCGTTTCTCCGTTAACGGGTCGAAACTGTACATAGTTTGGCGAACCTTCGCTGCCCCCTTCTGCTGCCCAGGCCGGAAATTTGGAGCGTGTGTAGCCCGCCGTAAAGAAGCCCTCGTCGCTACGAACTCGATAGTCCATAACAATGCCGCGACCACCGGTGAATTTACCTTCACCGCCACCGGATTGAGTATTCAGCTCCATCCTGTCTACCAATAAGCCATTGCGTGCTTCGTTGATCTCAGCCGGGCAGTTATAAGTTTCACCATGAAAGCCACAAAACATGGCGGAATTTCCATCTGCACTATGACTGGCACCCCAACCACCGAGTTGGGGTTCAATAATCGTATATTGTCGTCCGGTATCGGGATGGATTCCACCGACAAACGTTCCACAGATTGAACCGAAGTGACCGGCAGCGAGTTTATCTGGCATATGCGGTGCGAGGCAGCGCCACAGAATGTCATAAAAACGAAGCTCTATCTCATAATAAAAGCCGATGGCTGCAGGTGCGCTTGCATGGCAGACCGTACCTTCCTTGGTTAATAGTCGAATGGGACGAAACGATCCACCATTTGCCGGTGTGTATGGACTGGTTAACGACTTGAATAACATCTGCACCACAACCATCGAGCCATCGCGACTGGCGTTCAGCGGATTACTCACCTGATCGGGGTTGTCGCGTAAATCAATTTCAAACGTATCGTCCGTGATATTGATCTTGGCGTTAAACATAGCGCCGTCATCTTGTTCTTCCGTAATCTCAAACGACCCTTTGGGTAAGGCCTTCAATCCCTGCAACGAGACTTTCTCGCCCGCATCCATAAAGTCTTGCATGGCGATCTGAAACACATCAGCGCCATATTTATCGGCCATTTCACGCAAGCGTCGATCGCCCACACGAACTGATGCGATAGCGGCCCAGACATCACCTTCCAAGACATCGGGCATGCGCGAGTTGGTTTTGATGATATCCATAACTGAGGCTATGGGCTCACCCTGATCGATGATTTTAATCGCTGGCAAGCGGATGCCTTCTTGAAAAATCTCCACGGCGTCACCCGACAATGAGCCTGGGGCGAGCCCGCCGACATCAGAGTTATGGGCAATGTTTGCGGTCCACGCGATAAGCTGATCACCGGCAAACACGGGCATCGCTACAATGATGTCATTAAGGTGGGTCACACCACCCCAATAGGGATCATTGGTAGCAAACACATCGCCGGGTTTGATGGCTTCGGGCTGATCAAATTTTTCTATCAGTACTTTAACTGCCTTATCAAGCACACCAACAAAGGCAGGTATACCAGCACCAGAGGATGCCAGCTCACCTTTCGCATCCATGATGCCGGTGCCCATATCCAGTACTTCGTAAATAATGGAGCTCATGGCGGTTTTTTTCATCGCAACAAACATTTCGTCTGCGGCTGCCTGCAATGAGTTTTGAATAATTTCAAGAGTTATTGGATCAGGCTTGCTCATGATTGAGTCCCCATGGACAGTTTGATCATTATGTTGCGATAACCATCGACACTGACGTGGTCACCCGGGTGTATAACGATTGTTGTACCTGAATCTTCGATGATCGCTGGCCCATCAAGTGTCATACCCGGTTGCAGTTTTTCGCCGTCATAGATTTTCGCTAAGTGCGTCCCCTCAGTGGCGTAATCCACCTCGCGCTCTGATTTTCTGGCAACACTTGCCGGGGAATTGGTATTGGCTTGCTTTTTCATCTTCAGCTTACCCACTTCGGCTTGCACGATCACATGCACGCCTACCATCTCAACCGGCGCATCAAGCCGGTAGGTGTATTCTTTCTCATAGGCGATACGAAAATTCTCAGCAATTTCTTCAAGGTTTTCAGCGCTTACTGCACCACTGAGTAACACTTCGGTGGTGTGTTCCTGATTTTGATAACGAAACTTTCCGTAACGTGCAAAGCTGATCTTGCTTTCATCAATACCTTCGTCAGAAAACTGCGCAAGCGCCTCTTTCTCCACACCGGCAAACACCGCTTCAATTGCCGACTCTGCGCCACTGGTCAGGCTCACAAGATGGGTGACAAAATAGTCGCGGCGCAGATCAGACATCATCATGCCCCACGCAGAGAACACCGCGGCCTCAGCAGGAACCACGACTTTGCTAACGCCAAGGTCTTTAGCTAACGCAACTGCATGCATAGCACCACCGCCACCAAAGGCCACCAGCGTAAAGTCACGTGGATCATGCCCTCGGTTCAGCGACACGAGCTTTAAGGCGTTAACCATGTTGTTATTGGCAATCCTGACAATCCCTCGAGCCGCATCGGTAGTACTGACACCCAAATGCTTGCCTACTGCCGACAACGCGGTCTCAACCGCTTGCATATCCGCATCGATGCTACCGCCACAAAAGTAGTCTTTACTGATTCTGCCGAGCCACAAGTTGGCATCGGTGGTCGTCGCAGAGGTACCGCCTTTGCCATAAGCTGCGGGACCCGGCAGTGCGCCAGCAGACTGCGGGCCTACATGCAATTTATCGATCTCGTCTACCCAGGCGATAGACCCGCCGCCATTACCGATTTCTACCAGATCAACCACTGGCACCATAATGGGATAGCCCGACGAAGTTCGACTGCGTTCAATCCAGTAGTCCGTCATGATCTTTACATGACCGTTTTCTATTAACGAGCATTTGGCCGTTGTGCCGCCGATGTCCAGTGCCAGTACATTCTCTTCACCAATCAGTCGGCCCAACTCTGCCGCACCCCAGAACCCGGATGCAGGCCCTGACTCAACCATGGTTATTGGAATACGACTTACCGCTTCCAAACTGTCAACGCCACAATTTGACTGCATAATGTAGCGCTCGCCGGTAAACCCTTGTGATGCCAACCCCTCATCGAGTCGTGATAAATACTTTTGTGCAATGGGTTGTACATAGGCAGACAAGACGGCGGTGTTACTGCGCTCATACTCACGCCATTCACGGGTGATCTGATGCGACGACACCACTGATACCTCAGGCCAAAGCTCCTGCACCTTGGCCATGGTGTTGCGTTCATGCGTCGGGTCGGCGTAGGAATGCAGGAAACTGATTGCTACGGCCTCCACCCCATCGGCTTTAAAATCAGACAATATATCGGGCAGTGTTTGCAAATCCAGTGGCGTTAGTTCCTCACCCAGATAAGTCATTCTGCCGGGCAATTCTCGACGTAGATACCGTTCAACGAAGGGTTCCGGTTTTCGGTAGTGCAGATTGAAGAAGTCGGGTCTGTTGCCTCTGGCGATTTCTAGTGTGTCGCGAAACCCTTCGGTGGTAATCAAGCCAACTTTAACGCCCTTGCGTTCTGTTAAAGAGTTGATGACCACCGTGGTGCCATGCACCATAAAGTCGATTGAAGCGGGATCAATCTCGCCTTTTTTGATAACGTTCAGCACGCCTTGTTCAAAATTTGGCGGTGTGGTATCCGATTTCTCAGTGCGTATCGTTAACTGACCGGTACCATTATCCACCTCGCAACAGACTAGATCGGTAAAGGTACCACCAACATCTGTGGCCACACGAATCGTTTTATCGGCCATAACTACTGCCCTCCCGCTTCAATAGCTTGTACCAATAACAAACACGCTGCTCCTGGCAATTTGATGTGTTCCGATGCAGCTACGCGCTCTTCTGTGTAATGTCCGGCCTCATGCAGACAGTTAACCGATCCGATCGTGCTGCCGTTAACGACAATCGGTACATTGATTACCGATGCCATACCTAGAGATTTAATGAGTTCATGATCAAAAAAAACTTCTGCAATGCCGGCACTGTCATTGGCAACAAATGTTTTTTGATGATCCAGCACCCACTTCGACCAATAGGTATCCGCACGTGGCTTGCGCCCTGACAATGGAAATGCATCAGGCATGTTGGAATACACACGAATGCCTTCCTCGGTCACCGGATCAATTAATGAAATGGTGCATAGCTTCAGACCAAACGTGGCATCACTAAGCGCACACAACGCATCCAACGCAGCTTGTGGCTGCGAACCCTTTTTTGCTATGGCGGCTTGTACAGCACGGTAGTCTGTCATGGTCTTGGCTCTGACTCTTGTTTTATTCGTTGTGTGAAATCAATGCTAGCTAGCACAAGCTGCGTACTGGTAGTTATTCAATATACGTGTTGCGCAATGGCCTTCGGACTATGAGCTTGCGCCGGTTTCCACCACAATTTTCCCATAGGATTCCCGAGACCCTGTCAAATAACGCCATGCATCCACGTAGCCTTCCATGGGAAAAACACGATCCACGCAAGGGCGCAAACTACCGTCGGCAAGCGAGCGATAAACAAATTCCTTACCGCGTTCGCAGGCATTTGAATCTTCTACATAATTGAACAATGAATAGGCATGAAACCAAACGCTGTTTTGAATCATCGGTAAAAATGGAGGGTTGGAATAAGTACCCGACAATCCGCCATACAAGATTAAGGTACCGCTTTTTGCCATCGCGTTTGCATAGCGCTCCATGAAGTTGCCACCCACCGGATCGAAAGAACAATGGATTCCAACACCATCGGTGATATCTCTTAAATAGGCCTCAATATCGCTACCGTCATCGACGAACACATGATCAGCGCCATTGTCGAGAAGTATTTGACGGTTAGCTTCTGACCTTGTCGTGCTTATCATGTTAGCGCCATACATACGCCCGATTTGCAAGGCGGCGCTGCCAGCGGTACTTGTACCCGCTGGCACCAGAATATTGCGCCCTGTTGCGGCCTTGGCTATCTCCACCATCGGGAAATAGGCCGTCATAAATTGCATCCAGACAGATGCTGACTCCACAGCAGTCAAAGCATCAGGGGCTTTGGTCACGTACGCTTGATCGATAATCAGAGTGTCTGCGCTGGCCCCTTGCCTGTCGTAAAAATAAGGCAAAGTACAATAACGATCGCCAATGGCAATTCCCTTGACCTCAGGACCTATCGCTTCAACGATACCGGCTGCCTCCATGCCGATACGTGCGGGAAAACCGGAAAAACTGAATGAATACCTGTCGTGCATCAAATCGTTATCGCCCCAGTTCAGCGCGAAAGCTTCGATTCGCAAACGAACCTCGGTAGCGCCAGGCTCGCGGATATCACAGGATTGTAGTTTTAATCCCTCAAATCCATTGTATTCATCAATAACCCATTCTCTTGGCATTGTTATTCCTTATTTATATTTTAAAATGAAGACAGCGGTGCCGTTATGCGTAACACAATCAACTCATTGCTTCATTTAGTGCAAGCCTGTCACGCAGATCAATTTCACTCTGAGTGATTACAGGCACGGCACTAATAAGCGCTCGCGTGTATTCATGTGTCGGGTTGGAAAAAATAACATCCGTGTCGTCCAGCTCAACGATCCTGCCTTGTTCGAAAACCGCAACACGATCCGCCATATTACGAACTACCGACAGATCATGGGTGATAAAAATATAAGTTAAACCATGAGATTCTTTCAATCTGTTCAACAACTTTAAAACCTGCGCCTGCACGAGTACATCAAGTGCTGACGTGGGTTCATCAAGCACTACAAGGTCAGAACGACAAGCGAGTGCACGAGCGATAGCTACCCGCTGCCTTTGTCCGCCCGACAACCCCACCGGGCTACGTTTGGCAAAACTTGCATCAAGACCCACCTGCTCCAACAGAGTGACAACCTGCGCCTTTCTCTGACTTCGTTCACCAATATCGTGTACATCCAAAGCCAGACGAAGTGATTTTTCAATTGATCTGCGCGAATTTAACGACGACAAGGGATTTTGCTGCACCAACTGAATACCACGGCGTAGGGATTTGTCGCGCTGCATGGTGAGCTTGGCATTGTTGAACACCAGTTTGCCAGCCGTGGGTGGATACAGCCCCAGAATCATATTGGCAACCGTACTTTTACCTGAGCCGCTTTCACCGACAATGGCAAAACATTCACCGCGACAAACGTCAAAAGAAACGCCGTCAACGGCCTTGATGGAACGGCGATCAACCATGAAGGTTTTGTGTAAATCCTGTACGGATAAAATAACGTCGTTCATGCGCGCACCTTATGAACAACCATTGGATCGAGATAGGATTCTGACTGCTCTTCAATCTCCGGTATACCGTCGCCGGTGATACGAGGAATGGCAGATATCAACGCCCTTGTATAGGCATGTCCGGGGTTTTCAAAAAGGGATTGAGTCGGTCCATGTTCTACAATTCTGCCTTTATAGATAACATAGATGCGATCCGCGAATTCTCGCACCACCCCTAAATTATGCGAGATAAACAAGACTGAAGTGCCGTGATCGGCAACCAGGTCGCGCATTAGTCGAAGCGTTTGCGCCTGCACGGTGACGTCAAGCGCGGTACCCGGCTCATCAGCGATCAATAACTTCGGCTGGTTGACCAAGGCCATGGCAATCATGATTCGTTGATTCATACCGCCGGACAACTGGAACGGGTAGCTACCTAGTACCCGCTTGGCATCAGAGATCGATACTTCATTCAAGATTTCTTTAGCACGATTATCAGCCTCTTTTTGACTGATTCTCGGATCGCGCCGCCGCAATACTTCCCGAAACTGTATGCCGATTTTATAAACCGGGTTCAGTGCTGATGTCGGGTCCTGAAAAATCATGGAAAAATCAGTGCCACGTTGTGCACGCCGCTCTTTAAGTGACATCGTATTGAGGTCCATGCCGTCAAAAGACAAAGACCCGCTAACGCGAGCTTTTTTATTTTCCTGCAAGGTACCGAGCACAAGGCGAGCAGTGACCGATTTGCCCGAGCCACTCTCACCAACTAAGGCGACTCGCTCACCGGGCTTGATATCAAGCGAAATTCCGTGCAATACCTCAGTGACGTCGTTCCAGCTTTTAAAGCTGAGCGTCAAGTCTTTAATGGCAAGGCCTGACGCGCTCATAAGTCAGGCTCCAACACATCGCGCAGAACATCGCCAATCAAATTAAAACCAAAGACGGCGATAAGAATGGCCAATCCCGGAAAAACCGTCAGCCACCAGCTATCTGGCAAATACTTCGTACCCTCTGAAACCATCGAGCCTAGATCAGGTGTGGGGGCTTGAACACCTAAACCGAGAAACGACAGGGACGAGGCAATCAGGATGACAAATCCAAAATCCAGAGTCATTTTAGTGATAATAGCCGGCAGGCAGTTCGGTAAAATTTCTCGAAAAAGCACATGTGCTTTGGATGCACCGATGATCTCGGCGGCAAGTACATAGCCTTCGAGCTTCTCGCCACGCGTGATGTTATAGACCAAACGTGCATACCAGGGCCACCACATTGCAGTTACGGCAATCATGCCGTTAATCAACGTGGGTTTTAGTAACGCCATTATAGCCAGTGCAAGTACCAGAGGCGGTATAGACAGAAAGACATCGGTGATTCGCATCAGTACATAATCCACCCAACCACCAATGTAGCCCGCTAGCAAGCCTATCGTTACACCAATGGGCACCGACAGCAGTAATACAACAGCACCCAGCCCTAACGACACACGGTAGGCATAGAGGATGCGTGACAACTGATCGCGCCCCACCAGATCGGTGCCCATCAGATATTCGCTGCTTGGCGCTTTGTTGTAGTTAGCGAAATCGACGAACGCACCGGCATGCTCCGGGAAGGGTGCAATAAAATCAGCAAACAGTGCCCCGAGAACGACAATGGACACGAGAATCACGCCGAGCAACGACAAGGGGTTACTTAGCAATATGGTCAGCGTGCGTTTCATGCTTTATTGGCCAATCGAATTTTAGGATTGATGACCGCAACCAGAAAATCGACAATCATGTTGGTGATCAGAAACGTCGCGGAGATAATCAACACAGTTCCGACAATCGCGTTAAGGTCTTTTTGTAGAATCACCGCAACCCCATAACGCGAGATACCCGGCCAGGCAAAGATGGTTTCAACTAAAAAGGCATTGCCTAGAAGGGCCGCAAAATCCAACCCGATAACCGTAAGTGACGGAATAAGAGAAGGTTTGAAAGCGTATTTTCTTGCAATGCGTTCTTCCGGGTAACCGTAGGACGTTGCCATTTCCACGTAGGGCGTTTCGTAGCTTGCCACCATATTGGATCGGGTTAAGCGAGCCGACTGGCCAATGCCTGCTAACGACAAGGCAAATGCGGGAAGAACAAGATGGCGTGCCGCAGAGAGAAACGCATCCCACTGCCCGGCCAACACGGTATCGATCAATAAAAATCCAGTAACCGCCTCTACAGTAAATTCGTTATCGATTCTTCCGGCAATAGGAAAGATAGGCAGGAACAAGGCAAAACACAGCATCAGTACAACGGCCCATACAAAGCCCGGTGCCGATACACCCAGTAAGGTGATAAGCCTGATTGCGTTATCGGGCCAGCGCCCCCGATACCGAGCGGCGATTGCACCAAGTGGCAGACCAATTCCTACCATCATTATGCCGGCCAGAAACACCAGCTCTAGCGTTGCCGGCAGAAACTGCTTGATATCCAACATGACCGGTCGATTTGTATAGAGAGAAATACCAAGATCTCCCTGAAACAAATTACGCATGAAATAAACATATTGAACCACGATGGGCTCATTGAGATGCAATGATTCGCGCATCTGTTCAACTTGCTCAACAGTCGCACGCGCTCCCAGAGCGACCCGAGCTGGATCACCGGGAATGATTCGAGCGATAAAAAATATCAGCATCGATACGCCTACTAACACCAGTAGCGTAGACGTGAGCCTTGTCGTGATTCCGCGAACGAAAAGCAACATGAGAAACTTACCTTATGAACGCTAACATTGCGAATTATAAAGTTTCACTGAACCATCAGGGCAGACGACACACAGAACGCAAACCAGAAAAGAGATAGGCAGAACTTGAACACTCAGCGCCTAATGAGTCTGAGCCTGCTGCCCTAGTCCTTTGCTTGAGCCCGTTTGCTGAATCTGAGCCTGACCCAATACTCTTCTAGGCCATTGCTCTGATCCATTACTCTGGGTCATTGCGACCCAGAGCTCGTCGGCAGTTACCAAACTTAGTTGTTAATGCGAACGTCCTTGAACAGCGTGCCAAATCCGGACAATGGATAGGCTCGAGCAGGGTCAGACAGATTTGGCATCTCAACACCTTCTCGTACGGCAAATATCCCCTGCAGTTCGTAACCAAAGATACCGGGAACAAGATCGATAAGGCGCTCGTTAAGTTCGGTGTATATCTCTGCACGTTTGGCAGGGTCGGTTTCTGTGCGACCGGCGTTAAGCATGCTATCCACCTGCTCATCAGCCAGATAGGATGTTGACATCCAGGTAGGCCCGTTTTCAGAGCTATACATGTTGTATAGCAACGCATCGGTATCCGGTGTAACAGCGTTGATCGCGATCTCGGCGATATGCGGTGCGGTCGCTGAATCAACCAATTGCTCAGTGAAAAGAACCCAGGGCACTTTAGTAATTTCAACGTCAAAGCCAAGCTGACTATAAATAGACTGCATCAACAAGGCACCTCGTTCGCGAGCCGGTGTTTCTGCAATCCAGGAAATTTGCAAAGCCAGCTCATCGCCTTCGTATTTACATTTAGCCAGTTCCGCTTTGGCCAGATCCATATCTTGCGATAAGTTTGGCGCGCTATCGCTACGACCCAATAGCCCTTTTGGCATCGGCCCATTCATCGGAGAGCCCTGGCTAAATTCATCGTTAACCTTTACCAGATTCAACAAGGTACCGTAGTCAAATGCCGCTGACAGGGCGCGACGACAATGTACATCATCAAGCGGTGCGCGCGACGTATTGAATTGTATGTACTCAGCTGCCAGACCACCTTCATTCACAAGACTCGCACCCTCTTTTGCCAGCCCTGCGTATAGCTCTGGCGGCAACCACTGACTGGATATGTCGTGTTCACCCGTTGTTATCAGTGCACGAACTGTAGCCGGATCGAGACCGTAGCGATAGCGAACCTGTTCGGGGTAGTTCTCTTCAAAATCCAGAAAATAGTCGGTATCAACGGCTAAAACGGTTTCCGTTTGCGGATCATGTGATACCGCTACATAGGCACCGGAACCCGCGCTGTTCTGTGACAGCCATTCCGAACCATAATCTCCGAAGTCACCATGTGAACCATCGGCGAAATGCTCACTGACAGTTTTACTGTCAACGATTGAGAGCCGCACCAGAGATGCAATAAATGGCGCGAACGGCTCGGTGAGCGTAAACACGACTGTGTGAGGTGCGGTGGCCTCAACTGATGCGATACGGCCCTGGAACAGGGCTGACAACCCCTGCCCTAAGGCAGTCATACGGTTGTAAGAGAACACCACGTCTTCAGCGGTTAAAGGGTTACCCGAATTAAATTTAACATCATCGCGTAGCGTGAAAGTGAACGAATTGCCATCGATCGACCATTCGGTCGCCAAATGCGGCTGTACGCCTGCGCCACCCTGTTTGGGATAGACCAGTGTGTCATAGAGATTGATCGCCAACACGGAATCGGCGTAATCCGAGGCTTTTGCCGGATCCAGTTCGCCAACCGGTGCTTCGTCGATGCGCAAGACGCGCTCGGCATTGGCAGAAGACGCACCAAAGGCTGCAAGCAGCACTGTTGTCGCCAACACACAACTGTTAACTCGCATTTTCATTCTAACTATGACTCCCCGGTCACGATTGAGATTTATTTAGTCTGACTAAATTTTTAGTACTTGTAAACAATTTTTAGCATGCCTAAAATCTAGAATGGAGAAGTTCCAAGAATGAATGGTCTACAACGGACGCAGTATTTTGGCCTCGATCACCCTATTGATCAAAATATCAGCCTTCAAAGCCTCAAGCCCCCGCGACAAATTTCATTCGCGGACAGCCTTCTGGATGAAAGTATTTCCGCAATCCCTGCTTCATACCTGGGTTTAAAAATGCGTTATCGCTGCTTGAAGCCGGCCATACCAGGAGCATACTGATGCCAGAAAAAAAACCAGCCATGTCCAATTTTTCTGAGCAGGAACTTGGCTTAAAAATACGTGGACGGCGCCGGGAACTTGGTCTGACCATGCAATTTGTCGCCGATCAGGCTGGACTGTCCATAGGCTTTATTTCTCAAGTTGAAACCGGACATTCATCACCATCGCTCTCATCCTTGGCGGCAATTAGCAAAATATTGCAAATGCCTGTCGCCCATTTTTTGGAGCAGCCACCAGAAGGTGATCAACCCATTACGCGCAAGGCAACTCGTCAAACATTTCAAACCGGCGCTGAAACGATCAGTTACGAACGACTCTCGACAGAGTTGGAAGACAGTACTATCAGAGCGCTTATCGTTCACGAACCACCCGGGCATCGTGTTGAGCAACTCTCCCACGCAGGGGAAGAACTATTCTACGTTCTGAAAGGTTCTATCATCGTTGAGATTGAGGATGAAAAAGTGATTCTCAAAGAAGGCGATTCTATTCACTTCGATAGTAATCGGCGTCATTCAAATTGGAACTACACGTCCGAGGTTTGTACCTACATGCATGTATGTACATTGGATGTGTTCGATCAAAACAGCTCAATCGTCAAGAACGCGAAACGGATTGAGCCTTAGCCTCCTACCTGGCTTATGCCTTAGCTTCAAATCTGGCTTAAGTCTTAACGTGATACCTAACTTTAGCCTTAGCTGACAGACGCATATGCATAGCTCAAAAACCATCCATATCGTCTCTTGCCATGCGGAAGGGGAAGTCGGTGACGTTATCGTCGGCGGTGTGAGCCCACCGCCTGGTGACACGCTATGGGAACAGCGTAACCATATTGCAAGCGACCAGACATTGCGTAACTTCGTATTGAATGAACCCCGTGGCGGTGTGTTTCGGCACGTCAACCTTCTGGTCCCACCAAAGCACCCAGATGCTGACGCCGCGTTTATCATCATGGAGCCAGAAGACACACCACCGATGTCCGGTTCCAACTCAATTTGCGTCTCCACCGTATTGCTCGACAGCGGCATAATCCCAATGCAGGAGCCAGTGACTGAAATGACACTGGAAGCCCCGGGTGGGCTGGTCCGTGTTCGCGCTGATTGTAAAAATGGTAAAGCCGAACGCATTGTGGTTGAAAATGTTCCCTGCTTTGCTGATCAGCTTGATGCAACGCTTGAGGTTGAGGGGATTGGAACCTTGAACGTCGACACGGCTTATGGTGGAGACAGCTTTGTCATTGTCGATGCCGCCGCAATTGGCTTTGAAATCACTGAGGGTGAAGCACATGACATTGCCAGTCTTGGCGTTAAACTTACGAATGCCGCCAACGAGACACTTGGATTTAACCACCCACAAATACCGGATTGGAAGCACATATCGTTTTGTCTTTTCGCCGGTCCCTTAACCGAGACAGCTGAAGGCTTTGAAGCACGCTCCGCTGTCGCAATACAACCAGGCAAAGTTGACCGCTCGCCTACCGGGACTGCAGTCTCTGCCCGCATGGCCGTACTTTGTGCGCGTGGACAAATGAACATCGGTCAAAAGTTACGAGCGACCTCCATTATAAATTCTGTTTTCGAAGGGCAGATAGTTCGTACAACACAGGTTGGCGGTAAACCTGCCATTGTGCCAACCATTTCAGGACGAGGATGGATAACCGGCACCCATCAACATATGCTCGACCCTACTGATCCGTGGC
>CAYUZB010000078.1:0-18612 GCA_964449565.1 uncultured Granulosicoccaceae bacterium | reverse complement strand
CGGCAAGCTTGCCGATTGCAGTTCGACTGATCTATCGCGTACCGAGCTGTTTCTGGTTGAAGGGGATTCAGCCGGCGGTAGTGCCAAGCAGGCCCGAGATCGTGAATTTCAGGCCATCATGCCGTTGCGTGGCAAGATACTGAACACCTGGGAAGCTGAGGCTGATCAGATACTCGGCTCGCAGGAAGTACACGACATATCCGTGGCCATTGGTATGGAGCCAGGCTCGAGTGATCTCGACAAGCTGCGGTACGGCAAGATTTGCATACTGGCTGATGCCGATTCTGACGGTGCGCACATCGCAACGTTGTTGTGTGCATTGTTCGTTCGACACTTTTCGGCATTGGTCAAGGCAGGCCATGTATATGTTGCGATGCCTCCCTTGTTTCGCGTCGATGTCGGCAAGGAAGTGTTTTACGCGGTCGATGAACCTGAGCGTCTGGCAATCATGGATCGCATCGAGGCGGAGAAAAAGACCGGTAAGGTCTCAGTTACCCGTTTCAAGGGCTTAGGCGAAATGAATCCATTACAGTTGCGCGAAACATCGGTGGCACCGGATACTCGGCGTCTGGTGCGACTGACCATCACGGATGGTGACGACACCTTCAGGACGCTTGACATGATGCTGGCGAAAAAACGTGCCTCCGATCGCAAACGCTGGCTGGAGACCAAAGGTGACATGGCTGACGTTTCGGCATGATCGAATTTCCGTGGGCTGAACCACCCGAGACCGGCGCTAGTGAAGCGGTTGCACCGGGTATCCGTTGGGTTCGCATGCCGTTGCCGTTCCGACTCGATCATGTGAACTGCTGGTTGCTCGGCGAAGGCGATACGGCGGTGTTGATTGATACCGGCCTAGGTACCCGGTCGACGCGTAAAGTGTGGCAGGCACTATTTCGGGCACAGATGCCAGGGCAACTGCTCGTGACCCACTTCCATCCAGACCACATGGGGCTTGCGGGTTGGTTCCATGAACAGGGCCTCAGCCTTCTGGGCAGTGCAGTCGAAACTGACATCGCACGTGAGATCTGGGCAATCGAGGACGAACAATATGGTCGTTATTACGCCGACTGGTATCAACGTAACGGGCTGCCTGATGACGCGGTCACGGCGGTAAAAGCGCTTGGCAACAGCTACCGAAAGGGTGTTCATGAGCCGCCGCCCGCCGATATCTGGGAGCACCTTGACGAAGATGCGTCGGTAAACCTTGGCGGTATCGAATTCACGGTATTGAACGGGCGTGGGCATGCACCCGCTATGCTGATGTTGTACTCGGCCAAGCTGAAATTGCTGATTGCCGCGGATCAGGTACTGCCTTCCATAACGCCCAACGTCAGTCTGATGCTGAATGCACGCGACCCCGATCCCTTGTCAAGTTTTCTGCAATGTTGTAAATCACTGAAAGACTTGCCCATCGACACGCTGGTTCTGCCATCGCATGGTCTGCCTTTTCGTGGTTTGCATGATCGTCTGGACGCCCTGATAAACCATCATGACAAGCGTCTTGCCGAGGTCCGACTCGCCTGTCAAAGCGCAAAGACGCCGTATGCCTTATTTGATCTGCTGTTCGGTCGAAAACTCGACGCTCAACAAATGTCATTTGCGTTGGGTGAGAGTCTGGCTCACCTCGTGCACCTTGAAAGCAAAGGCGAACTCGAGCGTTTTGAAGAAGGCGGGCTGTTGCACTTTCAACGGGTAAATTAACGGGTATCAACGACGGTCGATCACTGATGTTTTCCCACTGTTTGCGGTGGACAAGTGACGCTGTCCCGCGTAACATTCTCGAAGTAAATCAAGTCACGGGAAAAGAACGCGAAAGCTCAGCGTCTTTTCCCGTTTTTGTGTGCGCTGCGTAAAAAACTTGTATATCGGTTTCTTGCTATATCGGTTTTTTGTTCTTTCTTAACTTGGGGAATAATCGGGGAACGCCTGTGTCACGTCCTGCCATACTTGCCTTAGCTGACGGTACCTGTTTTGACGGTGTCGCCATTGGCATTGACGGGATGTCTGTCGGAGAAGTGGTGTTTAACACCGCAATGACTGGTTACCAGGAAATTCTGACAGATCCGTCTTACGCTGAACAGATTGTTACTCTCACCTACCCACACATTGGCAACACAGGCGTTAACAGCGAGGACGTCGAGTCCAACTCGATTTTCGCCAAGGGTCTGATTGTGCGCGATGTTCCGCGTCTGTATAGCAACTTTCGTTCGGGGCAAAGCCTCCCGGATTACCTGCTCGCAAACGAGCTCGTTGCAATCAGTGACATCGATACCCGTGCGCTGACGCGTCATCTGCGCGATAACGGTGCGCAAGGCGGTTGTATTTACGCCGATCCGACGCTCGCCGGTGATACGGCGGCGTCCGAATCTGCACGTGAACGAGCCCTGGATGCGGCCAGGCGATTTTCTGGCATTGCCGGGAAGGATCTAGCTAAGGTCGTCAGCTGTTCGTCTTCGTATACCTGGGACGAGGGGACCTGGCAGTTAGCGACTGGTGCAACTGCGGGTGCAACTGCGGGTGCAACCGCGGGTGCAACCAGGGATGCAACGGCAGGAACCAGTCCATCGACCGGCTTGTCTCCTGATGCCGCGCGGACGCATATCGTGGCGATGGATTTTGGCGTCAAGCACAACATATTGAGGCTCTTCGTCGATCGTGGTTGTCGCGTTACGGTAGTGCCGGCGACAACCACCGCTGAGGACATTCTCGCCTTGTCACCTGATGGTCTGTTTCTGTCCAATGGTCCGGGTGATCCTGAACCTTGTACTTATGCCATCAAGACCATTGCATCCTTGCTTGAAAAGAAAATCCCGACTTTTGGTATCTGTCTGGGTCATCAATTGCTGGCGCTGGCGTCGGGCGCGAAAACCATGAAAATGAAGTTCGGTCATCACGGTGCCAATCATCCGGTGCTGGATACCGCAACGGGTCGTGTCATGATCAGCAGCCAGAACCACGGCTTCGCGGTTGATAGCGAGTCGCTGAGCAATTCCCTGGCGATAACGCATGTGTCTCTGTTCGATCAGTCATTGCAAGGCATTCGTCGTCTTGACGTTCCTGCCATGGGTTTTCAAGGACATCCGGAGGCAAGTCCCGGTCCGCACGATGTGCAGGATCTGTTCGATCAATTTCTCTCCTTGATTCCTGGGAGGTCCTGAGCCATGCCAAAACGTAGCGATATCAAAAGTATCCTGATCATTGGTGCCGGTCCGATCGTCATTGGCCAGGCTTGTGAGTTCGACTACTCCGGGGCGCAGGCCTGTAAGGCACTTAAAGAAGAAGGCTATCGTGTCGTGCTGGTCAATTCGAATCCGGCTACGATCATGACCGACCCGGCTATGGCCGATGCAACCTATATCGAACCGATTGACTGGCGAGTCGTCAAGCGAATCATCGAACGTGAACGCCCGGATGCCTTGTTGCCCACGATGGGTGGACAGACGGCCTTGAATTGCGCTCTGGATCTCAAGCGTGAAGGTGTGCTGGATGAGTTCAATGTGCAGATGATCGGTGCCAGTCCCGAAGCCATCGACATGGCCGAGGATCGTGACAAGTTTCGTCAGGCAATGACAGAGATTGGTTTGTCGACACCGCGTGCTGCCATTGCCCACTCCATGGATGAAGCGCAAGCCGGGCTCGAATCCATCGGTTTTCCCTGCATCATCCGGCCCTCATTCACGATGGGTGGCAGTGGTGGAGGTATTGCTTATAACCGCGAAGAGTTTGAAGAGATCATCAATCGCGGTCTCGACCTTTCACCGACCACCGAAGTCTTGCTCGAGGAATCGGTTCTCGGTTGGAAAGAGTACGAAATGGAAGTCGTGCGTGATCAGGCGGACAACGTCATTATCGTCTGTTCTATCGAGAACCTGGATCCAATGGGTATTCATACGGGTGACTCGATTACGGTCGCGCCGTCACAAACCCTGACAGACAAGGAATATCAACTGATGAGAAATGCGTCGGTTGATGTGTTACGCAAGATCGGTGTTGATACGGGTGGTTCAAACGTACAGTTCGCGATCAACCCTGACAACGGCGCAATGATCATCATCGAGATGAATCCACGTGTGTCGCGATCATCAGCACTGGCGTCAAAGGCAACTGGTTTTCCGATTGCGCGTGTCGCGGCGAAACTTGCTGTCGGTTTTACGCTTAATGAATTGCAAAACGAAATAACGGGTGGCAAGACACCGGCCTCGTTTGAACCGACGATCGACTACGTCGTGACCAAAGTGCCGCGTTTCACGTTTGAAAAATTCCCGAGTGCTGACAATCGTCTGACGACTCAGATGAAGTCGGTCGGTGAAGTCATGGCGATCGGCCGCACCTTGAAAGAATCACTACAAAAGGCACTGCGTGGTCTTGAAATCGGCGTTAATGGATTTGACCCTGTGCTCGATCCTGCATTGGCTGAAGATGAAAAGAACGTCGTCCTGACACGTGAACTGCGAGTGGCGAGAGAACGCAGGCTATGGTTTGTCGCCGAAGCCTTTCGCGCCGGACAAAGCCTCGATGAAGTCTTTGATGCTACACATATAGACCGCTGGTTTCTTTGTCAGATAAAGGAAATTATTGACGATGAGCTGATGCTCGAAAGAGATATCGCTTCTCTGGACAAGCTGGATGCTAATACCTTTTTCCGGCTCAAACGAGATGGCTTTAGTGACGCTCGTCTAGCGAGCTTGTTGTCAGTCTCGGAAGGCGATGTTCGTCAAGCGAGGCTCAGTTATGGTGTCAAGCCGGTGTACAAACGGGTGGATTCATGCGCGGCTGAATTTGCAACATCAACGGCATATCTGTATTCCACTTACGAAAAGATTTGTGAAGCCGAGCCAACATCGAACAAGAAAATCATGGTGCTTGGCGGCGGGCCAAATCGGATAGGGCAAGGGATCGAATTTGATTATTGTTGTGTGCATGCAGCACTTGCATTGCGTGACGATGGTTATGAAACGATCATGGTCAACTGTAATCCGGAAACCGTATCCACCGACTTCGATACTTCTGATCGCCTGTATTTCGAACCGTTGACGCTTGAAGATGTCTTGTCCATCATTGATTTGGAACAACCAGTCGGTGTCATTGTTCAATACGGTGGTCAGACGCCATTGAAACTCGCGCGCGATTTACTTGCAGCCGGCGCACCGATTATCGGAACTTCACCAGAATCAATTGATCTGGCCGAGGATCGCGAACGCTTTCAGCAGCTTATCGAATCGCTGAATTTGAAGCAGCCACCTAACCGCACCGCCCGAAATCCAGAGCAGGCTATCGCGTTGGCTGCCGAGATCGGTTATCCGCTGGTGGTCCGTCCGAGCTATGTCTTAGGTGGTCGCGCCATGGAGATCGTTCGCGAGGAAAGTGATCTGACGCGCTACATGACGGAAGCTGTCAGCGTATCAAACGATTCGCCGGTATTGCTTGATCGTTTTTTGAACGATGCTGTTGAAGTGGACGTCGATGCGATCTGTGATGGCCAGGACGTGCTGATCGGTGGAGTCATGGAACATATTGAAGAGGCGGGTATTCACTCGGGTGATTCCGCATGCTCATTGCCACCGCATAATCTCTCCGACGACGTTATCGCGGAATTGCATACGCAAGTGGCCAAGATGGCGCACGGGCTAGGTGTCAAAGGCTTGATGAACACGCAGTTTGCGATTCAGGGCGACACGATTTATGTGCTTGAAGTAAACCCGCGGGCATCGCGTACCGTGCCTTTTGTCTCGAAAGCAACCGGAGTTCCGCTGGCCAAGGTGGCCGCGCGCTGTATGGCTGGCCAGTCATTGGCAGCACAGGGTGTGCTGGAGGTGCCCAAACCGAAGTTTTTCAGCGTCAAGGAATCCGTTTTTCCATTCGCCAAGTTTCCCGGTGTTGACCCTTTGTTGGGGCCTGAAATGAAATCAACCGGTGAGGTGATGGGGTCAGGATTGAGTTTTGGCGAAGCGTTTTACAAGGCATCACTCGCCGCATCTGTTGAATTGCCGTCTTCGGGCCGAGCTTTCATCAGCGTACGCGATGCTGACAAGGCAGGTATTGTGGACGTGGCGCGTCGCCTGATAGCAGCAGGCTTCACCTTGACAGCCACCGACGGCACACACAGGGTGATCAGTGAGGCGGGCCTCGAATGTCTGGCTGTCAACAAGGTCCAACAAGGGCAGCCGCACGTGCTCGATGCCATCAAGAATCGTGAAATTGACCTGATCATCAACACCACAGATGGCCGACAGGCCATTCTTGATTCATACTATATTCGTCAACAGGCTGTGGGCGGCAAAATCCCATACACCACGACTTTGTCGGGTGCCAATGCGATTTGTTCCGCCGTGCGCCATAGTACTGACGAGCCTGTGTATCGGCTCAGTGATCTACATCCGGAGACAGCATGAGCAAGGTGCCTTTGACCAAGCGTGGCGAAACTCAGCTGCGTGAGGAACTAAGTGATCTGAAAACCAACCAGCGTCCGACGGTGATTCAGGCGATTGCCGATGCTCGTGAGCATGGCGACCTGAAAGAAAACGCTGAATATCATGCAGCGCGTGAACAACAGAGTTTCATCGAAGGGCGTATCAAGGAGATTGAAGCGAAACTGTCAAATGCGCAGGTCATCGATGTCACGACTGTCAATGCGAACGGCAAGGTGGTGTTTGGTTCAACGGTGAAACTTCTCGATCTTGATTCGGAAGACGAGATTACGTATCAGATAGTTGGGGATGATGAAGCGGACTTGAAAGCACGTCGTATCAGCTTTGGTTCACCTGTTGCCAAGGCACTGATCGGCAAGAGCGAAGGCGATGAAGTTGGTGTTACTACGCCGGGTGGGATCAGAGAGTACGAGATTCTGGAAGTTCTTTACGTCTGAAGTCACTGCAGTTGTTTGTTGGCAAGTCGCCAACATTATTGACAAAGTTATCGGTACCGCAATCCTGATTGCTATGGCACAATGCTGACTAAATATTGACCTTGTCAAGTTTTAGCTGACTTGTTTCGCACTTCACCCGTATTTGTTAAATGCCATATCGTAATCATTCAAAAACGCCTTCCCATCGTCGTCAGTTCCTGCGTCAGGGAGTCGGGCTGGGCATTGGCCTGGCAATGGGGTCGGCGATGTCAGGTGCTGTAGCAGGTGCCTTTTCCCAGGACGACGTCGATTCAGGGCCGGCCGATCGCAGTTTGCGTCTTTACAATGCACACACTTCCGAAAAGCTCGAGTTGGTCTACTACACCCGCGGGACCTATATCGATGAAAGCCTCCAGAAAATTAATCATTTGATGCGAGATCATCGTGTCGACGAAGAAATTGCGATGGATTTGGCCCTGATCGATCAGTTGGCAGAAATCCAGAAACGAGTCCCTGATAACGAGTATTTGCAGGTACTGTCTGGCTACCGTACACCAGCTACCAATGCGGCTTTGCGTAAACGCTCGTCGAATGTGGCCAAATACAGCCTGCACATGGAGGGTCGGGCGGCAGATATCAACGTCCCGGGCCTTCCAACACGAGAGCTGCAATCGATCGCCAGAGGCCTTAAAGCCGGCGGTGTCGGGTACTACGGTCGAAGTGGATTTGTGCACATCGACACGGGCAAAATTCGTCATTGGGAGAGGTAACCGACATTTCTGATCGGACTTCTGTGAGGAGCTTCCCACCCATTCTTCCTGCAACAAGGTGACAATAACGCGTCGGCTTGTTGACACCTGAACGTTGATCGTCAAAATCATGTCAGGGGCAAGCTATCGTCTGTCTGGGAGAACGACATGAATGCTGTAAAGAGTCATAACTCCGGCGCTGAACGTCGCTGGGTTCAACGAGTAGGCCAAGTATTTGGCATGGCTGCGCTCCTGGGATTGAGTTCGCTTGGTTCAGCCCACGCTGCCAAATTTGGCGTACGTGTTGTTGATGATCTTGGCAAGCCTGTCGCAGGTGCGTCAGTGTGTATCGGGCTTGAAGGAAACTACAAACAATTCGGAGCGATGTTTACTGGGCCCGATGGGAACGCGATCGTCGAAGTACCGAATGTGCCCTTGGTCGTAACCGTGTCAAAGACTCGGTTTGCTGGTACCCGCATGATTGAGCCAGCACGCGATTTCACCTTGATTCGCGAAGTCAAACTCGTTGAAGGTAAGCCGGGTCCTCGTTGCCGTGCCGGGAGTACCTTGGCAGCCAATCCACCTGTGATTTATATCTCTGATATCGAGGTTAGAAAAGGTGCGCGAACCGCATCACTGACACCGAGCGTCAGCGGTGAGCCGAGCCATTACAGAGTCAGCAATCTTGAAGATTTCTCCAATGCAAACTGGCAGAGATTTGATACTTCGATTAACTTGCCTGCGGCGCTTTTTAATGAGCCATCATTATTTCTACAAATGCGTCGCTTTACGGGAAGCAGCAGATCATGGCTTGAGAGCCTGTCGGATGTGGTCACGGTCTACATGCCCATAGCCAACTGATATTGAACTTAAGCATAGGTACTCGTAAGCGAGCGCTGAGCGGCCCAAATCTCGCGATTTAGTCCGTTTTCAGGCTTTCGATTTCTTCAAGAGTAAGGCTGCGCGCCTCATCTTCGAGTAGCACCGGAATGCCATCGCGAATGGGGTAGGCGAGAGCCGCGGAACGGCTCCATAGTTCTTCATCTTGTTTGATGAGTTTGCCCTTGGTTACCGGGCAGACCAGAATCTCAGTCAGACGTCTATCCATAAGGCAGAGTGTACCTCAACTTGCAAACAACACAGGCCGCTTTCGCGGCCTGTGTTGTTCATGCAGTACCGGTAAAAATCAACCGCCGCTTGTCTTGTTGGCTGGCAAATTTCACCTGATACCTTCATTTATGGGATGACGGATGACTCCGCCTGCGTGCGCCCCGCCTTGCTCTTGTCGAGCCAGAACGTGCGTTTGGTTTCCAGGCCGGTGTCCAGGCAGAACTTCTCGGTACCGATGAGGACCAGAGGACTGCCATTTCCACCACACTCTCCCGCATGTTGAGGTGTGCTGCCGTCAGCCGGAGGGGGAGCCGCCTCTGTCAATAACACCGTTGCTTCTGGCGGCAGGCCGCCACGGTTGAGCTTTCTGCTACGATGTTCCTTTTCGGGATCAACAATATCTCCGTTCTCGTCTTCCACTTTAGTGACTGGTTGACCGCCAAACACGTCAATCGCGTACACATAAGCTTCGCCGACAGCGGGTGAGCAATCGTTTCCAGTAAGTTCTGGTACGTAGGTAGTGAATATGATCTTGTTGTTCAAAGTGACACTACCACCTAACACCTTCTCACCATTACGCTCAAGTTCGATATACCAGCCGTATGGATTGGTTGAAACTGCAAGCACATCGGTGGCATTATCCAAATCGGCTTCACGTAACGGTGTGTAGCTGTTGGTTGCCGCAACATACTTGCCATAGCCTTCAGGTGCTTCAATGATGTCAGTTGTACGCAGCAGGTAATAACGATCATCAACATCGGTATCAAGAGGATGTGCTCGCCAGCCTGAGCCGATACCGATCGTCAGATGTCGCCGCCCGTTATATGAAACTATTGCAGTGTCAGGTTCTGCAAAAAAGCGACGTTCGTTGGCTGTTGTGGAGTCAGAAAAATCCGCCATGATTCCACCTCTGACAAACTCACCTGTCGTGTGATACTTGGTAAGGTCAAAGCGCCACAAGTTTCCGCCCATATCACCCACCCAGATTTGATCAGAATAACCATCTGCATCAACATCAATAATGCGAGGCGTTGATGGAATGCTGTAATCCATGTCAGGGAAGTGCGTGTCATACAGACCTGCAACGCCGCCACCGGACCAGATTATACTACCGGTTTCCGCATCGATCATGAACAAGCCGCGTCCGCTGTCATCGGTGCTGCGAGGCGGATCGTTTTCTTTCGGATCCTGATTTTCGTCATATCCGGCCGTAAACGTTAATACGTTTTTGGGCGTTCCATTGTGGAAAATAGTATGTGGTACGAGCCGAGACCAGGTTTGCCCCAAGTTTTCGAATCCAGGCGTTCCGTTATCTCCACCACGAATAACCCACGCTAGTTTTGGCTCGTGTCTGTCGGTGATATCCAGCGCGTAGATATTATTACCCCCGCGACGCATACCGACATACAGAAATGCCTTCTCTTGACCGTCGACAACAACATTGTTGTTGGTATCATTGGTAAAAACGGACAGTGAACCGTCCAGGCCATAAGGACGACTGGCCGAGCTTACGTTTTCAAAATTCGTAAACAAATTTCTCAGGAGTTCCTGCGGCATGAACGAGTACAGTTCTTCACCGGTTTCCTGATCTATTGCATGTAGATAGCCTTCATTTGTGGACACAAATATGGTTGTGTGAGCTGGCTGTTGCTGGCTAGCGCCTGGAACAGTGTTACCGCCGGCAGCACCTGTAGCCACTCGCTCGTAATTGACGATGACCGGGCGTGAGTGCATTGGATCGCCCATGTGACGTCGAGCTTCATCATGAACGCCGTCCTGATCTTCATCGAGTATGTCAACGCCTCGTGTCCATTGCAGGAGGCTTTCGCGATACGCTTCTCGCGCCGCGCCCGGGGCACCAAAGTTATGGATATTCAGCATCTCATCAGTAATGAGATTATTATCTTCATTCAATCGGTGCTGCGGATCTCTCAAGTTAGCTGTTGTCGTGTTACCGTACAGGCTGCTTGAATCACCTGTAAATGTATACGTTCTACGCAAGGTGTTATCAGGCACATAGGCGTAATTCAGTGTGATTTGGCCCGCTGCGCCACCGGCCTCGATTGCATGTCCGTCACTGGTGTTACTCCAGAAACTCTGGCTCTGGGTTTTGAAGAATCCAGAATCCTCATCGATTGCAACCTGCAAATTTTTGTCGACAATATTGGTTTCGCCATCAATGGTTTGAACCTGAAAGCGCTTGATATTGCCTTCCCAAGTGGGTCTTTCATTCGGTTGAAACAAGGCAAAATAGATATTCTTGTCATGTGTCAATCGATTGAACTGATTAACCGTTGCTCCCGGGGCCACAAAACTGGTATCGACCGACAATACGTCAGCGAGAATGTCGTCAAAGACCCGTGTTAACTCATTGGCTGAAGACGCTTGAAAATACCGTCCGCCACCTGCGGCAGCGATATCTTCCAGAAAATCCAACTCAAGGTTGAACCCAATCGTATAGGTACTTATATTTTGGTCATTGGCAAGTGAAGACACATGATCGGTATTATGAAGCCAGTGGGCCAATTCGGTCGCGCATTCTTCATTACCCGAGCCGGCGCAGCGGGTATCTCCAGTCAGCGATCGTATTTTATCAGGCGCTGTATTTGACGTCGGTTCACCATCAGACAAAAAGACGATATGGTTGCTTTGACAACTTGTCTCAATGGGTGATTTGTAAACTGCAGGTCCGAAAATCTCTTCGTTTTTGCAATCGGAATCGCTCAAAAAATCATCGGTGCATCCGGAAGGACGCGTTGCTGCATTTCCAACGTAAGAGTCAGGGTGAGACACACGGTGAAAACGAGAACGTCGATCAGGCGCCCACCAAATCGCAGGTACGTTTTCGTTGCCGCGAGTTCTGCCGTAATCGACATCGTTTCCAAGGTAGTAGTTAGCCGCTTCCAAATAAGCACTTGTAATTGGTGTGCCACCCGTGGCTTCCAGGTTCGCTACGACCTCTCTCAATTCGTCTTTGGCAATCAGGCGAGTTTCACCGATTTTTTCATTGTAGGTGATTTCTAGTTTGGCCGAAGATGATGGTTCGCTGTCATGGGTTCTGAACAGACGGGTGCCGTTACCCGGCTTGGCTTGCATCAGGACCAAAATCGCGTTGTTCTCCAGATCCCAATTTCCCTTGCCAACAACATTATCGATCAGGCTACCAAAATTACCACTACGTATCTTGGCTCCTGGGGGAGTGTTGGATGAATCTGGAAACGCCCAATCCACGGCGCCCGGCAGCAGCGTTCGATTGGATAGACTTCTACGATTACCGCCTATCTCAGCGGGATTTGCCGAATCTTGAACTCGGATCGCAACTTCAGCGTCGCCACTTCGTGCATCTGCGATAGTCAATTGCAAATTGGCGGCTTTGACCTCAGCCCCTTGGGGGATAGGAATGTCGGCGAAGTAGAGACCCGTAATAGTTTCCCGAGTATCACTGATGCTAACACGTGGCGTGTGAAGACTAGTGGAGTGGCGAAACATTCTATTGTTAAACGTGCTTGAATTCGGATCGAGTAGCTCTAGGGCGTCGTCGATATTCTGGGACACTTGAACAGTTACTGTTTTCTCAATACAACCGCCATCAGAGGGGATCGATGCGCCGTCATAAGTGACTGCCAATTTGGCGCCAGCGTTGGGACCGGCGTCGTATGAGAAGGCGTTTCGTGTCCCGTCGCCAGTGATGAACATAGCCAGATCGTTGCCACCGCACCAGTTATCCCGATCAACAATTTCTTGAACGAGGTCAGAGATGTCAGGGCTCTCGTAGATTCGGCTTTGCTTCCATTTCTCAACGTCGTTCCAGTTGATGTGAACATTGGCCCGGTTGTCAAATCGTTGACCGAGATGATTATTATCGTTGGTGAACGACTCGGCATTATCGACATCTTCGGCGAATATTTTCAAATTGGCATCGCCGTTACTCTCTGCTCCAGCCGTAAAAATGATTCTGGCTGATGTTATGTTGGCACCTTGAGGTACCAGCACGCGGCTGAAAGTGTGGCCGGTAATTTGTTCTTCACCGGTCGCAGCGTTTTCTCCCATTTCGAGGAAAAATGCGCCTGTATTATTGGTGTTGGGGTTGTCCTTGTCTTGCGAGCTGTCATTGGCTTTTGCGGTGACTTGGGTATTTACCGTTGTCTCACCGCACGAGTCTCCCGGCCCACATATCAGTTGGGAAACCGGTGTAACCGGATATACTACAGCGCCACCGCCTTCAAGGCCGTTCATTCGCATCAAGCCGATATTGACATTGGTCGCTTCGTCAAGAATCGTTCCCATGGCCTCTCTGAGACGATCCATTCGAGTGCCTACCTGGCCGGAATCGGAGAGTGTCATCGAGCCCGAAGTGTCCAATACAAAGAGTACATTCGGGTGAGTGGCATCGCTCCTTTCAATCTGCCCAAAAAATACTTCCGTGTCATCTGCGTGAGCGGGGACCGATAAGCTGACAGCTAACGTCGTGCTTGTAACAAGCGTTAGTAGTCGACCAGCAAAAATCTCGATGGTATTTCTGAACGTTAAATTAAGCGTAGATAGCATGCAGTTGCTCCACAGGTGAAAACGAGTGTTTGGATTCATGTCCGGTGATTTCAAAATCAATTTGCGGCGGGTATCGGGCGACTAGCCCCTTGATGTATTTCAGAGTTGGCTCTGACCGACGCCGACTGTGAATTTCCGCGCGATACAAAACGGGCAGAATCAAATGTTCCGGGATTGCCGTCACCGAAGGAATTTCCTTCCTGAAATCCACCGCCGACAAATGTCAGCTCGGCCCAGCTCGTGATAGCGGTAGTGTTTCTGTAGACTTCCGTATCAACTTGTATTGTTATTCCACTATTGATCGCGTCTGCCAGATTGTCGATATCGTTCAGACTGAGCTCTGTAGAGGATTCAGCGATCTGAAAGTTTTTGTTCGTTATTATCGAGTTGTCAGCCATTCTGCGTTCAATGGTCGAACCTCGCATCGTAGACACACCCAGAATGGACATCATGAAAATCATGATGATTGATACCAGTAGTGCGCCACCGTGCTCCGCTCTGGAGTACTTTTTTATTTGATTCATGGCGTTAGTTATCTTCTGTTTCTTATTTTTATTGTGGTATTGAATGCAAGCCGAAATCGTCTGTCGCCTGCGTGCACACTACTGGCGCTCGGGTACTTGGTGCCCGAGTACACCGGCTGTCCGGCTAGTTCATAGGTGCTGCTGTCATTGTCTTGCGAAACGCGGTCAAAGGAATTCATCAAGATGCCGACCTGGAGCGATTCAATATTGCTAGGATTGAATCCGGCTGCATCGGGGGGCAGGTAGCTCAGAGTGTCGTTGTTGCTTCGAATACCGAACGACACTCGTAAGTCCTCAACGCCTTCAATCAGTTCTGTCGGTGGATTGCTTGCTTCAAATGGCCATGTTTGACGGTATAGCGCAGTTATGACATCACCGTTTGCATTGGTCTGTCCTGTGTCTCCGATGTAGTAAACATTGGTGTTAAGTCTCATGACGCTAGTTTGCGTCAATGTGTCATTCAGACCGTATGCGACTGTCAAATTAGGAGAAGCGTTACTATCATCACCACCAGTTGCAGCATGAGCGAGTGTCGAGTCAGCGCTGCCGGCGGTCACAGTAAACAAGTCACCAACGTCGCAGTTGGAGATAATAGCTATATCACCTACTCTCAATCCTAGTTCGCTCATCGGGCGAGATAGCTGGATGGGTAGGGCATTACTTGGAATCACAGTGCCGCTAATCATCATGGGCTCATCGAGATTTGCTATCCGCTGATCACCAAATTGCAGTGTCAGAGCGTGTGTGCCGGCTACCTGTGGGAATGTGGTTGACGGAGTGAATCCGATGGGGGATGCGGGTGTCCAACTGCCGTCTGAGTTGATAATGGATGCGTGTGCCGATGTCGCTCGCAGGCCGCCCGATGTGACAGGGGCATTGTTTGAACGAACCGATAGTTGTTCGCTATTAATGTCAATACATCCCTGAAAGCCTGATACTCTTGCATCACGGGCTATCGAGTCGAGTGCGAAGCGGGCATTCTCCTGGATGTTTGCCATTGCGGTATTTACTTCACTCGTACGTTTGTTACCAAGAAATACGGCGATCATGCTAGAGGTCAGGACCAAGCCGAGTGTCATGGCGATCATCAACTCAACGAGTGAGAAACCTCTGATTGAATTACGATCCACTGTACTGTTTCGAAGTTGCATCATAAAATTCATAAAGCGGTTTGCTGTGCAACGAAGTTAACAGTCAGGTTTTCAATTGAATCTACGTTGTTAATGACTTCCGTCCACGTTAAAGACACTTGTAAAACACCATCGCTGTTAGGTATTGGCGTGATAGTTCCAGTCACGACTCCAGGCAGTGCTGGTATGAAATCCGCTACTTCAGCGCCGGCATACTGATCGAGTACGTGTATATGAGCACTCCATTCGTACATATCCTGTTGGGCGATTTGTTCTGGTGAACATATACTTGTGGAGGTGTCGCAGCCTGGGCTGATGGCTGTACTGCTGATAACGGCATCATCATAGTGTCCGTCTCGCACACCAGGCAGGTTGGCGCGCATGCGATCAATGATATCCGCAGCGAGAAAATAAGCCTGTGATTGATAATAGGCACTCTGACTGTTCCGCATTCCTTCTACCTGCATTTTCGCAGCGGCAAGAAATCCGATAGACAGCAGAACCACCGAAATCAATATTTCGATTAAACCAACGCCTGATTGCTTTTGTTTGTTTGCGATAATCATAAGTGGCTTGCCTAGTTGCAATCGATAGCAGTGCCAAAGACATCTAGCGGTATATGAGCAGCCCCTGTCGTTGCACGGGCTCGACGCGCATCACCTGTTGCAACAACATTCAATGCGCGGGCGCGATTCGCTCCGTCGTTTTCGTCGCACAGTTCAAATGTACCGTTCTCCCAATTGGTCAAACCATTTCCGGCGTAGCGGATAAAATAACGGTTACTTGCCCCACCGACAGATCCGTCGGAAGAGCCCACAGCTACGATGTAGTTGTCGCCACTTATTGGGGGTGAAACACGCAATATTTGATCATCAGTTGTGTCTATCTGAGCTTGAGTGAAGTCGGTGGTACCACCGACTTCTGCGAACACGATCCAACCGTTTTTCCAGTCGCCGGGATTTGTGCTACATGTTGTGTCTGTCGAGCGTGCACAAACAACGACATCTGCGGTTCCCTTGATAGCTTCAGAGCGAGCTAGATAAAGCGATTGCAACAAATCATTGTGTTGAGTCGACAGGCGAGCGTTTCTCATCACCTCGACAAAGCTCGGTACGCCCACACCCAGCAGAATGCCGGCTACCGCCATAGCGACCAGCAATTCCAAGAGCGTGAATCCGCCTGAAGGTTTTCTGTCCATGCCGACGTTAGCGGCGTCGCTGCATGGAGATTAAGTAAGATTGCCTACCGGCGTAGAGAGAAAGTGAACCGTTAGCCGTTTCTGGGCATCGGTGGGGGTTGATTGTTACCGAATCGAAAATCACGATTCGGTGTAAACAGTCAAGCGAAACAGTCGTATTTCACCTGTTTTTTGATACCTGAGTGCGCTTAGTCTTTCCAGCAATCAGCAGGTGTTCGATTGCCAAGATAGTCCAGGGTCATTGGCGAACAATCTGCGTCCTCGGCTTGTTGATTTGCTCCTATCGCGGTCAGCGTGTACGACGTGGCGTCGGATACGACGGAAATCGTATAGTAGTCTTCTGGAGAAGTAAGCGAAGACAAAGTGCAGTTCGTATAAGTCCATCGGGTTGAACGGCAGCGTTCCAACGTTTGTGCCTCTTGCAACAGGGCCAAATGACCGTCAGCACGTCGTGCGTCGCGAACGTAGTTGCCGTAGCTGGGCAAAGCTAATGCGGCCAGAATCCCGACAACCGTGACGGCGATCATGATTTCGATAAACGTATATCCACGCTCTCGATAGCTCACTTGAGTCGCTTGGAATTCAACGCTTGTCATCCTTGTGTTTTTGTCCTGATGCATGGTTTCTCCAGTATTGCATTGGTATCGGCACACGCACCATCAAGTATGAATATAGAATGTGAGGCAATCGATAGTTTGTAGATTCAAATACACAAGAAATTACCTAACAAGTAGTCCGTATCGGCATGTGCCAGGTCGTTATTGAGACTGGAAACGGCATTTGTCATTCCGACGATGCCTTGAATCAGCGATTGAGGTTTACAAGTCGACGTTTGTCACCGATATTCCTGTATGTCTTGTCGCCCCTGTGGTGGGACAAACGATGCTGGCTGGAGGGCTGCTGTTTTGGGATTACAACTTGGTCTTGACACCGGTGGAACGTATACGGATGCTGTACTCGTTGACGATGATCAACAAGTCATTGCCCATGCCAAATGCCTGACAAGTCATGCGAATCTGATTGATGGACTGCGCGGCGCGGTTCAGGCTGTTTTGAAAAATATCGCCGCCAGTGACGTAAACCTGGTTTCAGTATCAACTACTCTGGCGACCAATGCGCTCGTTGAGGGAAGGGGGCGATCGGTCGCCTTGATTCTGATTGGCTTTGACGAAAAGCAGATGCATCGAGCAGGTCTCAGGACTGCATTGGGAACTGATCCAGTATTTATGATAGCTGGCGGACACACGGCCAGTGGTGATGAACGAGAAGTATTGGATGTGCCAGCACTACGTGCGGCCATTGAAAATGTTGTTGACGAGGTCGATGCGTATGCTGTCTCCTCGGTATTTGCCGTACGTAATCCTGCGCATGAGATAAGCGCGCAATCCATGATTCAGGATCTGACTGGCAAACCGGTCAGCTGCGGCCATCATCTGAGTTCAGGCCTTGATGCGCCGAGACGTGCGCTGACAGCATTGTTGAATGCGCGTTTGATACCCATGATAGGTGCTTTGCTGAGCGCCAGTCGTGAGCTGCTGACAGAAAAAAATGTCGCTGCACCTCTGATGGTGGTCAAGGGCGACGGCTCTTTGATTGCGGCGGAAGTCGCAGCCCAATGTCCGGTGGAAACCATTTTAAGCGGCCCTGCAGCGAGCGTGGTGGGCGCGCAATTTTTGTGTAAACAGCCGCGATTGATCGTCTCGGATATGGGGGGGACCACCACCGATATTGCCATGATCGAAAGTGGTCAGCCCAGCCTCGATCCAAACGGCGCGACCATCGGTTCGTTCCGTACCATGGTCAATGCAATTGATGTCAGGACCTTTGGCCTGGGTGGCGATAGTCGGATCTACTTCGATAGGTCACAACGTGAATTCGTCATCGGACAACAACGTGTGATGTCGCTGAGTTTGTTGGTAGCGCAATACCCGGAATTGCTTGACGTTCTGCAGGGGCAACTTGAACTCCCCAGAAGCACTACCCATTCTGCAGAATTCGTGCTGGTTCACGCAGCTCCGCCTACGCGCTTGTCGGCCCAGCAGCAGGAACTGTTTGACCGGATTGCTGAAAAGCCGGTGGCACTGCAAACATTGTTTGCGGAACAAACACTTGAACGGGCACTGCTAAAGCTTGAGCAACGCGGAATTGTCTTGCGCGCCGGTTTTACTCCAAGCGATGCAAGTCATATTTCGGGGCATCAATCTGCGTGGTCGCGCGAAGCAGCGGTGATTGGTGCCAAGTTATTGCAACGCTATGCACAAAACAATCTAGGGCCGTCTTATGACTCGGTTGAATCATTCGCTAATGCGATGCGTGAGGCCGTGTCACGGCAAACAGCGTTGGCGATTGTTGAAACTGCCTATGCGGCGGGCCAGGAGAGTCGGCGGCAGCAATCTGGCACAGGTAGCGACAGCCGTCGCCATTCGCGCGAACTCGGCAGCGCAGAGCTTGCCTTGCTGCGCGAGTGTTTCGCCCGAGATAGTGAGCGCAATGGCTCGGGTTCGGG
>CAYUZB010000077.1:14520-18774 GCA_964449565.1 uncultured Granulosicoccaceae bacterium | reverse complement strand
AAACCGTCTGTCGCGCCGAGTGCCAGCAGGCAATCGACCAGCAGTTCACCGCCGGATCTTTGCATCGAGCCAATTTTCTCTTGGTAGGTGTGAATTATATTGGCAGAGTGTACTCGGTTCGTACAGGAACGGTGCAGCCGCCCGATAGGCTCGCAGCGGCCTTCGTGCTACATTGCCTGTTATCGCATCTTCGATGTGATACATCCGTAAACGACTCAGGTTGACCCGCTCATGTCAGTTGCCATTGACATTCGTGCATTGAACGAAGGCTTTCGGAATCAGGCCTATGTCGCCGATGAAGAATTGCTCACAACACTTGTACTGGCCGATGCCTTGGCCAAGCCGCTGTTGATCGAAGGGGAGGCTGGGGTCGGCAAGACTGAAGTTGCGAAGTGTTTGGCTGCCATTCATGGGCGCCGTCTTATTCGTCTCCAGTGTTATGAAGGCTTGGATGCCCAGCATGCGCTTTACGATTGGGACTATCAACGCCAGTTGCTTGCCATTCAAATGGCTGGCAGTGCCGACCCGGAGACGCTGCGCAAAACGCTGTATAGCGATGACTTTCTGGTCAAGCGCCCAATGCTCGATGCCATCGCCAGTGAGCAACCGGTAGTGTTGCTGATTGACGAAATCGACCGCGCGGACGAAGAATTTGAAGCGTTGCTACTGGAGTTGCTGTCGGATTTCCAGATCAGCATCCCTGAGCTCGGTACCTTCAAGGCCCGCACTCAGCCGCAGGTCGTTCTCACCTCCAATGGCGTTCGTGAACTCAGTGATGCCTTGCGCAGGCGTTGTCTCTATCACTACATGGATTATCCATCCGCCGATAGAGAGCAACAGATCATCAAAGCCAAGCTGCCGGAAATCGATGCCAATTTAAACCACCAGCTCATCGGGATTGTGCAAAAGCTTCGCGGCTCGGCGATGCGCAAAGCACCGGGTGTTGCCGAAACACTGGATTGGGCAGCCTCGCTGATGCGGCTGAACGTCAAGGACCTTCACAATGATACTGAGCTTGTCTTGCAAAGTCTTTCCAGTTTGATCAAGACGCGTGAGGATCGTCAACTCATCAATGAACCTGACTCAGGCATTGCAGCGATGATTGTTGGCAATGATGTGGGTAGTACCACGAGCAACACGACGAGCAGCACTGCTCAGGAGTCCATGCAGCCCTCTGCATGATGCTTCACGTTTGATCGTCGATAATATCAGCGTAAGACTCAGCGACTTCGGTCAGTTCTTGCGAGCCAATGGTGTTGAAATTGATACTGGGTCGGTTGTTGACATGCAACGCGTAGCAAGTCTTGATATGTTGCGCTCTCGTCAACAGTTGATGGCCGGCCTGCGAGCCTGCGCTTGTCGATCGCCTGCCGACTGGCGCCGTTTTGATCATCTGTTCGACCTCTACTGGCGCCCGCTTGGTGAGCCGCTTGACAGTCACGGTAATCCGGATGGTTCTGATGACGGTGATTCTCTTACGATGGCAGGCAACCAGAAGTTGGTCGGTCTGGCCGGCACCTCTGAAAAGGCTCAGCAGGAAGAGGAGTTTTTTGGCGCGGGTGACTTCAAGGCCTTATCGCTTGCAGACTTCCGCTTCGTATTCAATCCGCACGAAATGCGCCGTATCGAATTTTTCGTCGAACAAATCGCCCGACGTGCGCGTCGACGTGTGACACGACGTGAACAAAGTGCGACTCGTGGGCACACGATTGATCTTCGAAAATCCAATCGGGAATCCTTGCGTTTTCAAGGCCACCCGATGCAGTTGCGTTTTCGAAAAAAGCGCAAGCGCATGCAGCGCTTTGTCTTGTTGCTTGATATCAGTCAGTCAATGGACGTTTACGCAAAATT
The DNA here is from genome assembly GCA_964449565.1 of uncultured Granulosicoccaceae bacterium. GTDB lineage: Bacteria > Pseudomonadota > Gammaproteobacteria > Granulosicoccales > Granulosicoccaceae > Granulosicoccus. The sequence continues at coordinate 16,923 of CAYUZB010000077.1, read as the reverse complement.
GTTTCTGCGTTTTTCTCGTATTCTGATGAGCCTGTTTCATCGCTCGGATGCATTTGCGTTCAACACGGAACTGACACCGCTCGGTCGTGGTCGTGCAAAACTAACCGAAGCAGATTTTGAATTCACTTTGAATCTGATGGCTAAAAGTTGGTTGGGTGGTACACGAATCGCCGAATCGTTCGAGACATTCAACGAACACTATCTATCGAGCCTGGTTGATTCCAAAACTACCTTGGTTGTTTTCAGCGACGGTTGCGACACGGCCAAACCGGAACGCCTGGCAAAGGCTGTGTCCGTCATGCAACGCCGTGCGCGAAAATTGGTTTGGGTCAATCCCTTGTTGGGACGATTTGAACCTGGGCAGGAAAATCGTTGGATGGACCCGGTTGAGCCTTACACCGATGTTTATTGTAGCGCACATAATCTCGAGAGCTTGATTGCACTTGAACGCCAATTATTGGCTTAAGCGTATTGGCTTGAACGCGTATCTCGACCAATGAAACCGCTTCATTATCGAATTCCATCTTGAATTAAATTTGAACAGAGTAAGCAAAACATGACTGATGTCACCCCAGCTGACGCACCAGTAGAAGCACCCGATGACGCCTCGACAAGACGCGCGGTCAAACCCATTGTTTGTTACGACGTTGATTCGGTACCCAGCCGAGACGCGAGTCAATTGAAAGCGTGGCGAAATACGCTAAAGCACATCGACACCGTTGTCGTTCCACCGCGTGATGCTCGAACGTTTGAAGTGCCCAAAGGCCATGGCTTTCGAATCGTCAGTGTCGAGGGGTCTCAAGTGGGTGATCTGAACCTATGGAATCGTCATGATTTAAGTGAGCGCTTTTTCAGTGGCAAGACGAGACAGTTGCACGCCACGCATGTCACTCGCGGTGATCGCTTATGGAGCAGTCTGCCTGCCATGCGGCCTCTGGCGACCATTTCTCATGACACGCTAGAGTGGTATGGCTGGGATGAGTATGGTGGTGGGGTTCACGATGTTATCGGCACGCGTTGTGATCCGTACACCAACCGATTGTTGAAGGATGTTGACTACCACCATTGTTGCCATTCGAATTTGAGTCGTGCTTTAGCCGACCATCTTGGTGAAACACCGGCAGATGTCGAATTACACATCCATGATGTACTCAATGTATTCATGTGTACCGGGTTTACGCTCGACACACATCAATATTTCATGAAAGCAAGTCCGGTCAGACCGGGTGATTACATTGAGTTCATCGCTGAGATTGATTTACTCGGTGCCTTGTCCAGTTGTCCTGGTGGGAACTGCGGTAGCAGTCACTCTGACGACAGCACGCCGTGTTTTCCGCTGCATGTAGAAATCTATCAACCGTCTGATGAATTTTTGCAACAGTTCGAAGGCGCACAATCAACCGCGTACGATCGAAGCCATGGTCGCTAAGTATTCCGCTCACTATCCCGCGACATAATCCGCCGCTTAATATCCCGTGACATATCCTCGTTGTATAGCCCGCGACATATCCCACCGCATTCAAAGGCGGGCCAAGACTGGGTGAGGATGTCGCCAACCAACACCCAAGTGGGCCAGTTATCTTATCGCGCCAATTGCTGAACATGCCAGGCAAGCGCCGAATTGCTGGAGATTACCGGTTTGCCAATCGTCTCACTAACATCATCGAGGATGGTCTTGAGGCGTAGATTCGTGCATGAAGCAAAAACGGCATCAACATCGTCGTTACTGCCTAGATCGACTATCGCGCGACTTATGGATTCGGCTGAGATTCGACACACTTGATGATCATTCTCCTCATGAAACGATGCGGCCGCCGTGACCGTCACACCATGGTCTTGGAGTTTTTCTTGAAGAGCGAGCGACACCGAAGGTATGTAAGGTGTTAGTAGCCCAATACGTTTAGCGCCCAAGTCATCGAGTTGCGCCTTGACCGCGGTCAGTGGGTTGGTAACCGCAACACCCGGAATGACTTTTCTGACCAGCTCAGTTACTCGTTCCTCGCCGATCACGGTGCTGGCTGAGGTGCACCCGTAAACAATGACATCGAAAGCATTCTCAAGTGGCAGCAATGAGACCACATTCGGTAGATCGTTCGCCATGGCTGACAGTGTATCGGGTGTAACGTTTGCAGCATTCGGTATGCGCGTGTGAAAAATACGCATGCTGTCGGGTAGCCAGTGGCGAAGCTCGTCTTCCATAACTTCATCGGTTTGTAGAACGATCAAGCCAACACTCGGGGAGTTGATTGAATAATCTTCTGCTACGTAGTCAAGTTTTTGCATTCTTCCATCCTGTTGGTGTGCGAGATCGGCCTTGCGATTTTGGTCTGGCCACTTAAAAAATCCCGCCACTTAAGAAATTATTGCCATGTCTCTCGGGGCACGGGTCGACAGTAGTTCGTA
>CAYUZB010000077.1:12469-14420 GCA_964449565.1 uncultured Granulosicoccaceae bacterium | reverse complement strand
TTGCCATGTCTCTCGGGGCACGGGTCGACAGTAGTTCGTATCCGTCGTCGGTTACGACCAGATTTTCTTCATGTACAAGCATTTTGTTTGGCGCAAAGGTATATCCCGGTTCCAGTGTCATGACCATACCCGTTTGCATAACGGTACGATCGAACGAGGTTATGGACGGGGTCTCTGTCAGTTGAATACCAAGACCATGGCCGAAGCGTCCAACACTGCCATCGCTTTCTTCGAGGATACTGTTCATGGCCTGGTAGAGGTCCTGACATGTAGCACCGGGGCGTACCGTTTCCAGGCCTTTTTCGGTGGCATCCCATAATCGGTAGTGAGCGTCGCGGACACTATTATCGAGTGTACCGACGGCGAAGTTACGGTCAAAGTCGGAAAAATATCCATCAAAGACACAGCCGGTATCGATGATCAATATGTCGCCATCGCTCAGTTGATGTTCGCCGGGTGGTGAAATGATGTCGTCATAACCGCCGTGACCGGCTGTGCCCACAACGAAGGCGGCATCATCGGCACCGTGCAACAAGCAACGTTCCTTGAAGATACGAAAGACCTCGATTTCGCTCATGCCTTGATGCACATGCGTGGGGATGTCGGCAAAAGCCAGCGATGTGATCTTGCAAATATGACGTAGTTTTTCAATTTCTACTGCTGACTTGATCTGACGAACCTGTCTTAGAGTCTCGGTTGCATCAATCCACTGCGCAGCGGGAAGTGCGGCTTGTAGGCGATAGAATTCCTGCAATGGATAGCGCATCGACGTTTCCGCACCCATAGGCATACCGATACGCAAAGAGGTGCCAGCCAGTTCGACCATGGATTCTGCCAGTAAACTTAAGCCGTCATCATCGGGATCTGGCGATGACCAGGTGCGTATATCGTCAACCCAGGTACGCTTCATACAAGCTTCGCCAATCGACGGGATAACAGCGACCGGTTTGCCACTGGCCGGCAACAAGAGATGCCAGGGGCGTGTTGGACTCTGCCAGAACTGTGTCAGGTATCCACTTAGGTAGCGAACATCAGCCTCGGTGGTAAGCCACAGAAGATCGATACCCGCAATGTGCATTGCCTGTTGCACAGCGCCGGCACGGCGAACATACTCCTCAGTGGAGAATCCACGGGGTGGCGTGTTGGTCGTTGTCCTCATATCACAGTCAATGTACGCATCAATCAAGGAAATGTCATGTCGTCAAAACGACTTATCATGTTGACCGGTTGTAGCCGAGGTCTGGGGCGTGCCTTGGTTGATGAATTTATCGGCGCCGGGCACACGGTGATGGGCTGCAGCCGCTCGGATGCTGGTATGCAAGAGCTCAGGGAGCTGTACGGAACACCCCATGAATTTGCTGCACTTGATGTCAGTGATGATGCGGCGGTCAAGGCATGGTCAGCGAAGTGCCTCAAGCAGTACGGTGCGCCGGATCTGCTTGTCAATAATGCGGGGGTCATCAACGAACCTGCAAATCTGGTTGATGTCTCGGACGTGGAATTCAGGCAAGTGCTTGCAGTCAATGTCTCTGGCGTTGCCAACATGATTCGACATGTCGTTCCCGCCATGATTGATACACAAAAAAACGGTATCGTGATCAATCTCAGTAGTGGTTGGGGGCGTTCGGTATCCAGTGGTGTTGCACCTTACTGCGCAAGCAAATGGGCAATTGAAGGTTTGACCAAAGCCTTGGCGGAAGAACTTCCGTCGGGCATGGCCGCAGTACCTTTGAGCCCGGGTGTCATTGATACCGATATGCTGCGTAGTTGTTGGGGAGATGATGCGGGTGCTTACCAGGAGCCTGCCGATTGGGCACGCCAGGCTGCACCTTACATTTTGTCGCTGTCTGCAAAGCACAATGGTCAGTCATTGACCACGCCGGGTTGATTGCCAGGGTTTCAATGGACGCTCATATTTAATCGTGCATACGAATTTCAATCGTTGGAAAAA
>CAYUZB010000077.1:0-12369 GCA_964449565.1 uncultured Granulosicoccaceae bacterium | reverse complement strand
ACCAATTCAGAGATAATCGAACATTCATGAACATATGCTTTGCGTACGATCGTATAGGCAGTATTACAGGCAAACTTTCACGCAAGCTCCTGACCCTATCGAGCTTGCTGCTATTGGTATCGTGTTCAGGTGTTCCCAAAAACGTTGAACCTATAACCTCATTTGAGCTATCTCGTTATCTGGGTACCTGGTATGAAATAGCCCGGCTCGATCATCGCTTTGAACGAGGTCTGAGTGCGGTGACTGCCGAGTACAGTTTGCGCGATGACGGTAAGGTGCGCGTCAAGAATCAGGGTTTCAGTACCGAAAAGAACGAATGGAAGGACGCCATTGGCAAGGCGAAGTTCAAGACCACTGAGGATGTCGGTCATTTGCTCGTGTCGTTCTTCGGGCCTTTCTACGCTAGTTATGTCATTTTCGAACTGGATGACAACTATCAATATGCGTTTGTCTCTGGTAACACCACCAAATACCTGTGGTTACTGTCGCGAACACCCACCGTTGATGAGGCACTCATCGAGCGATTCACGGCACGTGCTAGCGCACTTGGCTTTGATACGTCAAGCCTGATTTTTGTTGATCAGAGCTTGGGGGATCGGCCCTGAGGCAGTATCCTTGTCGGATGCCTGATACCCCTCAATCCGCCTGCGTCAAAGCGCCGCCAAAGCGCCGAAACGTCAAGCCAGCTGCGCGTCCTGTTTACTTGATTGCAGGCGTCGATGAGGTAGGCCGTGGGCCATTGGCGGGCCCTGTGGTGGCGGCAGCTGTGATCCTGAACCCGCAGAAACCGATCACCGGCCTGCTGGACTCGAAGCTCCTTGATGAGTCGCAGCGTGACAAACTGGACATAGTGATTCGGCGTGACGCCTTGGCCTACTGCGTCACGGAGGCGAGTGTCGAGGAAATCGATACCATCAATATCTTGCATGCGAGTATGCTTGCCATGCAACGCGCAGTACAAGGTCTGGATACCAAGCCCCATCTGGCGTTGATCGATGGCAACCGTTGTCCATCGCTGGACTGCCCAAAGCAGGCTGTTGTGAAAGGTGATCAGCGGGTGCAGTCGATCAGTGCTGCCTCGATCATTGCCAAGGTCGCCCGAGATCGGATGATGGTCGAACTACATGGCAAATTTCCAGCGTACGGATTTGACCGTCACAAGGGTTATCCGACGCCGCAACATCGACGAGCGATTGCCGAGCATGGTGTGACGGCTCTGCATCGACGCTCCTTCGCGCCGGTTCGAGAAGCGTTGCGCATTCAAGCCGAAGCGGTCTCGTCATGAGTCGTTTCGTCCATTTAAGTGTGCACACCGAGTTCTCGCTCGTTGACAGTACCGTGCGTATCAAGCCGATGGTCAAGGCGGTTGCCGAAACCATGCCTGCGGTTGCTGTGACGGATCGCTGCAATCTCTTTGCGTTGGTGAAATTTTATCGTGCTGCCATGGATGTCGGCATAAAGCCGATTGTTGGTGTGGATTTGCGCGTCAGTGGCGCTGCCAGCGACGGGACACTTACGCGGGTGCTGTTACTGGTACAGAATCAAACCGGTTACCTGAACCTGACAAATCTCGTGTCCCAAGGTTATCAGCAGGGGCAGGTCAATGGTGAACCCGTCATTGAGCTTGACTGGTTGTTCGAGGCCAATGAGGGCCTGATCGCCTTGTCTGGGTCGATCGATGGTGATATCGCGTCTGCCTTGAAACGCGGTAACAAGGACGAGGCACTCGCCGCTGCCAAACGTTGGCAATCAGTCTTCGGCGATCGTTATTACCTTGAACTGACGCGCACCGAAAGAGCGTTCGAAGAAGAATACATCGCAGGTGCCTGCGAAATTGCCATCGCCTGCGGTATCCCGGTGGTGGCGACCAATGATGTGCGCTTTCTCGAAGCCGATGACTTCGAAGCGCATGAGGCGAGACTGTGTATTCAGCAAGGGCATGTGTTGGCAGATCCGCGCCGGCAAAAACTTGTCTCCGAACAGCAGTACCTAAAATCTGCCGACGATATGCTCGAGTTGTTCAGCGACATACCCGTGGCGATCGACAATGCCGTGGAAATTGCCAAGCGCTGTAATTTGACTTTGAATCTAGGGCAACCGGTATTGCCGGACTTTCCGATACCGGAAGGCATGACGGAAACCGAGTTCTTCTATGCATCAGCACAAGAAGGTCTGGAGGTTCGCCTGAATGAGTTATACGACACTAACGCGGAAAATTTCGCCGACACTAGAAAGCCCTATGACGATCGGCTCAAGCGTGAACTTGATGTTATCGCGCAGATGGGTTTCCCCGGTTACTTTCTGATTGTTGCAGACTTCATCCAGTGGGCGCGTAACAACAAGATTCCGGTGGGGCCGGGTCGCGGTTCCGGGGCAGGGTCGCTGGTGGCTTACGCACTGTTGATTACCGATCTTGATCCACTTGCGTATGACTTGCTGTTCGAACGTTTCCTGAATCCGGAACGGGTTTCGATGCCGGATTTCGACATCGACTTCTGCATGGATGGTCGTGATCGCGTCATACAGTATGTTGCCGACAAGTATGGTGCGCATCGTGTGTCGCAAATCATCACCTACGGCACCATGGCGGCAAAGGCGGTCGTGCGTGACGTCGGACGCATCATGAGTCACCCCTATGGCTTTGTCGATTCGATCGCCAAGATGGTGCCTTTTGAAGTTGGCATGACGTTAACCAAGGCAATGACTGAGTCGGAAGATCTGGCACGCGGCTATCGCGATGATGAAGAAGTTACCGCGCTACTTGATATGGCACTGGCGCTGGAAGGCTTGTCACGTAACTGCGGCAAACATGCCGGGGGGGTTGTCATTGCCCCGACCGCATTGACGGATTTTGCCCCCTTGTACTGTGAGGCGGATGGCTCAAGTCTGGTTACCCAGTTCGACAAGGATGACGCAGAAGCCGTCGGCTTGGTGAAGTTTGATTTTCTCGGGCTGCGCACACTGACGATCATTGACAATGCGGTCAAGGAGATCGACAAGCATCGAGAAGAACCGCTGAACCTGCTTGCCTTGCCGCTCGATGACGCACCGACTTACCAGCTGCTGCAGAAAGCGCAGACTACTGCCGTCTTTCAGTTGGAATCAGCCGGTATGAAGCGACTGATAGAACGCCTGCGCCCGGATAACTTCGAAGACATCATCGCGCTGGTGGCCTTGTATCGACCGGGCCCGTTGCAGTCCGGCATGGTCGATGACTTTATCGATCGAAAACATGGGCGCAAAAAACTCGCCTGGCCCCATGAGGACTATCAGCTTGAGATGCTCAAGCCGATTCTGGAACCGACCTATGGCGTCATCCTGTATCAGGAACAGGTCATGGGCATCGCACAAGTCATGGCGAAATTCTCGCTCGGTACGGCGGATATTTTACGTCGTGCGATGGGTAAGAAAAAACCGGAAGAAATGGCCAAGCAGCGAGCCGTGTTTCTGGCCGGTTGCGAAGAAAACGATATCGATACGGGACTGGCCGGTAACATTTTCGACCTTGTTGAAAAGTTTGCAGGCTATGGCTTCAACAAGTCGCACTCGGCCGCCTACGCCTTGTTGTCCTATCAGACCGCCTGGCTCAAGTGTCATCATGCGGCGGCATTCATGGCATCGGTCATGTCCGCTGATATGGACAATACCGACAAGGTCGTCGGGCTCATTGACGAATGCAAGATCATGGGCCTTGAAGTGCTACCACCTGATATCAATGCCTCTGCCGTGCGTTTCTCGGTTATCGATGAATCTACCGTGCTGTATGGTCTAGGTGCAATCAAAGGTGTCGGTGAAGCTGCACTGGCGAGTGTGCTCGAAACCCGTGATGAGAACGGTCCGTTTGAAACACTCGATGATCTCTGTCGACGCGCAAACCCCGGTACCGTCAACAAACGCGTGTTGGAAGCGTTGATCAAGGCGGGTGCTGCCGATCATCTCGGGCCGAACCGGGCGAGCTTGTGGGAACACCTGCCAAGTGCCCTGCAGGGAGGCGACCAGTTTCACCGAAATCAGGATGCGGGGCAGAATGATCTTTTCGGTCTTGGCGAGCCCGAAGAGCCGAGTGCCGAACTGATGGTGACGCACGAGGACTGGAATGATCGCACGCGACTGCGGGCCGAGAAGGAGACGCTCGGGTTGTACTTGAGTGGCCACCCGATTCATGAATTTCTACCCGAACTGGCCAAGTTCACCCATGGCAGTCTCAAGACTGTTTGCGCAAAGGCGGGCCCTTCGGACGCGGGTGGGGGGTTCCGTCAGCGCGGTGTGCCAGTCATTGCCGCAGGTCTGGTGCTTGGGGTTCGGCAACGTGATGCGCAGGGCACCCGCATGCTCTTTGTGACACTGGATGATGGCACCGGGCGGGTCGAGGTGAGTTTGCGTGGTGAGACCATTGATGCAATGGGGCATATGATCGTCAAGGACGAAGTGCTGGTCGTCGACGGCGATATCAGTCCGGATGATTTCAATGGCGGGTTCAAGATTCGTGCGCGTGAGCTGTATGACATGGGGGCGGCCAGAGCGCGATTTGCGCGGCAACTGGTCATCCGCTTGTCCGCCAATGACGTGCGTGAGCGAGGGCTTGACGAGCTTCTGGCCGCCTTGGCGGAATATAAAAGTGGTGTCACGCCGGTTTGCTTTGTCTATGATAATGATCAGGCTCGGGCCCGAATACGAGCTGGAAACCGGTGGGCGGTGACGCCGCGTCACGAATTGATCGCTCAGCTCGATAAGCTTGAGGGAGTGGGTGGCGTCGAGCTGATTTACTGAGTCTTGCGTACGTCGCGATCAGTGCAGCTTATCGTCAGTTTGTGCGCCCTTATCGGGCGAGTCTACTGATAGAATGGATCCCCTCTGACGAGGTACATTTAATCGCTCAATGAATCCTAACTTCCTCGACTTCGAACAACCAATCGCTGAACTGGACGCGAAAATTCGCGAACTCCAGTATGCGACTGAAGACGCTGACATCAATATCAGCGAGGAAGTCGACACGCTCAAGAAAAAATGTGCCGAGCTGACGACCAGCATTTTTGCCAAGCTTGATCCCTGGCAAGTGGCACAAATGGCGAGACACCCGCAGCGCCCGTATACCCGTTTTTATCTCGATAACGTATTTACCGACTTCGACGAATTACACGGGGATCGGCTTTACGGCGATGATTCCGCCATTATTGGTGGTACCGCGCGCCTCGATGGGCAGGCGGTTGTCGTCATTGGTCATGAAAAAGGGCGTGATACCAAGGAAAAAATCCACCGCAATTTCGGCATGCCGCGTCCTGAGGGCTATCGCAAAGCCAAGCGTTTGATGGAGCTCGCCGAGCGCTTCTCCTTGCCGGTACTGACCTTCATCGACACCCCGGGCGCCTATCCCGGCATTGGCGCTGAAGAGCGCGGTCAGAGTGAAGCGATTGCGCGCAATTTGTTCGTTATGGCGGGGCTCAGAACACCCATCATCTGCACCGTGATTGGTGAGGGTGGCTCTGGCGGTGCGTTGGCCATCGGTGTCGGTGATCGCGTCATGATGTTGCAGTACAGCGTCTACTCGGTCATCAGCCCGGAAGGCTGTGCATCCATTTTGTACAAGAGTGTTGACAAGGCCTCGGAAGCGGCAGAAGCCATGGGTATTACGTCGGAGCGTTTGCATGGCCTTGGTCTGGTTGATCGCATCGTGCCGGAACCTCTCGGTGGTGCGCATCGCAACCCGGACGAGACAGCGGCAAGTTTGCGCACCGCCTTGGCCGAAGAATTGGCCAGTCTGAAAACCTTGTCAACGGCTGCCTTGCTCAATGCTCGTGGCGAAAAACTCCGTGCCTACGGCGAATTCAAAGAAGCTTGATGTCACGCGACCCGATCGACGCATTGGCGGAGCATGTCACCCAACATCCGCAGGTAATGGATTATTGTGTTGCCTTTAGTGGTGGCATGGATTCGCATGTGTTGTTGCATGCAGCAGCAGAACTGCTCGGTGGCCTGGACGATATCAGCCTGCGGGCGGTGCACATCAATCACGGGCTTCATCCTGACAGCGCCAGATGGGCAGCCCATGCTGCCATGGTTTGTGACACGCTGGACGTACCGCTGGTCATTCGCAATGTTTCAGTGCCTGATGATTCGGGTGATGGTCCGGAAGCCGCGGCACGTATGGCGCGTTACGAGGCCTTTGCCGAACTGCTCAGCCCGGGTGAGCATCTGCTTGTCGCGCAGCACGCCGAAGATCAGGCCGAAACCTTTCTGTTGCAAGCACTTCGCGGAAGTGGCCCGGATGGACTAGCGTCCATACCGCGCAAACGCGTGTTCGCTGATGGCTACATGGTGCGACCCTTGTTGACCTGCAAACGCAGCGATCTTCGACGGTATGCTAAGCGTGAGACGCTCGAATGGATCGATGATCCTTCCAATGAAGAGACCCAATTTGATCGCAACTTTCTGCGTCATGAAGTCTTTCCCTTGCTCGCTTCTCGCTGGCCCTCGTTTGTTGACACCTTGAACCGATCAGCGGCCCGCAGCTCGGCGGCCAGTCAAACCTTGCTTGGACTCGCTCAGGAAGATCTCGAGCGGGTGCGGGTACGCGGCGCCTCGGAGCTGAGTGTGTCCGAGCTCAAGACCTTGCCCAGAGAGCGTGCTTATAACGTGTTGCGGCTTTGGGTGCGACAGCGTCGCCTGCGTATGCCGCGTTTGCAAGATCTCGCTGAGGTGATTCGCTCGCTGGTTCGGGCGCGTGAGGATTCGGCAGGCCTGGTCAATGTCAGGGACTATGAATTCCGTCGCTATCGTGACCGACTGTATCTCCTGACCGAGATGAAACAGGCCACGCCATTCAACTACGAGTGGCCCGCGCCATTTGATGATCTCGAGATCGCGGAACTGGATCTGGTCTTGACGCGAGCCACCTGTGTCGAGCAGGGTATTCGGCTGCCGGAGCAAGGTGTCATGACCGTCAAAACCCGCAGCGGCGGCGAGCTTATCAAGTTGGGCGAGCCGGCCTTTCACAAGGCAGTTAAAAAACTTCTGCAAGAATCCGCCGTCCCACCGTGGCAGCGGGATCGAATTCCATTGCTGTATGTGGACGGGCGGCTTGCTGCCGTGTGGAATATCGCCGTCGCAGTCGACTTTCGAGACGGCGCGGTTCGGCATAATGCCGAGATTGCCATTGACGCTCAACTCGCTTGAGTAGAACCCGTACTCGAATTGTTAACGCCTCGTTAATCCTCGTCAAAAAATGCGTCTGTGAATTGTGGCTGAGGTGCCATTCTGGTAGTCTCATCGTCCGTTCAGAGATGTTTTTTCATCTCCGCGGCGGGCGTCCCTTCGACTTCCGCGTCACCTTCGTAGCGGCGGTCGCCCAACAGGCGAGCCGTCCCAAGATTCAAGCTCTATGACGCGTTTTATATTTGTGACCGGCGGTGTTGTCTCGTCACTGGGTAAGGGTATTTCCGCGGCCTCGCTTGCCGCTTTGCTTGAGGCGCGCGGTCTGACCGTGGCCATGCTCAAGCTTGACCCTTACATCAACGTTGACCCGGGGACCATGAGCCCTTACCAGCACGGTGAAGTTTTCGTCACCGAAGACGGAGCCGAGACTGATCTCGATCTGGGCCATTACGAACGCTTTGCCCGCGTCAAGACCAGTCAGAAGCACAACTTCACCACGGGACGTGTTTATGAAACGGTTATCTCGAACGAGCGCCGCGGCGATTATCTTGGCGCGACGGTTCAGGTCATCCCGCATATCACGGATGAAATCAAACGCCGTGTGATCATTGGCGCCGGTGATGTAGATGTTGCCCTGGTTGAAATTGGCGGTACTGTGGGCGATATCGAATCGTTGCCTTTTCTCGAAGCCATTCGTCAAATGGGTGTTGAACTCGGACGCGATCGCACATTGTTCATGCATCTGACCTTGGTCCCTTACATCGCGTCTGCTGGTGAAATTAAAACCAAACCCACCCAACATTCAGTCAAGGAATTACGCTCGATCGGTATTCAGCCAGATATTCTTCTGTGTCGTGCCGACAGGCCATTGCCTGATGGTGAGAGACGCAAGATTGCACTCTTTACCAATGTCCAGGAGAGGGCGGTTATTGCCGCCACTGATGTCGATTGCATTTATGACATTCCGCGTATGCTGCATGAGCAGCATCTGGATGATCTGGTTGTCGAACATTTTCAACTCGAGCTTCCCGAGGCAGATCTGTCACAGTGGCAGCGGGTCGTCGAAGGTATTCGACATCCGAGCAAGGAAGTCACCATCGGCATGGTCGGCAAGTACACTGAGCTCACCGAATCTTACAAGTCACTGAATGAAGCCTTGACGCACGCGGGCATCCAGACTGACAGTCGTGTACGTATTCGCTATCTCGATGCGGAAAAAATCGAACGGGGTGATCTTGCCGCACTGAGCGAAGTCGACGCGATTCTTGTCCCCGGTGGTTTTGGCAATCGTGGTGTCGAGGGCAAGATCATCGCGGCGCGCTATGCACGTGAGAACAATGTGCCTTATCTCGGTATTTGTCTGGGGATGCAGGTCGCGGTTATCGACCACGCTCGCCATGTTGCCAATATAGACGGCGCTAACAGTAGCGAATTTGACTTGAAGACAGAAGAACCCGTCATTGCCTTGATTACCGAGTGGCAAAACGAGAATGGTGAAACCGTTATCCGCAGCGTCGATTCAGATCTCGGCGGCACCATGCGACTCGGTGGTCAGATGTGCAAGGTCAAACCAGATTCGCTCGCCGCCAAGGTCTACGGTAGCGAAGAGGTGGTTGAACGTCATCGACATCGGTTTGAATTCAATGACAATTATGCCAACCGGCTGACAGCGGCAGGCCTTGTGATATCAGCCCGATCCAGTGACAAGAACGGTTTGGTTGAAATGATTGAACTGCCCGAGCACCCCTGGTTCATTGGCTGTCAATTCCACCCGGAATACACATCAGATCCGCGCGATGGACATCCACTGTTTACGGGTTTTATCACGGCAGCACTGGACTACAATGAGTCTGGGCAAAAGTCCAAAAAAAGCGGCGGTTCAGCGGTCAATACGTCCAGCGCTACTGCCTCTCCTGTAACCTGAATATACCTATTGATCATGCAGCTATGCGGCCAGAAAATCGGGCTCGACCAGCCTCTGTTTCTTATTGCTGGTCCTTGCGTCATCGAATCTGAAAAGCTCGCGCTTGAATCAGCCGCCGCTTTGAAAACGATGGCTGCTGAATGCGGCATTCTTTTGATTTACAAGTCTTCTTACGACAAGGCCAATCGTTCCTCGAGTGATAGCTATCGCGGCCCAGGTATCGAGGAGGGTTTGCGTATCCTGGCCAAAGTGCGTGATGACATTGGCGTGCCTGTCCTGACGGACGTCCACGAAGACACACCGATGGATGAAGTTGCCGACGTGGTAGACGTGTTGCAAACACCTGCCTTGTTGTGTCGCCAGACCAGTTTCATTCAGCGCGTGGCCGCGGCGGGTAAACCTGTCAATATCAAGAAGGGCCAGTTCATGGCGCCACAAGATATGCTCAACGTTGTAAAAAAGGCAAAAGGAGCGGGCAATAACAATATTCTGGTTTGTGAGCGTGGCGCGTCGTTTGGATACGGCAATCTTGTCTCGGACATGCGAAGCCTGGCGATTATGCGTAACACGGCTTGTCCGGTGGTGTTCGATGCAACGCATTCGGTACAACTACCCGGTGGCAAGGGCACGTCATCGGATGGGCAGCGTGAGTTCGTACCGGTGCTCGCGCGGGCTGCGGTGGCAGCAGGTGTTTCGGGACTTTTCATGGAAACACATCCTGATCCTGACAAAGCCTTGTGTGATGGACCTAACGCATGGCCACTGGGAGACATGTCATCTTTGCTGGAGACTCTGGTACGGCTCGATGGCGTCGTCAAGGCCGGTAAACTTGCCGAAGCCAACTTGTTGTAAAGCGACCGTCGGGCTACCTGAATAATACTGATCGAATAATTGATTGAATAATAAAGACTGATTTCCAAGGATATATTTGTTAATGACTTCCAAAATTGTTGAAGTAACTGCTCGCGAGATCATGGATTCTCGCGGTAACCCAACCGTTGAAGCGGACATCAAACTCGCCTCTGGTGCCGTCGGGCGTGCTGCAGTACCGTCTGGCGCATCAACCGGTACACGTGAGGCACTGGAACTGCGTGATGGTGACAAGGCTCGCTATCGTGGCAAGGGTGTTCTCAAAGCTGTTGAACATGTCAATACCGCATTGCGCGAAGCTGTTATGGGCTTTGATGCAACTGACCAGGCAGGTCTCGACAAGTTGATGATCGACCTTGATGGATCCGAGAACAAGGACAAGCTCGGTGCCAACGCCATTCTGGCGGTATCGATGGCAGCCGCCCATGCAAGTGCGGCTGACAACAACCAGATGCTCTTCGAATATCTTGGCGGTAAGGAGGCGGTAAACCTGCCGGTGCCAATGATGAATATCATCAATGGTGGTTCACATGCGGATAACAGTGTTGACCTGCAGGAGTTCATGGTCTTGCCCGTCGGCGCCAAGTCTTTTCGTGAAGCCTTGCGTTGCGGTGCTGAGATCTTTCACTCCTTGCATGGTGTTTTGCACGAACGTGGCATGAACACCGGAGTCGGTGATGAAGGTGGCTTCGCACCAAACCTTTCATCTAATGAAGAGGCGATCGAAACCATACTTCTGGCGATCGAAAAAGCCGGCTATAGCGCGGGTAAAGATGTCTATCTGGCGCTTGATGTTGCCAGTTCCGAATTCTATAAGGATGGCGTATACGATCTTGCCTCCGAGTCACGTCAATTTGATGCGGCAGGTTTTGTCGAGTATTTAAGTGACTGGACTGATCGTTACCCGATCATCTCGATTGAAGATGGCCTGGACGAAGGAGACTGGGCAGGTTGGAAGATATTATCTGACCGTTTGAAGGACAGCATCCAATTGGTCGGTGATGATCTCTTTGTTACCAACCCGAAGATTCTGCAACGCGGCATCGATGAAGGCATTGCCAATTCGGTGCTGATCAAAGTCAATCAGATTGGTAGTTTGAGCGAGACTCTTGAGACCATCAATATGGCGCACAAGGCCGGCTACACCACGGTGACATCACATCGTTCGGGTGAGACCGAAGACACGACAATCGCGGACCTTGCGGTCGCCACCAATGCCAAGCAGATAAAAACCGGATCGCTGTCACGTTCTGATCGTATCGCCAAGTACAACCAACTGCTTCGTATCGAGGAGTATCTCGGTGATCGTGCGGTTTATCCTGGTGCTTCTGCGTTCAATCAGGCGCTTTAATGTCGTTGTCGCTTGATACGCGCGTGACCGTCTAGCACTGTGAAAGTTCTCATTGCAGCTTTTATCCTGTTGCTGATAGCTCTGCAGTATCGTCTGTGGTTTGGCGATGGCAGTGTTCAAGAGGTCTGGCGATTACGCGAGGAGGCCAAGGCAGCCCGCACGGAGTTGTTACAACTCCGAAGTCGCAATCAAGCCTTGTCGGCCGAAGTTGCGGATCTTAAAAGCGGGCTTGAAGCTATCGAAGAGCGAGCGCGTGCAGAGCTTGGCATGATTGACGAGGATGAAACCTTCTATCAGTTTGTGCGTGAACGTGGCATTACTAGTAATAATGCGGTTAGTACCACCGGTGAAGGCAATTGATGGTCACTGATATGGTTAATCCATACCCGTTCGAACTCTGGGCTGTTATCCCGGCGGCGGGCTACGGTGCGCGTGTTCAGAGTGACGTTCCCAAGCAGTACCTTTTTATCAATGGCATCACCATCATGGAAACGGTGATCAGTGGTTTGCTGGAGATACCCGGACTTAAAGGGTGCATGATTGCCTTGGCGCACGATGATCAACGTTTCCACGAATTAGCTGTGTCTCGTGACTCGCGTGTACATACGGTTATCGGTGGTGATTCGCGGGCTGTCTCGGTAAGTAATGCACTGAAAGCGGTACAAGATAAAGCCGCTGATGACGCCTGGGTCCTGGTGCATGATGCTGCCAGGCCGTTGGTCGCAAAGACTGATATAAAACGCCTCACCGATGCGGTATTCAACAGCGGACGTGATGGTGGTTTATTGGCCATACCTGTGTCAGATACCTTGAAGCTGGCTGACACCGATTACACGGTTTCCCGAACCGTTGATAGGAACGGTCTATGGCAGGCGCAGACGCCACAACTATTTCCGGTGGCTACCTTGGCCGGAGCCTTAGACAAAGCGATGGCGCAAAAAGATTTTGATGTAACTGATGAAGCATCAGCGATGGAAAATGCGGGTCACGATCCCTTGTTGGTCGAAGCACTCGAGCCCAATATCAAAGTGACCCGTTACAGTGATCTGGTCATTGCCAATGCCTTTGTCAC
>CAYUZB010000076.1:16655-18784 GCA_964449565.1 uncultured Granulosicoccaceae bacterium | reverse complement strand
ATATACGGATCAATCACGCAGATAATTCATACAGGTAATTCAAGCAGATAAAACGCACAGATAAAAAGCGCAATTATCTCTTGCGAGAACGCACATGGCACTACGCGCCCGGTGACGACCCATCACCTGGCTCAAGTGCTGCAACGCGCGCTTCCAACGCTTCGAGGCGTTCTCGCGTCTTTTGCAATACGGCCATCTGCACATCAAATTCTTCTCGTGTAACCAGATCCAGATTGCCCAGCGCCTGTTGCATGGCCGATTTGGCATTGCGCTCGAAGTCATTTTTCATATCGCTGACACCCGGTGGCAGGAGCTTGGCCATGGTGTTGGCCAGATCATCAAAAACACGTGCATCAATCATGATTGTGTCGTCCCGTTCATTAACGTTTACCCATGCACCGTAATGGTGCCTTTTCAATTTTTAGCGCGCACTCATGGTGCGCAAGCCGGCCTTTAGTTTACCAACAAAAACCTTAAAGCATTGTTTTTACTTCATATTTTCAATCGGCATGCATAGTGCCATATGACCTGCATCCAACATAAAGCAGGAGATCAAATGAAACTCGTTACGGCAATCATCAAGCCGTTCAAGCTTGAGGATGTGCGCGAAGCACTATCCACACTCGGTGTACAAGGCATGACCGTCACCGAGGTCAAAGGGTTTGGCCGACAGAAAGGCCATACAGAACTCTATCGCGGCGCGGAATACGTCGTTGATTTCATCCCCAAGACCAAACTGGAAATCGGTATCGACGACAACCAGCTCGACACGGTGATCGAAGCCATTTCAAACGCCGCGGGCTCAGGAAAGATCGGTGACGGAAAGATCTTTGTCACCAACCTTGAACAGGCCGTTCGTATTCGTACCAGCGAAACCGGCCCGGTGGCTCTGTAAAGAGCGCACCAATAACTAGCTATAAAAAAACTAGAGAGAGAAAACTGATGGAACAACTTGCAGAATTAAGTTATGCACTGGATACCTTTTATTTTCTGGTATCCGGTGCATTGGTCATGTGGATGGCGGCAGGCTTTGCGATGCTCGAAGCCGGTCTTGTACGAGGTAAGAACACGGCTGAAATCCTGACCAAAAACATTGCGCTGTATGCAGTAGCCTGCGTCATGTTCATGCTGGTCGGCTACAACCTGATGTATCCAGGTTCACCAATCAGCGCTTATATCCCGGGGCTTGATTTCTTCCTCGGTGGCGACAACGACACCGCAAGCGTAATCGCTGGTGGCGATGATGCGCCGTACTACTCCTCACGTTCAGACTTCTTTTTCCAGGTTGTTTTTGTTGCAGCCGGTATGTCGATCGTCTCGGGCGCTGTCGCTGAACGCATGAAGCTCTGGTCTTTCCTGATGTTCGCCGTTGTCTTCACTGCATTCATCTACCCGGTACAGGGCTACTGGAAATGGGGCGGTGGTTGGTTGGACGCCGCAGGCTTCAATGACTTTGCGGGTTCCGGTGTTGTGCATATGTGTGGCGCGAGTGCAGCGCTTGCCGGCGTATTGCTGCTTGGCGCCAGAAAAGGCAAATACGGACCTAATGGTCAGTTATCACCAATCCCCGGTGCCAACTTGCCACTTGCCACAATTGGTACGTTCATTCTCTGGATGGGCTGGTTCGGTTTCAATGGCGGATCTCAGTTAGCGGTATCAAACGTTGAAAACGCAAACGCCGTTGCCGCCATCTTCGTCAATACCAACATGGCTGCCGCAGGCGGCGTGGTTGCAGCACTGTTGACGGTAAGAGCCTTGTGGGGCAAAGCCGATTTGACCATGGCACTTAACGGCGCCCTGGCAGGCCTTGTCGCAATCACGGCAGAACCATTGACACCTTCACCTCTGGCAGCCACCTTGATCGGTGCAGCCGGTGGCGTGCTGGTCGTGTTCTCAATCACAACACTCGACAAACTCAGAATTGATGATCCGGTCGGTGCGATTTCGGTTCATGGCGTTGTCGGTGCTTTCGGCTTGATCGCCGTGCCATTTACCAATCCCGATGCCAATTTCGGTGCGCAATTGCTCGGCCTCGGCGCTATCTTCATCTGGACGTTCAGCCTGAGCTTCGTCCTCTGGTTCATCCTGAAGGTAACTGTCGGTATTCGTGTCAGCGAAGAAGAAGAGTA
>CAYUZB010000076.1:0-16555 GCA_964449565.1 uncultured Granulosicoccaceae bacterium | reverse complement strand
CAAAGGGCCGCGTTCAACGCGGCCCTTTGCGAAAACGCTCGAAAGGATCAAAATGCATGAAAGGAATCTGCAACGGTACATTTGCATGCTTGAAAAATGTCACCAATACCATTCCGGCGATAAACCCGCCAATATGAGCCCCAAAGGCAACTCCACCGCCTTCTGAATCTCCCGCGGTCACCGAGCTGAATAGCTGCATCAGAAACCAGATCACCAACACCAGCATCGCAGGCACCCGCACCGTCTTGATGATGAAGAAGATCGGAATCAGTATGAGCACCCGCGCCTGCGGGTATAGCAACAAATAGGCGCCCAGCACACCAGAGATCGCGCCACTGGCACCAATCATTGGGATTTGCGAGTTCATGTCCGGCAAGGCATGCGACAAGGCGGCAATTATTCCAGTGAGTAAATAAAAGCAAATGAATTTCACATGCCCCATGGCCGCTTCGATATTGTTCCCGAACACCCATAGGTACAACATATTGCCGGCAAGATGCATAAAGCCGCCATGCAAGAACATCGAAGTAAAAATCGTCGCATGTGCCGGCACCCGCACAAACTCACTGGCAAGCTCGGCATGACCAAAAAAAGCCGCAGGTATCATCCCGTAGCTGTACACCATGTCCAGCTGCCCAGCCTCGCCTTGAAGAAACTGATAAGCGAAGATAGCGATACAACTGGCAATCAGTACGTAAGTGACATACGGTACAACCGGTGTCGGGTTGTCATCATGAATAGGAAACATGAATAGCTAGCTCGGTTGAACAACATAAGGCCGAGCGGCCTTTTCGCTACGCGTAAAGACAGGCTTTTCATCGCTTGACAATTTCTTGCTGTAATTGTAGCCCAGCTCCTTGAAGCACTTTAAGTCATCAATTGTCTTCGCCCGGCTCTCGACGAGATAACGCGCCATGGAGCCGCGGGCTTTTTTGGCGAAAAAACTGATGACCTTGTATTCACCGTTCTTCTCATCATGAAACACAGGCGACACAAGTGGTGCTGCCAGTACCTTCGGCTTGATCGATTTGAAGTATTCGTTCGAGGCCAGATTGACAAGCAATGGATTTTTAAAACGCTCAAGTTCATCATTGAGATGATCGGTCAGTGTGGTTCCCCAGAATGAGTACAGATCACTGCCACGTCGCGTTTTCAAACGCGTTCCCATCTCGAGTCGATAGGCTTGCATCAGGTCATAGGGTCTGAGCACTCCATACAGCCCAGACAAGATCCGTACATGCTTTTGCGCATGATCAAGATCTTTTTTCGCCATCGTGTCTACATCGAAGCCAGTGTAGACATCACCGCGGAATGCTTGAATGGCCGGGCGAGCGTTACGGTTGGTAAAAGGAGGTTGCCAGTTTTCATATCGTTCCACATTGAGTGCCGCCAACTTCTCACTTAAATTCATCAATGTACCGAGCCGCTTCGGCCGGTATTTTTTCAATGTCTCAACAAGCTTGTCCGACTCTTCCATAAATTGCGGCTGCGTTGGACGCGAAACACGAGAAGGCGCTTCCATATCAAGCGTCTTGGCAGGAGATAAAAGTATCAGCATGGTTAACCTATAATCTGAATCAGGTCGAGCAGCCATAAGGCTGCGTTGCGCAAGCCGGAAAAAATTGGCAAGCCTGCAAAACTCAAGAGTATCAGGCCCATGAAGGCATAGGTACCGTACTGTGCATTAAGCTGCTGATATTTGACAGACAACTTGCTCGACAATAAATACGGCAATATATAGTGCCCGTCGAGTGGCCCAAGCGGTATCAGGTTGAACAACATCAATAATAAATTGATGAAGCAGAAGTAGAAAAAGAACGTCTGTGCCGCAGGTGTTCCGGCAAACTCGAACCCCATCTTCAAAGAGAAGCCGTAAAAATTGATCGCCAGAAAGGCCAGAATCAGGTTCGCAGCTGGACCTGCTGCCGCAATGACAAGCGTCGCCCAGGGCGAATTGAAATATCGCGGATTGGTTGGAACCGGTTTTGCCCAGCCAAATCCCGCAATCACGATCATCAGCAGCCCGATTGGATCGATATGCGCGATCGGGTTGAGTGTCAGACGGCCTTGCTGCTCAGCGGTACGGTCACCGAAACGTTTTGCTGACAGCGCATGACCATACTCATGACATGACAGTGAAATGATTATCGTGAATAGTAACAATGCAAAGGTTTGATACTGACCACTTTCCAACAGCCTGATCATCTAGGATTCCCTTTGGAATTCCGCGTGAATTTCAACAAAGACTTCATCAGCTATCAAACCTCCAAATGCATCGACACCATAGTCCGACCGCAGAATCGAGCCGGTCGCCGCGAAGCCTAACGTATATTTACCTGTAAGGAGATTATCTGCCCCACCTTTAAACACTGCATCGAGCGTCAGCGACCTTGTCACACCATGCAAGGTAAAATCACCAGTGATAGCGATGTTGTTGCCACCCGTGGGCACCACTTCAGTGGTCAGAAAACTGGTCTCGGGATACCGGGCGACGTCAAACCAGTCAGATCCGAGCAGACGCTTTTCCAGAGAGGGGTTATTCATATCAAGGCTTGCCATGTCGATGACGCCTTCGAGACGCATATCGGCCATATTGTTAGGATTGAAATCCAGCGAAGCCTCTGACTGATTGAAACGCCCCACCACCGTTGACAATCCCAGGTGTTCTATCTTGAAATGAATGTAGACATGCTCCGGGTCAAGGCGATACTCGCCTGGGCGTATTTCGAGTACCTCCTGGGTAAAGTTCGGTCGGACCAGGCTAGCGCAGGCGCTGAGGGTCGCGAGCACCAGTAAACCACACAACATGCGCATCATGGTCGACAGGAAATCTGGCTTCATTGATTGTTTCTCCGATGATGACATGCTCGGAACCTGGCCCGTAGCCTCGTCAGCGATGGGTAATTTGCAGCCGACTGGGCCGTCTAGCTGTCTACGACCGCGGAACGGCCGGACAATTCAGCATTCAGCGCGATCAACAAACGCGCATAGTGGTGCATTTCTGGTGTCAATCTTCGGTCAGCTACCGGCATGGAAAAAAGTGCGCTGTGCACC
Source organism: uncultured Granulosicoccaceae bacterium (assembly GCA_964449565.1). Classification (GTDB taxonomy): domain Bacteria; phylum Pseudomonadota; class Gammaproteobacteria; order Granulosicoccales; family Granulosicoccaceae; genus Granulosicoccus. The sequence continues at coordinate 13,501 of CAYUZB010000076.1, read as the reverse complement.
CCGGCCTGTGCTGCAAACAGACCGGACTGGCGAATCGGCAAAAGGAATGGGATCGTGACGCAGGCCCACAGGACAAGCTCGAGTTCCTGTCGTGTAATAGTTCACATTCTACACAGTTACCCAAGCCCCCACGCAGAATCTACCCGTAGTTTTATACCAGACACGCGAACCATATCTGGTGGTAAGGGGCGAATAGGCGCTAAACTCTGGTTCTTATGCAACGTATAAATCTCATACTCCAGCTCAGCCCTGCAAATAGCTGCCGGTCTCTCCTGCTCTTGCTTGTGCTCTTGGCCACGTTTGGCAATCGCGCGATCGCCGCTGAGGGCTTGACAGACCTACCCGCCAATATCCAGCAAGACATCCAAACAACGTGCCTGCCAGTGCAGTATCACCAGGGAGCGGTTGCGTTTCGTGAATGCGTCAACAACGCGGTAACTACATACACCAACAGCAAGGCCAGCTCGCCAGTCACCCATCTATCCTTGGATGACAACTATGCCGTTGAGCAAGCTTGCTCGAACGCAGGTGAAAAAACATCATCGGCTTATCAGATTTGTGTACGTCAGCAAGTTGCCGAATTGAATGCCTTACCAGTGCCGGTCATTGATGATCTCAGTGATGACGAGCAATACGCCCTGCAACAAACCTGTTTCGAAGCTCAGTCGCGACTCGGTGCAGGCCCGTATCGTCATTGCATCAATCGTGCGCTAGTCGAACTTCGTCAGCTGCCGGCAGCCAACTTCGCTGGGCTATCACAGGTCGCGCAAAATACCATTCAGCTTCGTTGCTCAGCCAATCACCAAAACGTTGTAAATTATCGTAAGTGTCTGATTGAAGCAGTCGGAGGTGTTATTGCACCATCGACAGCGGCACGAACCGTTGCTCGGCAGCAACGCGCACCTGTCACGAATACTGCCGCAGCCATCGCCGTATCAGTTCCGGCCACGCAGACCGAGACGTCTAACAGCCCTATCAAACCCGCTGAAGACAAAGTTTCTGCAGCAGCCGTCGCCAACACGAGCGCATCAGATACGAACCGAACAACCAAGACACTTGCCAGCGTGGATCTGGCCGCCGCCCGACCCGAGCAGAGCACAACTGAGCAACCTGACAATAAAGCTGTTGCTCTGAAAGTCAACGCAAACGCCACATCGATTACAACCACTGACGTGAGCCCATTGGATTCAGATGCGGAAGGTAGTAATGACAATGTTACTGCAAGTGAATCTGCTGCTGACAGCGAAGTGCAAGCTGTCGAAAGCTCTCCACCGATTGATTTTCGCGATCGAGCGATTGACGTATGGACACAATTGAAGTCGACTTTCCTTGCACTGGAAGGCATCAATCGCATAATCGCACTAAGCGCTCTCGCCCTGCCACTGCTTCTGCTGCTTGTCTGGTCCTTGATGCGGAACCGACGCAGCTACAAGGCCGACTTCTCAACGCAGCAGCAAAACAACCGGGATCTGCTCGACCGAGTCCATCCAGATTTCAACACCGATGAGCATGACCGTATTAAAAAGCGCCTTGATGCAGAAGCGGAAGAGTTCTTCGGAACCATCGATGCCGAAGACATCTATGACGATAGGGCAGACGCATCGAAACAGGACAACCGGATCGCGGCGTCCAATCATCAATACGGACGTTTGACAGACACTGACGAAGTGACTGAGCCAGTTGAAGCCTACCAACAGGACGCTGCAATGCGAGAGCTCGACGATGCACTCGTTCATCCACGAACCGACCCCTCATCTGCAGCTACTCGCATAGCCACCAAACCGGAAATTGCAGCCGCTGCCGCGATTCAAAAAGGGCTGTCGGATAATATCGATGACATCCCCTTGTCGATGGCCGCTGATCGCGGCACGTTTGCCAAGTGGCTCGCCTCAGTAGATCCCGATGATCAATTGACCTACGCCATCGAATTCTTGATCTATTGGATTGCGTATGGTGACGAGCGTTACGACCCCGCTCTCAAGGAGGTATTGTTTCAGTTACAGGAGCCCGATGATCATGACCTGATCAAGCGCTGGGTTCTCAAGCACGATGTCATAGCCTTTCGGGATACGATAAGCTGGCTGCAAAATAACGCTGACTCGGTACAGCGACGGCAGATTATCGATCTACTGATGGTAGTACTTGTCAATGAAGCCGCGCTGACTCCCGTGCAGAATACGATACTGCGTTTTCTCGGCGACGCCTTTGGCGTTGGCAATGCTGAACTGGATGCTCAATATCGCGAAGCCTTTGGTTCGGCGATGGCACCATTGCCACGAGCTGACAAGCCTAAATGGTGGCAACGACAACCCGAATCAGCAAGCTTGCGCTGGGACGCCCGCGCGGTTGCTGACGAGCACCCCGATGTGCAATACAGGGTTCGACTCGGGCTCCCATTGGATGGGCCGATTGATGAAGAAGCTGTCGTCAAAAGGTTTCGTCGCGCGGCGAGGCGTTGCCATCCTGAACGTTTTGATACGTTGACCGTGCGCGAACGTGAGCTTGCAGAGATGCAATTTGAAAAATTTGAAGACGCCCGGGATTTTCTTCTCGGTGTGGACGCAATGAACGACTGAGGCGACAACGCGATGAAAAACTATTATGCGCGTTTCGAGCTATCTGTAGATTCTGACGCAGATGAGATCGAACACACGCTGTCTGCGGCGCACCATGACGAGACGATGGACACACTCAGCGTAACCGAGAGCCAGAGCGTTCTAATGGATCCGCTGACCCGAACTCACTACGACCGACTGCATCTGCAGTACCAAGCGATGGCAGCGGCCGTAGGCTGCCTCGAACACGACGAGGCCCGCAATACCCACCGGTGGCCGGAACGCTTTGTTGAGTACCCAGTGGATGAAGATACGCTGGATGAACTGTCCTGACTGACTCACTTCAGTATTGTCAAGGCGTTGACTGATCATCCACGGTCACGAAAAAACATACCGGGATATTGACAATAACCGCCAAGCAGGTCATTGGGGAATCAATTGTCGAACGGAATTGGTTCATGCTCAAAGCACAAGGTTTGCAGGGATTCCAGCGTCTTGCGCGAACCGAGCAATGAAAATGAGATTTTTCGATCTTCGGCCACTGTAACCATCGCAACTTCGCCAATATCGATTTGAATACGCAAGGTCTCGCGTTCACGTTCATCACCATTGAAGGTCCAGACCACGCCTTCGTCAGCATCAACAATCAACGGGAACTCAACGTTGGCGCTATCGATCTGAAAATCCAGCCTTTCGTCATCGGTGAAGGACGGGATTTCACCTTTATCCACCGGGACTTCAGAGCGCTCAGCGATGGCCCCGATCTGGGACGTTTCAGTGCTGCTCGTCTCTACCGCCGCGCCCGGTTCGAGAACAGTATCATCTGGCACTATCAGCGCAATCGCGGGGCTACAGGAAAATCGAGGGCTGAAGCTGACCTTGAGCAGCATTCCCGGCCGATTGAGAGCTTCGGTCGTGCCCTGATACTCCGTCAGAACTGAGCCATCGCGGACGGTTTTTTGGTCCCGAAGGCCAGTCCAGCTGAGAAACTGCGCCTGTTCGAGCGGCGTCACCTGTGCGAAGGCTGTTCCTGCCATCGCCGCGCCCCCTAAAACCATGCACAGGCCTAGATTTATCCACGAATGCCTACACCTACCCATTACAAATAACCCTTAAGCGTCCGAAGCACAGTCTATCGCTTACGGCTGAAACCCGCCAATACCCCTGCATTTGGGACACCCACTAACCTAAAGCCTTAATTTCACACCCTTAATAGCATCGAGGCACTCATTTTGCTACCCAGTTCTCACTTATCAAAGAATTCTCGGATTCAGCAAAATGAACCTCGTTATCTTCAAATACGGCCTGCCCCTCCTACTCAGCTACATCCTTTTCATGGGAATTTCCGGGCGCCTCAACCCATTTCGCAAACCCGTTGCACTAGCCGAGCGACCAGCCTGGTTACTCGGAGTCTGGACCGCCTTGTCAGTGACTCTCGTCCTGGGTGTAGGACTGCACATGGCCTACGGCATGGCACTCGAAAGCGCCAGAACTTTGTTCAAACCCAGCGCACTTTTGCTCGGTGGTCTGTTGATCCCCGGGTTTGTCGCCTATTTTCTGTATCGGCGATCGATCGAAAACGAACTTGATCAGGCAGCACGTTTATCGATGGCGGACAATATAGACACCTGCCTAAGCACTGACTTGGTCATGGAATTAGATGACGAGGTGATTGAAGACATTTTCGTCGAAGATGAATTCACCGAAGAAGATATCGAAGCTGCGATCGAAGCAACGGTGCAAGAAACCGCCGGCGAAGCGCTCGACAGCAGTGAAACTGCAAAGGTTGAAGCTGCAACATTCAACAACCCAGAGCTGCAATACATTGCCCATATCACACCAGATCATGTGGTCGACAAGGATGAAATGCAACAATCGTCAGCCCCCCTTGATGCACTTGAAGAAGTTTTCGACGACGAAGTAGTTGAAAACATTTTCACCGAAGAAGAACTGGATGCTGGGATTGAAGGAACTGAGCAGGAAACCGCCAGCGAAGCGCTCGACCTTAGCGAAACAGTAGAGGTTGACGTCACAACAGCCGACAGCTCGGAACCGCAAGCCACCACCCCTCTTACCACAGTTGATGCGACTGAAGTGGATGAAATGCAACAGCTGACCGCTTCGCGTATAGCACTTGAAGAAGAGCAGACGTTACGTGAAGAAGCCGAAAAACATCTTGTAATCATGCGCAAGGCCATGTCACGTCTTGACGCGGAAACCAGAGAGTATGAGACGAGCAAGGCTGATGCGATCATCCAGCTGGAAGAAGAACTTGAAGCACGCGTCAAGCAGGTGTCAGCAGCCGAGAATCGTGCAACACGTGAAGAAGAACGTCGAATCAATGCAGATGATCAGATCGTTGATCTGAAAAAGAACCTGGCTACGGCAAAGCAGGAACTCAGATTGAGTACAACTGCTCGTGCCAAGGCGCTTGGTACGGCGAATAAATCAGTCGCCTTTGCACGTCAGTCCATTCAACAACGGCAGCGACTGGAGAACGACGTCAGCCGCCTCGAATCACAAGTGACACATCTGCAAAACAGTCTGCAATCAACACGAGATGCATTGCAGAAACGTCAATCCACTGTTGCCAGTTTGATCAAGGCCCTTGAGACTGAGAAGCTTCGCAGTCGAGCCAATATGTCAAAGATGGCAAAGCATATGGTCCTGAAAGATCGTCAGCAGCGAGCTCGCAAAAGTCGCGAAACACTTGCACGAAATGTCGAGGACAATCTGACCTCAAGGCTAGTTAAAAAGGTCGCCAAGGCGCGACCTTTAGCCTCTGACAGTTAAGTCAGACTAGAAATTATATTGGGCATCGCTGGACACAGCTTTGCCCGATAGATCTGAATCACCAGCGTTATCGGCATTCGATACACCATCGTCATGACGACGCTGGTTCATGTACCGCATGCCATCGTACGTTTGTCTGGCCCTTTTCTGCATACCCAGCATACAGCAGACAGCTACCAGGTATACGCCCAAGAATGCCAGCAACAAGGGCACTCCTTGCATGGTTAGTAACGTCACAACCCCCGCAAAAACAAGCGTACAACTCGCGATGATTCCCATGACTTGATAAGGGTTCATGAGATCACTCAGCTTATTGGTTTTACCCGAATATACCCGCGACCTCGTAACATGGCAATAGCGAAAATCGTTGGTTTTCTGACGCTTGGACGTGGCAATCAGGGCTTGCGCCGCTCAGCTAACCAAAAGTTAACATCAAGCAAGAATAAGCATGTTAACTGTCTCGCAAATTTTCATCTTCAGTTCAGAATTCGGATTTCATATTTGATTCAAGATCAGTTTCAGAATTGCCGGATTTACATAACGCTTTTCCTTGCCAACCCTGCTCTCCTTTAACAATCCCGCATCAACCAACCGTTGCATCCACGCTGTTGCTGTCTGACGTCTCGAGATACCTGCGTTAGCAAGATCACTGATACCGAAACTCGGTGCTCCACATAAACGAACCAATTCCGCCGAAGGCGTCTTGGGCAGAAGTTCTGGTAACTTTTCAAATAGCATATCCAGATGCTCGTGCCAGGCCATCATCATCCCAGTCGCCTGAATAGCCGAAGTTTCTATCTCTTGAAGAAAATGACGAAGCCAGTTGTCTCGCTTGCCTTCGCTGATAGCACCATCAAGATGCATCCAGTAATTGTCCGAGTTTTTTGCAAACGTATGAATCAAAGGTAATACAGGACTTGATATCAAGCCTTCTTCAACCAGTAACAGAGATGTCAGTATTTGACCAGTCACGGTATTGGCATGGGTAAAGGGTTGTAGGGCAATCCATTGACCGTGAGCCGCACCAGCGACCAGCAAAGGATCTAGTGATCCAGCGTCCTGCCGTACAAAACCCTGCCAATTTTCCAGCAGCATTTGCAGATGCTCTGCTCCGACAGGGGGCGATTTGACAATGTGCTTGCTTGCCGGACTCAACTTGTCACGCCTGACGGTAGTAGTTTTCGCTGACAAACCACTCGCCAGCTCCAGGGCAAGAACGCTGCCAACAGGCTCGCTCGGAAGCCGCGACGCAGCCACCTTTGTTTGCGTCACATAACGCGCAAGTCCCTCAGGTCGATGCGTCTCTGGCGATATCAACAACTCACGAAGACTGCACAGGGTTCCATCAAGTTGCAAGGCCGCGGCTGCATTCAACCATTTAAAGGTTTCACTTGCCGCATCAGAGATTGGCGATTGACGACAGCATTGTTCGAACGCACCTAGTGCGCGATGAGCAGGCACACAGGCACGCAACAGTTCCACCGTCTCGAAACTTGCTGTCGGCGGTAAGCGCGGTAATCTGGCCGGCCTTTTAGTTAAGGTAGAAACGTCTTTTGATGAAGTTCTGGGCGACATGCATTTCAATCGAGACTGCTTGTACCTATGGTAGCTCACTAAGAAGAGGGAGACATGATCCTGAGACCAGGAATCGTGAAACCTACATATCCGTACAGATAATTCGCTAGCGGTTCGTTACCAAAAAAATCGTAGACCTCAATCACCGTCGCGCAAACAGCGCCCCAATGTCGAATATCAATGGTGTCGGGATCGTCGACACGCGCAGCCACATAACCATTCATCGTGGCATAGAGGTAAAACTGACGACGAACGGATCCATCATGATTCAGCGCAGCCACCGATGCCAGACAGTCGCCATCGAAGTCGTATGACTCTTTGGCAGAAAGCTTGACGCTTTGTTTCATAAAGTTTCAAAGCCCGCGATCAAACAAGCAATCAAGCGAGTAATCGCTGATAGCTGGCCATATCGATGTTGCTGCCACAGGCGATCAGTGCAACTCGTTTGTCTGCAAGACGTGTTGCCAAAGGTCGATTCAAAGCGGCCAGTGCGGCGGCACAGGCAGGCTCGACAGCGAGTTTCATATCATCGAACATCTGGCGCATAGCCGCGCGCAGCTCATCGTCACTGACCTGCACCAGCTCATCGACATGATCACGCACGTTAGCGAACGTCAGCGGTGCATGCATGGGTGCACCGAGACTGTCTGCGATTGTATCGACAACGACCTGCTCCATCGGCGCACCTTGGGCCACACTCTGTTGCATACCACAAGCACCGCTCGGCTCTACACCGAATACCAGACAGTTGGGCTGCAATTGCTTGACCGCAGCAGCGATACCTGCAATCAATCCACCGCCCCCGACCGGCACGATAACAGCATCAAGCGAGTCGACATCGCTACAGAGTTCGAGACCAACACCTGCGGTTCCAGCAATCGTGTGTTCACTTTCAAATGGGTGAACAAGGTGACGCCCCTCATCAGCCTGCAAGGCTTTGACAATCGACAGGAGATCAGCAATGGTTTCGCCAAACACCACTTCAGCGCCATACTGCTGGCAACGCTCGACACGAAATGGATTCGCACTTCGGGGCATGACAACCTTGGCACTGACGCCAAGGGATCGTGCGGCATAAGCGGTTGCAATCGCATGATTGCCTGCAGAAAAAGCAGTCACACCCGGGTGTTCTGTCAGATCCGACGCGTTTGAATTTCCAAGCAACTGCTGAATATTATTGATCGCGCCACGGGGCTTGAAACTTCCCGTACGCTGTAGAAGTTCCAATTTGACAAACAACTCGCCGCGACCCGGCCTTAGCTCGGGACTAACTGGCCAGGCAACTGTCGGCGTACGCAGTACGAAAGGTGATACTTTATCAGCAACCGAGCGTATCGTATCGAGCGATGGCTTGATGACTGATGGTGTCGAATCAGAGGTAAGGGTCACATTCATCACGTTATCACTAAACGAGAACTGTCACTCAGTTTACCTTGCACCAACAGGATGCGGTGAAAAGTAATAACACTTTGATCTCGTGTATAGCCGAATTGCAGCTTGTTCACGAAAACACACGGGTCTAATCTGTCAACTTGCAACGTACAAACAGAGCAAGCAGCGAGATTATTCGCACCAGAAACAAACAACTATGAAAAAACGCATTGCCGTAGCGGTTCTCGGATTGATAGCGATCATTGCAGGTCTGGCGTTCGTCAAGTTTGATCAGATCGTGAGCATGATTGAAGCCGGCGAATCGATGAGCCCACCAGCTACTGCCATTACTGCGGTCGACGTACAAGCGGTCACCTGGGAGACCAGCCTGCAAACCATAGGCACCCTGGAAGCGGCACAAGGCGTCGTCATCACCGCTGACCTTCCGGGAAGAGTGACCGCCTTGTTTTTCGATGGTGGCGAAAGAGTGAAAAACGGAGACCTTCTGGTAGAGCAGGACGTCAGTACTGAAAGTGCACAACTAAGTGCCGCAGAATCTGATCTGGTCCTGGCCCAAAACAATCTCGATCGAGTGGCCCGCCTGTTTCGCAGCAAAGTCGTGTCCCGTTCGGAGTTCGACGCTGCTCGCTCACAGGCGACGTTGGCTGAAGCTCAGGTCGACAACATCACCTCCAGTCTCGACAAGAAACAGATCAGCGCACCATTTGACGGACGTCTGGGGCTGCGTCTGGTCGATATCGGACAGGATTTGTCGCAGGGTGTACCGATCGTGTCATTACAGGCCTTTGATCCGATGCGTGTCAATTTTTCCTTGCCACAAAAGGCTCTGGCAACCGTTAGCTCGGGCCTCGATGTACGCGTTACGACCAGCGCTGTTCCAAACACAGTGTTCACTGGCAAGATCACGGCTATCGATACCGAAATCAACACGAGCACTCGTACCGTTCGCGCACAAGCAACGCTGGACGCCCAGGCTGACAAGGATGATTCCAGCAATGCTGGCTTACCCGATTTGCTGCCTGGCATGTTCGCCAACGTGGAAGTCGTTTTGCCGATCAAACGGGAGCTTCTGATAATTCCATTGACCGCAGTGAGTTTCGCAACCTATGGTGATTCAGTCTTTATCCTTGAAGAGAATGATCAATCGCAACTCATTGCACGACAACAGTTCGTACAACTCGGCGAACGTAGAGGCGACTTTGTTGAAGTCACCAAAGGGCTCGAAGCATCACAAACAATTGCCAATGATGGTGTATTCAAACTACGTCAGGGGGCACCAGTGGTGATCAACGACGAAGGCACCGAAGCGGAAATCGCGCCGCAGCCTGACAACGCCTGAGGCTGACATGCACTTCACCGACATCTTTGTAAAACGCCCGGTACTGGCTGTCGTGGTCAGCCTGTTGATCTTGCTTGCCGGCATACAGGCGGTCACCAGTCTCAGTGTCAGACAATACCCACGAAACGACAATGCTGTAGTGACAATAACCACGGCATATATTGGTGCCAGTGCAGAGCTCGTTCGAGGCTTTATAACCACACCACTCGAGCGTGCGGTTTCCGGTGCTGATGGCGTGGACTATGTATCCTCATCAAGCACCCAAGGCATATCAACGGTTAGTGTTCGTCTGGAATTGAACTATGACCCGATCAAGGCCCTGTCGGAAATCAATTCCAAAGTGACACAGGTGCGCGGGGACTTACCACCTGAGGCCGAAGTACCTGTCATCAACGTAGAGTCAGCCGATAGTACTGTTGCGTCGGCCTATCTGAGCTTTACCTCGGATATTCTCGAACCCAATCAGGTCACCGACTTCCTGACTCGTGTCGTACAACCACGACTAGCCGCACAAGATGGTGTGCAACGCGCTGAAGTGCTTGGCGGACGAAACTTTGCCATGCGCATCTGGCTGGACAGCAAGCTACTCGCGGCCCACAACATAACACCACTGCAGGTACGCACCGCCTTGGCATCAAACAACTATCTGGCTGCCCTGGGCAAGACAAAGGGGGCATTGGTTGAGATCAACCTTGCTGCAAACACCGACATCTCGACAGTCGCCGAATTTGAAAATCTGGTATTGAGAGCAAGCAGCGATGCAGTAATACGCCTCAAGGATGTTGCAACCGTTGAGCTTGGCGCTGATGCAACTGATGTAGAGGTGCGCTATAGCGGTGACGAGGCGATCTTCATGGGTATTTGGCCGCTTCCCAATGCAAACACTCTCGATGTCATCAAAGGTGTCAGAAAAGAGCTGGATGCAATCAAGAGTGCACTGCCAGGCGGTATGACAGCCACGGTAGCCTACGATGCAACTCAGTATATCGAGAGTTCTATCCGCGAAGTCATCACAACACTGATCGAGACATTGCTTATTGTCATGTTGGTGATCTTTCTGTTTCTCGGTTCCCTGCGATCTGTCATCGTACCCATCATGGCTATTCCGATCTCTTTGATTGGGGCTGTCTTCCTGATGCAAATGTTCGGCTTTAGCGTAAACCTCCTGACGTTGTTGGCGATTGTACTGTCAGTCGGTCTGGTGGTTGACGATGCGATCGTTGTTGTCGAGAACGTTGAGCGGCATATCAGCGAAGGCAAGAGCCGCTTTGATGCAGCGATTCTAGGTGCACGAGAATTGGTAGGGCCAGTGATTGCCATGACAGCAACTTTGGTCGCGGTTTATCTGCCCATCGGACTTCAAGGCGGCCTCACCGGTTCGCTGTTCCGTGAGTTTGCCTTTACCTTGGCTGGGGCTGTCACAATCTCGGGTATCGTTGCCCTGACCCTGTCTCCAATGATGTCGGCCAGTCTGTTGCGTGAAGGTGACTCTGATCGCGGCTTTGCCAAATTCGTCAGTAGACAATTCTCCCGCCTGCGCGCCCGTTATATCAAGATGCTTGACGGCACTCTGAAGGCGCGCCCTGCCGTCTACATCGTCTGGATCGTCATCAGCTTGTTGTGCATTCCGATGTTCATCATGTCATCGAAGGAACTCGCCCCCACGGAAGACCAAGGCATCATATTCGGCATTGTTGACGGTTCCGGCAATGCGACCATCGAAAGCGCCAGTCGCTATGCCGCACAAGCCGATGAAGCATTCAGGAGTGTCGATGAAACCGAATTTACCTTCCAGCTGACCTTTCCGTCATCAGGCTTTGGCGGCATGGTATTGAAAGACTGGGATGAACGCGATCGGTCTGTGTTTGAAGTGAAACCCGAGATTACGCAAAAGCTGAATAACATCAGTGGCATCAACATGTTTCCGGTGACACCACCGGCGTTGCCCGGTGGTGGTCAGTTCCCGGTAGAGTTTGTCCTGGCCTCAACAGCAGAACCTGCAGAAATACTTGGCTTCGCACAGCAGATTCAACTTGCCGCGATACAGTCAGGTTTGTTTGCCTTTCCACCCATTATCGATACCAAAATCGACAAAGCACAAAGCAAACTCGTCTTTGATCGAGAGCGTGTGGCAGATCTGGGCTTGACCATGCAGCAGGTGGGCGCTGATGTTGGCACCCTGCTCGGTGGTAGCTATGTCAATCGCTTCAATATCGAAGGCAGAAGTTACCGTGTTATCCCACAAGCATTACGCACCGAGCGTCTGAACCCTGATCAGCTGGAAAACCTGTACGTGTCTGGTCCGAATGGCTCGCTGGTTCAGCTCGGTTCTCTGGCAACCATCGAAAACAGTACGGTTCCACGCTCATTGAATCGATTTCAACAACTTAACGCAGTCAAGCTTAGTGGAGTCACGATCAGCACGCTGGATAAAGCGCTAACATTTCTGGAGACCACTGCCGCCGAGATTCTACCTCCAGGCTATTCACTGGACTACACAGGAGAGTCACGCCAGTTACGTCAGGAAGGCAACAAGTTCCTGCCGGCTTTCACGCTGGCAGTTGTGCTGATTTACCTGACCTTGGCAGCCCAATTCAACAGCTTCCGCGACCCCTTTGTCATTCTGGCAGGTTCCGTACCACTGGCGATGTTTGGTGCATTGATCTTTACCTATATGAAAATGCCCAATCCACAGATGCCTTACTGGACGAACAGTTTTACGACCACCTTAAATATCTATTCTCAGGTTGGTCTTGTCACCTTGATTGGTCTTGTGGCTAAAAACGGTATTCTTGTGGTGGAATTCGCCAAGCAAATGCAACAGCTTGGGCTAAGCAAGCTGGCGGCCATCAAGGCGGCATCTACCACGCGTTTTCGTCCAATTCTAATGACCACAGTCGCGACAGTCGCGGGTCACTTCCCGCTGGTATTGGTGAGTGGTCCCGGAGCTGAAGCACGCAACTCGATCGGACTCGTCCTGGTCGGTGGTATGGCTATTGGAACGCTTTTCACCTTGTTCGTCATTCCTTCGATATACATGCTGATTGCCAGAGATCTTGGCGGCAAGCTCGAATCTCTACCAGTAGAGAAGTTGTCCGCGGGTAGCGCAAACGAACATACCCGCGTTGGCATAACGAAACAGCAGGATTCCGCGAGCGACGCAAAGCCTCAGCTGGATACCATTCCAACGCTCCGGACTTCGAGCTAATCGAAACTTCGGGCTAATGGGAATTCGCTAAGTATCTTTAGAATTGACCGTTTTCAAGGTACGGTAGCCGAAGTAAATCCGGTTGATGGTTGTGATCACACAAATCGCGGCGAACCCATAGGCAAGTATCGGGAACGAAGCAGGGAACAAGCACATCAACACAAAACATAAAATCGTTTCGGTGCCTTCAGCCAAGCCATTGAGGTAGTACAAGCCTTTGTAGGAAAAATCAGGATGACTGATAGCATGCTTGTCCGCTTGCGATGCGAAGGCCAGAAAACTCGCCCCGGTACCGACAAAGCTTGCCACCAATACCGCCGCCGGTAGCGCATTGATCGCCGGGTTGCATAATGCAAACCCTACCGGTATCAGGGCATAGATGACAAAGTCGAGCGTGATATCCAGAAAAGCTCCGGCATCAGTCCCTTCGGACAAGCGGGCGAGCTCACCATCGATCCCGTCAGCCAGACGGTTTATCACGAAAAATATCAGCGCGAGATCGTTGCGCTCAAACGCCAGACACAGAAATGACGCTATACCGCAGGCGAATCCCGCAAATGTCAACTGGTCTGCCGTATACCCCCACTGATGCACACGCTCAGCCACTCGCCGAAGTGGCGGCTTGATAATCGGAATAAT
>CAYUZB010000075.1:0-18871 GCA_964449565.1 uncultured Granulosicoccaceae bacterium | reverse complement strand
GCTAACTGCTAACTGCTAACTGCTAACTGCTAACTGCTAACTGCTAACTGCTAACCGGTATACCGGCGCTAAGAAATCTGACGCGCACACCAGTCCCACAATTTCTCCCGCTCAGAAATCGTGTCGCTATCACGCGTCGCACGAGACATATAAGGCGATCGAATTGCCCGGTCGTGCCAGAAAAAACCACTACGCTTAAGCACAGAGTCTGCAGCGCTTAACCACACTAAGGTATCCGCACCATTCAATCCTGATCGAAGTAAACCGAGTGGTCCGAGTAGCCTGGAAAACCTGGGTAGTGCCTCGCTGATCCCAGGCGTCGCCACCCATCCTGGATGCAGCGCATGAAATACACATTCATCATGCGCGACCTTAGCTGCCCACATTGTATTCAAGCTGACTTGCGCACGTTTGGCGCGCGCATATTGCTGTGCGCCCTGATAGCTGGCATCAGGCATTTGAAGTCCATCGACATCAAGCGTAGCCGTATACATTCCGCCCGAACTCATTGTCAACACCCGACTGGTTCGTGGACCGGATACCAGTTTGTCCAGCAACAATGTATTCATCAGAAAAGGTGTGGTCACCATCAATTCGACGGCCAGATCTGTCCCGTTGCTGGCATGACGACGTGTATTGAACAAGGCACCGGCGTTATGTACCAGTACATCGATATGCGGCAGCATTGCTTCAAGCTCAGCGCAGACACCCCGTACTTCTGATTGCTCACCCAGATCGCCAATGACAGCGCGAATATTGTCGTTGCCTGTTTCCCGTTTGAGTTGTTCAAGCAGTGCGTCAGTCTTGTCGGTGTCGCGCGCGACAATGACTAACGATGCACCTAGCTGCGCGTACAGATGTGCGCTGATTTCACCGATGCCCGACGTCGCACCCGTCAATACAATGATCCGACCGTCCAGAGAATAACTGTCCAGCGGCGGCCATTTGAACAGGCGTCGTCTGATTGTCGGCCCGATGCTTGAAAAACTGGGCACGACAGTTCGCTCGATTAAACTATCGATTAGTTGCTGCATAGCCTGAGTACGAATTACGTATCAAATTGGACGTTAACCGAAGCAGTGTGTCTCAAATCATGGAGGGCGCACAACATTCGAGACTCAGACAAGTCGACAACCGTGATACCTGATGCTGGATTTGGGTCGTGATGAATGTTGGCCAAAACCCGAGATGCTGTAGATACCTCCATTGAAACACTGGAATGGCGCGCGAGAAACGCTTCAGATGCGGTGACGCGCGCTGCCTATGTCAGTGCTGCGGCACGTCTGCGGGCAGATCCCACAACCGAAGCAGCCGCTAAGTTCATCGACAAAAATTTTGCCGACACGCAAGAGTGGGCAGTTATCCATGACTTACGATTCCGGGTTGGTACTCGCGCACTACAACTGAACCATGTATTGATCAGCAATGCACTGGATATCGTCTGTATTGACTCGCGTTACATGAATTTCGGTCTGGAATTTCATGCTGATGACAAGTGCAATGCTTTTACAGCTTATGAGTCCAAAGCGATTTCTTCACCGTTGAATAAAATGAGCCGCGATGTTCGTTTGATCAATGAACATATCAATGGTAGTCGCACCTTGCCACGAAAATTTGGTATCGGTCCGCGTGCAGCGGTCATGGGCTATATCATCACCGACCCCAGTCTGCGGCTGCAGGGCAGGGAGCCGTCAAAAAGAAATTCCGTTGCTGTGCTGACCAGTGATGCCTTGTTCCCGATGTTGTGGAAAAGAGGCATGCGCTGGTCGCAGACACGGATTGATCGCTTGAGCGCTGAGGCGCTGCTTGAAACAGCCGAGCGATTGGTTGCGCATCACGAACCCACAGTCAAGCCAAGTTTATTGGCCCCATCCAAAGCCGCATGAGGTGATACTCTTCCAGAATTCTGTCAGTTGGATTCCGGTCGATGATTTCACTAGATGCAGTACACGCGCTTGCCTTTGATGCATTGACCGCCAATGGCTTCTCGACGGCGCAAGCCCATGCCATTGCCTCGAATGTCACGATGGCTGAGCGCGATGGTTGCACATCACACGGCTTGTTCAGAATTCCATTTTATATCGCAGCACTGAAAAACCCGCTGGCCAATGCACAGGCTGAACCTGTGCTTGGTTCTCCCGAATCATCACTTGAGCATAGCGAATCGTCGGTTGTACATGTCGATGCCTGTAACGGCTTCTGCCCACTGGCCTTACAAACGGGTCTTGGCCCGTTGCAGGAGAAGACAAAACGCCACGGCATTGCGGCGCTGGCGATACACAATACGTTCAACATCGCGGCTTTGTGGCCTGAAGTCGAAACGCTTGCGAACGAGGGCCTGGTTGCATTCGCCTTTACTGCAGCCAACGCCTATGTCGCGCCCGCCGGCGGTACCAAGCCTTTGTTCGGTACCAACCCGATGGCTTTCGGTTTTCCACGAAAAAATCATCCGCCGCTGGTGTTTGATCAGGCATCCAGTGCCAGTGCTCGCGGTGAAATTCAACTGCATTTGCGCGATGGCAAGCCTCTGCCTGAAGGTTGGGCTATCGACAAGCATGGCAAGCCCACGACTGATCCTGCGGCCGCACTTGAAGGTGCGCAGTTGCCATTTGGCGGATACAAGGGTTCCTCGCTCGCCTTGATGGTCGAGCTATTGGCAGGCGCATTGATCGGAGACAGGTTCAGCACCGAATCCAGTGCTGCAGACACACATGGCACAGGCGCGCCGTTTGGTGGCGAGTTCATCCTTGCCATAGACCCACATCACTGTGCACCAGACAACCGAACATCCAACCGACATCTTGATCGGGCGGAATTTCTGTTCGAAGAACTATTGAGTCAGCCCGGAACACGCCTTCCTTCGGATCGGCGTTACAAGGTTAGAGACGAAAACATGAAAAACGGCGTCAGCATCAACGCAGCATTGCTTGAGGAACTATCGCAATCAACAAGCTGACCGGAGGTATACCGAAGCTTGCTGACTACGGACTATTGATTGGCCTGTCCGCAATCTTTGGCCTCAGTTTTACACTGACCAATATCAGTGTTGCCGAACTGCCACCGCTAACAGTCGTGGCGGCAAGACTGTTTCTGGCTTTCCTGATTCTCTACCCGCTGATGAGATTCTATAAAACCAGAATGCCTGCTATCGGCACGATATGGTGGCCATTGTTTGCCTCAGGTTTTTTTGGCAACGCTTTGCCATTTGGATTGATCAGTTGGGGGCAAGTCCGTGTTGAGGCCGGACTCACAGCCATCTTTATGGCTGCCATGCCATTAGCGACATTAGTTCTCGCGCATTTGTTTACCAGCGATGAAAAACTTGATCGTTATAAGTTCACGGGTGTGATCTTCGGTCTGATTGGAGTCATGGTATTGATGGGCTGGAACAATCTGTCGCAGCTCGGTGATCAGACCCTGAGGCAGTTGGCCATCCTCGGTGGTGCCCTGTGTTATGCCGTGAATGCCATCATCACGAAAAAAATTACGCATCTGCCAAAGTGGTCGGCCATGACAGCCCTGATGTTTGCATCCAGCATCATGATGGTGCCGGTCAGCCTTGCGTTCGATCAACCGTGGACATTTCAACCCTCAGCCGATGCCCTGTTGGCATTGTTGGCGCTGGCGATAGGTCCAACGGCAATGGCAACGGTTTTGATTTTGATCATCATCGAGCGTCAGGGGGCTTCGTTTCTCAGTCAGATCAATTTCATGGTGCCGGTATTCGGCATGTTTTTCGGTGTTGTGTTCTTGTCGGAAGTACTGCCCGCGAATGCCTATATCGCCTTGGTAATCATCTTGTTCGGCATCGCACTATCGCGTTACGGCAGCTCACGCCGTAAACCTGTGCCGACGTGACGAATACGATCCACGATCGCACTGTCGCGTTATTGCAGCTCACGTCGCAAACGCATGTCGACATGAGGAATACCGTCCTCCAGGTATTCGTCCGATTCAATGACAAATCCCAGTGATGCGTAAAAATCGATAACTGTGGTTTGTGCCGATAACACAAGCTCGTAATTCAAGTGCGATACCTTGCTCATCAATTCCAGCATCATGGTCCGGGCAAGCCCCCGTCGACGCCAAGGCTCGGCCACGACGACACGTCCGATACGAACTTCGCGTCGTTGCGCGTCAGGCATTGATCGACAATAGGCTGCGAGTTCATCTGCGGACCCTCTCGACCTTGCAAGCCCTTCATCGCTTTCATCCCTTTCATGCGCTTCATGCTTTTCAAGCCCTTCAGATCCACTCGACCCTCCAGACTTTCCCGACCCTCGAGGCTCTCCCGTAGCAAAACCCAGGACGTGCAAAGTGGTAGCGGCGTTATCGTGATGATCGATTTCCGGGTAGGCGCAGGCTTGCTCGACAACAAACACATCGGTGCGTAATTTCAGCAGGGCCAGAAGCTCATCTTTACTCAGTTCGGCATAACTACGGAACTCCCACCTCATCGTCGCGTCCGAATCATTAGTAGTGTGGGTGCGAGCAAGGCTCCGGCGATGGCGCCATACAGGTGTGCATTGACCACGACGCTGCCACCGGCCACTGATTCACTACCGGGCAGTGGGCCAAAGACTTGTTCCCAGGCGAGCTTTGCGGCGACTAGCGCCAACAGCAAGGCGGCGGATTTTGGATAGGTACGCAAATCGGCGATGGCCCCCGCGATGATAAGACCGTGTAAAGTGCCGGAAAAGCCCACATAGGCGAATACTTCTGGATCGAACAGGTACAGGCCGATACCCACGGCAAGGCTCGACAGGACGGTTATGATCGTCCATTCCATGGCGCCAAAGTGCTGCCACACGAGTGCGACGACCAGTATCAGGCCCGCGCTGTTCATCCACAGGTGGCTCGGTCCCAGGTGCACGAAGTTACCGCTCAGCAATAACCACCACTGGCCGTTGCCGATAGCCTCGCGCAAGTAGCGCAAAGTGTCATCAAGGCCCGCGTATTGCAAACCGATGCACAGAATCACGATAGCGGCCGCCAGCCAGTATGACGGTCTGAACAGTAATTCCTTGAGTGATTGAATCATTGCTAACAAGCCTAGTCATAGCCGCTAATGGCGGTGCTATCCTCATGACGAACCGCGATATTTTAGAATACTGGAGAATCAGACCTTATGGTTAGAAAGCAAGCCGGCTTCACACTGATCGAGATCATGGTGGTGGTTGCCATCATCGCGATTCTTGGCGCCGTTGTGGTGCCGAAGATCATGGACAACCCGGACAAGGCGAGACAGGTCCGGGCGAAGAACGATATCGGTACCTACAGTTCCGCCCTGGAGCTCTACCGGCTCGATAACTTCACCTATCCGACAACGGATCAGGGACTGGAATCTCTGGTGGAAAAGCCCAGTGGTGATCCTGAGCCCGCGAACTGGAAGTCTGGTGGTTATGTGAAGAAGCTGAACAAGGATCCCTGGGGCCGCGATTACGTGTATCAGAGTGATGGTGGAGATTTCGAAATCGTGTCACTTGGGCGCGATGGTGCTGAAGGCGGCGAAGAGTTCGACGTCGACATCAGTAATCTGGACTGAGCGCAATCAGAATGGCCTTGCGCAGGCAACAACATAGTGGCTTCACGCTCATCGAGGTGATGGTCACCATGACCATCATCGCGATACTGGTCGGTGCGGTCGTGCTGAATATCGATTTCAGAAACGTTGGCACCGCCATGCGTGACACGGCACGCCGTACCGCCATGTTGATGGAGCTCGCCTCGGATCAGGCCGTCTATGCTCGCCAGAATTTCGGCATACGATTTCATCCGAACTCCTATGAGTTCTATGTGCTTGCCGAAGATGAAAGTGGTGAGTCGACCTGGCAACTCTTTGAGGATCAACAACTCAAGTTTCGCGACCCACCGGTTCCTATTGAAATTGCCGTCGACATTTCTGGCTTGCCTATCATCCTTGAGGATCTTGTTGCTGAACTCAATGATGCAACTGACGAAGATCCAATCAGACCACATGTCATGTTTCTCGCCAATGGTGAAATGATGCCGGACTTTCGCATTGTCTTCACCGACCGCAACAACGAATACGAATACTCGGTTGAAACGGGTGAGGTCGAGCCTGTGGTTGTCGAACAACTGGCAAGCCCATGAAAGATCGTTCCATGAATAGCTGTAAAAGCCTTAAAAATCGTACAGTCAGAAATGGTTTTACGCTGATAGAAGTGCTGGTTGCGATGGCCATCATCGCTGTGGGTGTTTCTGCGCTGGTCGCCTCCGCAGGTGCCAGTGCCTGGCGCTCCGATTTTCTTCGCGAGCGTGAGTTCGGGCGCTGGGTCGCCTCCAACGCCTTGACCGAACTGCAGGTACTTCCAGCCTGGCCCGATATCGGCACCAAAAAAACGACTGTCGAAATGGGCAACACCACCTGGTATTTGAGTACGCAGACCCAGGCTGTTGCTGATCCGGATCTTCGCCGATTGGACATCCAGGTGCGTCGAGATCAGGATGCTGATAACTATATTTATGTCGTCAGTGGCTTCGTCGGCAATCCCGAGACACGCCAATGATGCGCAGCGCGATATTCAGAAAAGAACTGCGTGGCTTTACGCTGATCGAGCTTCTGGTCGCCATGTTCCTGTTGGCTATCCTTGGCACCGCTGGATTTCAGATGCTGTTCCAGATCACTGCGACGCGTGAGCGTATCGAGGAGACATCAGATCGATTAACGTCCTTGCAGCGAACCTTTTATTGGATGGCCGAAGATGTCACGCAAATCATCGATCGCCCGATTCGCTCCGCGGTCGGTTCAACCCTGCCGGCCGTGCAGTTCAATATACAAGGTGAAAATCTGTTCGAATTCACCCGTGCTGGTTGGTCAAACCCGGCGGGTGATGTCATGCCGCCGCGCTCGAATCTTCAGCGAGTGGCTTATGCGCTGGAAGAGGATCGTCTGGTGCGTCAGTACTGGTACCACCTGGAACCGATCGACGAGGCGCCAACACGGCGTCGCCAAATGCTCGATCAGGTACTGGATGTGAGTTTGCGTTTTCTTGATCAAGCGGGTGACTGGCAACCAAGCTGGCCGCCAGCTGATCAGGAAGTCCCTGGTCTGCCGCGTGCGGTGGAATTTACTCTAGATCTGGAAGACTATGGTCTGGTCACCCGCATTTTCGCCTTACCCGGATGAATACCTTAAAGCGACAAGATGGCGTCGCAGTCATCATGGCCCTGCTGTGCATCGCATTAGGGACTATAACTATAGTGGCAATCACCAGCCGCCAGAATCTGGATATGCAACGCGAGCGCAATGAGGGTTTCATCCAGCAGGCGCGCGCGTTTGGCGTTAGCGGTGAGCGGTTTGCACAGGCCTTGCTGTATCGGGATCGGCAAGATGGCGCGCGTGAGAACACGGATTCACTTGACGATGACTGGGCACAGACAATTCCGCCGGTGCCGATCGACAATGCGACAATGCAAGGCTGCATCGTGGACATGCAAGGGCGATTTAATTTGAACAATCTGGTTGATGCAGAAGGCAATGCGGTTGAGTTTTATGTCGGTCAGCTCCAGCGCCTGCTGACAGAGCTCAATATTGATGAGGTCAAGGCGCAGGCGGTGGTGGACTGGATCGACACGGATGTGGACGCCTTGATTCCTGATGGCGCCGAGGACGATTACTACACCGGGCTGGACACGGCTTATCGTGCGGCTAATGCACCGTTTGCCAGCGTATCCGAGCTGCAACTGGTCAAAGGATTCAGCTTTTCGATCGCGGAAGAGAAAGAAGACTATGACCTTTTGATACCGCATATTTCGGCATTGCCGACAACGAACGGACCGACCGCGGTGAATGTGAATACAGCAACGCCTGAAGTGTTGGCGTCTCTATCCGAAGAGATAAAGCCACTGGCGACCGATCTGTCACGTTGGGAAACCGGTGTTTATGAAGACTATCCCGAATGTGAGAATATTTTCGATCTCGAGGCAGAGGCAGCTGATTCGCTGGTCGCAGACCGTGATCTGACCCCATTCGAAAGTACCTTGCTGTTTGATCAGGCAGTGGATTCAGCTGATTCCGGTTCAGAAGTTGCCCCCGCGGGCAGTTATGATGTGCGTTCCGATTATTTTCAGGTACGTATTGATGTCGAGGCGAATGGCATCAAGTTATCTCAGTTTACTTTGCTTGAACGAAATGGCGAAGGTGCCACGCGTGTAGTCTATCGATCGCGCGATACGCTCTAGGCTTATGTCAAAGAACATCATCATATTCATGCCTGAAATTGGCGAGGACCATGTGCAGTGGGCCGTCGCCGATGATCGTGGCTCGCTGGTCAGTGATCCAGCTGCGGGTACCCTTGCAGAGGCATCTGCGGCGGTTGAAGGTCGTCGGTCCACGCTGGTTGTACCCGGCAACGATGTGTTGCTTGCTGAGGCCCTGGTCCCAGGCGGCTCACAGGCGCGCGCCCTGCAAGCGATACCGTTTGCACTGGAAGAGCAGCTGGCAGATGACGTCGAAAAACTGCATTTTGCCCTCGGCAGCAAAGATCGAGATGACAACTATCCGGTCGCCATCATCGATCGCTCGACAATGGACACCATCTCGGAGCAGTGTCAGGAAGCTGGACTGCGGCCAACCAGTATTGTCCCAGAAACACTTGCCTTGCCGATGCTTGAGGCCATAGATTTTGACGAAGTCTCCTGGACCGCCTTACTCGATGAAGATCAGGCAGTCATTCGACTCAATGGATACAAGGGCTTTGCCACTGACACTAGTGTTGCGAGCTTTATGCTCGAAGGTGCCAAAGGGGACTTAGCTGAAGATGCATCACCGCTACTGACCATCTACACGACCGATCCCGAAACCAATCTGGTTGTGCCTGGCGGTGTCGATACCGAATTGCGCGACTGCGAAAGCCGATTGGCTTTATATGCAGAAGGTCTGGCCAGTGAACCGAACATCAACCTTTTGCAAGGTAGTTACAATCCGAAAACACAGTTCGACAAGACATGGAAACCATGGCGTTGGACAGCTGCACTTGCCGCTGTTCTGGTAGGTACACTGTTTGCCAGCAAATGGTTCGACTACCGGGCGCTGAAGGCGGAAGAAAGCTACATTGATGGCGAAATTGCCACGGCATTTGAATCGGCCTTGCCAGGTGTGCGCATGCAACGCCCGAGACGTCAGATACAGGATGCCTTGAGTGGCAACGGCACTGGCAACGTTTCAAATTTCACCAACCAGCTTGCCGAGATAGCCGCAAGCCTGTCAACGCAGCCGCAAACCAAGGTACGCACCATTGGCTTTCGCAATGGCTCCTTCGATCTTGATCTCAATACCGATGCTGTGCCGACCATGGATGCACTGAAATCGGAACTTAGTAAACGCGGTGCGCTTGAGCTGACCCTGCGTTCCTCCAATCGAGAAAAGGACACAGTACGTGCCCGGGTGCGAATCGAATGAAAGAGTGGTATCTCAGACAATCACCGCGTGACCGTATGATTGTTATCGCCGTTGCGGTGCTGGGTTCCATCGGCCTGCTCTATGCACTGGTATGGCAACCGATGCAGAGCAATCTTGCGGCCACCGAACGAAGCATAACGACCAAAAAAGAGACGCTTGCTTTCGTGCGCACTGGCGCGAGCCAGCTGAAGGGTCGTGGCGGCAACACCAGTAACACTAAAAAAGTATCCGATAAATTGCCCTATCTATTGATGGATCAAGTGATTCGCGAGCAGGGTGTGTCATTACCCGAACGTCTTGAACCGAGTGGCGCTGGAGGCGCGAGAGCGAGTTTCGGCAGTGTCGAATTCGACAAGCTGGTAACGGTCATCGCCGAACTTGAACTCTATGGACTGAGTGTTGAAACACTGAGCATCACGCGCCGCGATGAAACTGGCATGGTCAGCGCCAAGATCACCATGGAGAAGAGTTGATGCGCGTTTTGCGCCTGATTCTGCTTGGCATCCTTACCTATGTCATCGCGATGGTCTTTCTGTTTCCGGCCGCACCCGTGGTCAATCACTTCAAACCGCAGTTGGGTCCGGTTGCGCTCAACGGTGTCAGTGGCAGCTTGTTCAATGGCAAGATCGATGATGTGCGCTCAACCGATGACCTGCTCCCTCTTGAAGCAAGAAATGTTAGTTGGCGTCTGGCACCGAGTGCATTGTTAAAAGGTGGCGCGGGAGTATCCGTCGGTTTTGATGCCTATGGCGGCAGTGGTAAAGGGCTGGTTACTGGCAAGCGTTCCGGTGATGTTGAAGTCACAGATTTTGAGTTTGATCTGCAAGCCAAGGAGCTCGAACCCTTGTTACCGGTACCGATTGCAGAGTTCAGCGGAACCTTGTCCGGCGTCATAGATATGCTGAAACTGGAGAACCAGTTACTGACCTTTTTTGAAGGTGTCATCAATTGGCAAAATGCTGAAGTCCAGCGTCCGTTCCAGGCATCGCTGGGAGATGTGAACATTGATGTCAAACCTGAAGGTCAAAATTCTCATCTTGCGACGATAGACGCTAGTGGGGGGGACCTGTCCATCGAAGGTACTGTGCTGCTTGGTCTGAATGGCGACTTCACAACAGATGTCCTGTTCACGCCAGCTGGCACCGCGTCGCAGTCACTGCTGAACAATCTGCGGCAACTCGGACGAGCGGATGCGCAAGGTCGCGTCAGAGTCAAAGAAACCGGCAACGTCAATCGCTTGTTGTAGCGACTGATAACTATTGTTGCAACGAAAAACTAAAGTTCTCTGCTGGCGACCGATAAGTTGTTAAGTAAGAAGAGAACCAGACCGATGTCTCTCGACGCGGAAACCGCAGATACCCTGATACAACACGCCTTGCGCCTTGCGCGGCAAGCCGGGTCGCGTATCGTCGAGGTGTACGGTACTGAAGTCGATGTAACCATGAAGGCTGACCAGACGCCGGTCACAACTGCTGACATTGCTGCGCATCACATCATTGTCGAAGGCCTGTCCGCCTTATCCCCGCAGTATCCGGTTCTGTCGGAAGAATCTGAAGACGTTCCATTCAAGGAACGCAATGACTGGAATCGCTACTGGCTGGTCGATCCGCTGGATGGTACCCGTGAGTTTATCCGACGAAATGGTGAATTTACGGTCAACATCGCGCTGATCGAAGGCAATAAACCGATTCTTGGTGTCATCACCGCCCCGGTGCTCAACATCGCCTATTTTGCGGCCAGTGGCTTTGGCGCTTGCAAGCAGGAAGGTGATCAGACCCCGGTTCCGATCCACGTGCGAACAGCGCCGGAACAAGTGACCGTGGCCCGCAGTCGGTGCCCGACAACCGGACCGCGTATGCAGTATTTCCTCGACAAGCTGGGTCAGCATGACGAAATCTCGATGGGATCCGCGCTCAAGTCCTGCCTGGTGGCCGAGGGCGCGGCCGATGTATATGCCCGATTTGGCCCGACCGGCGAGTGGGATACTGCCGCTGCGCAGTGCATTGTCGAGGAGGCGGGCGGCCATATTACCGACCTGACGCGCGAAGATCTGCGCTATAACACGCGGGAATCATTGATAAATCCCAACTTTGTGGTCTTTGGTGACGATCAGATAGACTGGACAGAACACCTGCATTCGGAGCCACAGAGCTGAACACTGGGGTATCATCGATACCTCGTTACCTGAATTACAGCTCTTGACCAAGTTATATAAAACACCTGACGAAGCTGAGGCGGCCTTCTACGAGGCCATCGAGCATTCGGACATGGCGGCGCTGACCAACGTCTGGTCTACCGATGACAACATCGTTTGTGTGCACCCGGGATCCTCGCGCATCGAGGGGCGAGCCGAGGTGCTCGAAAGCTTCTCTGAACTATTTGCCGAAGCGCCGTCGTTGAGTTTCTCGATCGTGGATACCCTGTACACCGGTAATGAAAGCTTGGCCGTGCACCTTGTCCGCGAGGAAGTCGAACTCGATGGCGAGGTCGTGAGCGTCATGGTATCAACCAATATCTACCATGTTGAAGATGGTGGTTGGCGCATGCTTTTGCACCATACGTCCCCGGAACCGGATGCGGCTTACGACATCGATTATGACGAGCTACTCGCCTACGATGAATTCGATGACGACATCGATGATGACAAACCGCCTGTACTGCATTGAGTTAGCGTAATGTCCCCCGATACGACCGTGCTGTTCGAGAGTAGCGACACGGTAGTCACTCCCTCCTGGCTGCAATTGGGTAATACAAGTCATGCCGTGCGCACCATCGTCAGAATGGACTACCACGAAACGGCACCGCCAAGAACCTCTCTGACGCTGCTGTTCTTTTTTTCCTTGTTACTGATTCTCGGTGCTGGCTTTCATCTGTATCGTGGATCGTTGCCACCACCGCTTGCGTGGATCATTTTATCGACAAGCCTTCTGCTGACGTTGATCATCGCCTGGTTTGCCTTTGTCGTACCGAGCCGGTTTCGTCTGGATATCACCCTTGTCGATGGCAATCAGTTGCAGGTATCACGCACCAGCAAGTCCGAACTCGAAGAAATCTATCAAGCCCTGGCGCATGCCATGGATTGGCACCGGGGTGTCGAGAATCCCCTTGAATGAGTTTGATCCGCACGTGTTTGCAGATCGCCTACCGCAACCATAAAGGTGTCAATGCGATAGAAACGCTGGAGTTTGATGACGATGGCTTGGTGGTTCGGGCAAGTGCCTGTCATGCACCCGAGTTGGATAGGCCGTCAGACTGATTCCGGTTTGGTCTTGCCCGCAAAAAATTTTCCAATCATCTCGCCGATGCCCTTGAGCATGCCAATGGCGCGAGCCAGAAAATAGACATAGTAGAACCGTAGCGCATCGAACATTGATACCGCTGTGTCACTTCGCGTGAGCACCCGATAACTATAGGCAAGCGGGAAGGCAAGGGAGAGTAGAACTGCTGCACCTAGCAGTAACCACTTGGCTGTAAGCAGCGACACGACAAATACACAAGCCAGCAATAGTTGAAAGAACGGCACGATGTAACTCGGGTATTCACGTAGCGGTATATTCCGTCCTTCCAGGGCAGCAAGATTGGAACTGCCGCGCCAGATTTCCTTTTTGAACAACTGGGTAAAAGTCATGTCTTCACCGAGGTGTTTGAAATCCGCAGCTGAAGTCAGCATAAGTGTTCCGTGTTGCGACAAGGCTTGTGTGAAGTACACATCTTCACACGTTATCAGCTGCTCTGGAAACCCGCCGACGCGTTCGAAGTCTGCGCGCCGCACCAGTAAATTCTGACCGGTTGTTGAACCGACCAGGCTATCTTTGGTGATGCGCACGATGGCTGTTCGCACTCTTTCGGTCACCGGTGCATTGTTGTCACAGCGTTGCGCTGCGGCGGCCAGAATATGGGGTCCACGATCAAGGGTTGCCAGCATCTCGTTCAACCAGTTTTCACTCAGCGCAACATCAGCATCAATGAACGCAAGGTAGTCACCACTGGTGGCGTCAGCGCCGATATTTCTTGAGCGTGAAATCGTGCCTGTTGGGTCGACCTGCATGACCGTGAGTTTCGGCAATGGTGCCGTTGTCTCTGAGAACTTCATGGCAGCCACAGCCTTATCATCTGCTTGCGCGGCGACCAGTACCTCGATGTCTTCACAGGCATAGTCAAGCGCTGCAATCGAGTCGAGGGTCTCTAACAGAAGCTTGTATCGGTTGCCACAGGGAATGACGAAGGAAACTTTGACACCCATTTTTTGTGCAGTTCCTGCCGTTATGAAGCGGTGGATGGTAGCGCAAAAGCTTCGCTTGAAACTTAGGCGGATTTGAAGTTTTCAGATTTGTTACGGTTTCAGCTCGTGTACAACCGTGCGCTTAAGTGAAGTCATCTGGAAAATTCACGTCGTAGTCGATAATCAAGGGCGCGTGGTCCGAGAACAGTTTGTCGCGATAGACGCGCGTGCGAGACACCTTTGGCGCGAGATCATCAGTAACAATCTGATAGTCGATGCGCCATCCCACGTTGTTTGCTCTTGCCTGTCCGCGTTGCGACCACCAAGTGTATTCATGTTCCTTTTGCGGTAGCTGACGGAAGGCATCAGTGTAGCCGTGATCATCAAACAGCTCGCTTAGCCACTGACGTTCTTCGGGCAGAAAACCTGAATTTTTACGGTTGCCGCGCCAATTGCGAATGTCTGCTTCGGTGTGTGCGATGTTCCAGTCACCGCAGACCACAGCAGTTCGGCCCGCGGCTTTGAGTTTTTTCAGGTGTGGCAGAAAGGCGTCCATCATGCGGATTTTGAATGCCTGGCGTTCATCGCCACTACTACCCGAGGGCATGTACAAGGACACGATCGACAAATTGCCAAAGCGTGCCTCAAGATAACGGCCTTCGTGATCGATCCAGTCAATACCCAGGCCGCGAATGAGTTTTGCAGGTTCCTGGCGGGTGTACAAGGCTGTGCCGCTGTAGCCCTTCTTGACGGCGTCGTGATAGTAGCAATGGTAGCGCCGGGGATGAAATACGGGGTCGCTCAGTTGCGCCAATTGGGCTTTTGTCTCCTGAATACAGACAACATCCGCTTTCTGTCGTGAAAGCCAGGTAAAGAAGCCCTTGGACGCGGCGGAACGTACGCCATTGAGGTTGGCAGTGATGATACGCATCACTCTAGTGTACAGCTTCACACTTTTGACGGTGTTCACTCAGAATACTGCCGCTGAGGACGCTACGAAGAGAGTACGCAATAACTCTTGTACAGGCTTGTAGAAGAGGTTTGCGTGGTTCTTCACATAAAACCCGCTAGGGATGCGGGCGGCCTTGGAGTTTTCTGGAAATGTCAGTTTTCCTATCTAAGTTTGGCGAAAAAGGTTCCACCAGGGTGGTGTCATGTGCGCTGGCAGTGCCTGTGCTCCTTTTGGCTATTGCTTATTCTTCGCCAGTTGCGGCTGAAACGGTCTATCGTTGGGAAGACGGTGGTCTGATCACTTATCAGGACAGAGCGCCTGATTCCAAGCAAGACAACGGCCACGCCATTCTGAACCAGCAAGGTGTTGTACTCGACAAGGTATTGAGCCGAGAAGAACGTCGTCAAGAGCGTAAGCGTGAACGTCAAAAAGAACTTGCACGTATCCGTGATCGTGCACTGTTGGCAACGTTTACCACCGAAGAGGATCTGCTCAGGACGCGTGAAGATCGTATTGGCATGATCGATGGTCTGATCAGCCGGCTCGACGATCGAATTCGCATCTTGTCAGATAGGCTTTCCGTTGTTGACAAGCGAGTTGAATTACAGGAAAAGGCGAAAGGTTTCGGGGAAGCGCAACCTACCTTATATGCAGAGCAACGCAGTATTCAGCGCAATATCGAAAACGCCTGGTCCTTGATTGATTCAAAGGCGTCAGAACGTTCAGATGTGGCGATCAAATTTGATGAAGATCTGATCCGCTATCGCGAGCTGAAATCAGGGCGTTAAGCAGCCCGTTGATAAGCTTTAGTCAGTCCCATTAATAGTTACTGACTATAAACTACTGAATAGTAGTTACTGATGAATCAGGGTTCCTGCACCTTGATCAGTAAACAACTCCAACAGTACGGCGTGTTCCACACGGCCATCAATGATGACGACGCTGGGAACACCGTTGGCAATCGCCTCCAATGCACAGGTGACCTTGGGCAACATGCCACCAGACAAGGTGCCATCGGCAATCAAGGATTGAATGTTGGATGAGGTCAGGCCTGTCAGCAGTGCACCCTGCTTGTCGAGAATACCCGGTGTATTCGTGAGCAATAAAAGCCTTGATGCATTCAGTGCAACGGCAACAGCGCTGGCAACCAGATCTGCATTGATATTGTAACTGGCCCCTTCCGCATCCGTGCCAATGGGCGCGATAACCGGAATGAAATCGTCGTCAATCAAGTGATCGAGGATATCGGTGTTTACCGATTCAACGTCACCCACATAGCCCAGTGATATATCAGGCTTGCCGGGCAGTTTCATGGCTGAGGCGGTTATGAATTCTGAATCCTTGCCAGTTAGTCCAACGGCACGACCACCAACCTGATTCAACAGTGACACTATATTCTTGTTGACGAGGCCACCGAGAACCATTTCGACAACTTCCATCGTTGCCTTGTCGGTAACGCGCATGCCGTCGATGAATTCGCTTTCGATCTTGAGGCGTTTGAGCATCTCGCCGATCTGTGGACCACCGCCATGCACAACGACAGGATTGATCCCGACTTGTTTCATCATGACAACGTTTTGTGCAAACGAACGCTGCAGATGTTCATCAGTCATGGCATTGCCGCCATACTTGATGACGACGGTCTGGCCGGCGTAGCGCTGCAGATACGGTAGCGCTTCGTTGAGAACGCGCGCCGTATTTGCGGCGCCGTCGAGATCATCCATCAGAACGGAATTTTTATGCTGCTGTCGGTTGCCTGCATGGTACTGCGAAATTCGTTTTGTATGCGTTCCATTGCTTCATCAGTATCGGCTTCAAAGCGAATGACCAGAGATGGCGTGGTGTTGGACGCACGAACCAGCCCCCAACCATCGGGATAGTCGGCGCGGACGCCATCGATAGTGGTGAGCCTGGCCCCCTCAAAGCTTGCCTTGCTGACAAAATTCTCGATGAATTCGTGTTGCGCACCGTCGCGCTCCAAGGTGACGTTGAGCTCAGGCGTATTGATACTGTTAGGGATCTCGCCGAATATTTCACTCGCCGGGCGATCAGTCTTGGACAGTATCTCAAGCAAACGGGCGGCAGAATACAGTGCATCGTCAAAGCCGTACCAGCGTTCCTTGAAGAAGATATGACCACTCATCTCGCCACCGAGCAGGGCGCCGGTTTCCTTGATACGTGCCTTGATAAATGAATGCCCGGTTTTCCACATGTCCGGCTTGCCGCCAGCATCGGAGATGGCTTGTGGCAATACTTTGGAACATTTGACATCGTAGATGATCGAGGCACCGGGATTACGGCTCAGTACATCGGCTGCGTACAGCACCATTTGACGATCGGGCCAGATAACATTGCCTTGGTCGTCGACAACGCCGACGCGATCACCATCGCCATCGAAGGCGAGGCCAAGCTCGAGCTTGTTATCTTTTACGACCTTGATCAGGTCTTCAAGATTTTCAAGCTTGGCGGGATCCGGATGATGATTCGGGAAATTACCATCGACGGTGGTGAACAAGCTTTCTGTCTTGCAGCCAAGCCCGTCGAAGAGTTGGGGGGCCGCGGCACCAGCAACACCGTTACCGCAATCGTAAGCGATAGACATCTGACGTTCGAGTTTGATATCGCCGAGTACACGATCCAGATAATCGCCCAGTATGTCTTCAGAACTTTTGCCACCGGCGCCGGTTGTCAGACGCCCTTCCTGCAGCCTGGTGTAAAGCGCGGTAATACCATCACCAAACAAGGCATCGCCGTCGATAACCATTTTCAGGCCGTTGTATTCAGGCGGGTTATGGCTGCCGGTGACCATGATGCCGGTACCGGTTTCCAGATGATAGGTGGCGAAGTACAGCACGGGTGTTGGCACCATGCCGATATCGATGACATCAACGCCAGCAGATTGAATGCCGGCACTGAGTGCTTCGATCAGATCCGGGCCGGAAAGCCGACCGTCGCGGGCAACTACGGCTTTCGTGATGCCGCGATCCTGACACTCACTGCCAAAAGCCTGACCAACCTGCTTGACGACATCGGGAGTCAAGGTGGTGGTGACAACGCCGCGAATGTCGTATGCGCGGAAGATATCCGGAGAAATTGACATTGGTTTTATAGGGTCCTGATAGTTAGTTTTTACCGGTGGAGCCAAAGCCGCCGCTACCGCGCTCTGAAGAATCAAAGCTTGTAACGCGATCGAACGATACCTGGGCCACGGGCACAATGACCAACTGGGCAATCCGCGTACCAACTTCGATCAAAAACGCGGAATTACCGCGATTCCAGCAGGAAACAAAGAGCTGGCCTTGATAGTCGGAATCGATCAGACCGACCAGATTGCCGAGGACGATGCCGTGTTTGTGGCCCAGACCGGAGCGCGGCAGGATGATACCGGCGTAGCCCGGGTCCTTGATGTGGATGGCAAGGCCCGTTGGCAACAGTGTGGTGTCGCCCGGTTCCAGCGTGGTGTCAGCGTCAATACAGGCACGCAGATCAAGACCGGCCGAGCCTTCACTGGCGTATTCGGGCAGTGCGATAGTATCGCCAACTCGTGGGTCGAGAACGATGTATTCAATACGGTTCATTGCACCTGAAACGTCGCTGGGCGACTAGGAGTCGCTGAATCGGGCTGCAATAATACCTAATAAACCGCGCGCAACGTTGAGCTTTGAGTCTGACGGTATGTGCTCGTGTCCTTTTTCTGGCCAGTACACGTCGAGGGCATTGACGTCACTGCCAAAAACCGGATTACCTGCCTGGGCGACATGGTTGGCGGCAATCATGTCGAGCCGTTTCTTTTTCAATTTGCCGCGAGCGTGTTCTTCGACCTTTTCAGTCTCCGCGGCGAAGCCAACACAAAAGGGTTTGTTTTTTAATGCTGCAACTGACTTGAGAATATCGGGATTGCGCGTCAGCTTGAGCTCGACGTCATCGCTGCTTTTCTTGATTTTCTGTTCACTGATTTTTTCGACACGGTAGTCAGCAACGGCGGCAACCGATATGAATATGTCATGTGAGTTTGCGTGATCCAGGGTTGAGTCCAGCATCTGTTCTGCGGTGATGACATCGATACGATTGACGCCGTGCGGTGTATCAAGATGTACTGGCCCTGATATCAATGTGACATCAGCACCAAGCTCGCTGGCTGCGGTGGCAATCGCATAGCCCATTTTGCCCGAGCTTCGATTGCTCAGGAATCGCACCGGATCAATTGGTTCACGTGTTGGGCCAGCGGTGATCAGGATTTTTTTGCCTGTTAGTTTTTTAGCTGTCAGTGCGG